>NZ_JBFABA010000038.1:0-57836 GCF_040640115.1 Micromonospora sp. NPDC023644 | reverse complement strand
CAGCTGGTGCGGGCCGGCAGCGACGCGGTGCCCGCCTCGACCCGCCGGTTCATGGCCCGGGCCCGGCAGCGCCGGATGCGCGCGGCGCTGCCGTGGGCGGTCGCCGCGGGCGTGCTCGGGGTGGCCGCGCTGGTCGCCTGGACCCTGCTCGGCACCGGGCTGTTCGGGGTGCGCGAGGTCCGCGTCGAGGGCGCCGAGCTGGTGACCACGGTGCAGGTCCGCGACGCGGCCGCGGTGCCCGACGACGCCCCGCTGGCCCGGGTGGACCTGGCCGCCACCGCGCGGCGGGTCGGCGGGCTGCCGGCGGTGGAACGGGCGGTGGTGACCCGGGACTGGCCGGACACGCTGGTGGTGCGGGTGACCGAGCGCACCGGCGTGGCGGTGGTGCCGCGCGGGGAGCAGTTCGTGGTGATCGACCGCGCGGGCGTGGTCTTCCGCACCGTGCCACGGCAGCCGGACGGCCTGCCGTTGGTCCGGCTCGCCGAGCCGGGCCCGGGCGACGGGCCGACCCGGGCGGCGCTGGAAGTGCTCGGCGCGCTCACCCCGCAGCTGCGTGCCGAGCTGGTGGACGTGACCGTCGAGGGACTGGCCCGGATCACGCTGCGGCTGCGCGGCGACCGGGTGGTGGTCTGGGGGGACGCGACCCGGGGCGCGGACAAGGCCCGGGTGGCCAGCGCCCTGCTCGACCGGAAGGCCGACACCATCGACGTCAGCGCGCCGGACGTGGTGACCCTGCGGTGACCGGTGGCTCAGCCGACGACGTGACCCGTCCCGCTCCGGCGGCGACACGCCGAGCGGGTCCTTGGCTCATCGCGTGAGGGCGCTTACGTTGCCCCGAAGGGGATCAGTGGTTGACATAAGTGTAAGCCTCTAGTAGAGGGTGAGGGTTTGATCCTCGCGCTCACTGGTGACAGCTGTCGTCGACCGCTGGTTTGGCCAGGCCTTACCCGGTCGGCCCATGCCAATCTCGAAGGGAAAGGACCGGAGATGACACCTCCGCACAACTACCTGGCGGTCATCAAGGTCGTCGGCATCGGTGGCGGCGGCGTCAACGCCGTCAACCGGATGATCGAGGTTGGGCTCAAGGGCGTCGAGTTCATCGCGATCAACACCGACGCGCAGGCGCTGCTCATGAGCGACGCCGACGTGAAGCTCGACGTCGGCCGCGAGCTGACCCGTGGGCTCGGCGCCGGCGCCAACCCCGACGTCGGCAAGAACGCCGCCGAGGACCACCGCGACGAGATCGAGGAGGTGCTCAAGGGCGCCGACATGGTCTTCGTGACCTGCGGCGAGGGCGGCGGCACCGGCACCGGCGGCGCGCCCGTGGTGGCGAACATCGCCCGCAAGCTCGGCGCGCTGACCATCGGTGTGGTCACCCGGCCGTTCTCGTTCGAGGGCAAGCGCCGCCAGGTGCAGGCGGAGTCCGGAATAGACGAGCTGCGCAACCAGTGCGACACGCTGATCGTCATCCCCAACGACCGGCTGCTGGCGCTCGGCGACCGCAACATCAGCATGATGGACGCGTTCCGCACCGCCGACCAGGTGCTGCTCTCCGGTGTCCAGGGCATCACCGACCTGATCACCACGCCGGGTCTGATCAACCTGGACTTCGCCGACGTCAAGAGCGTGATGAGCGGCGCGGGCAGCGCGCTCATGGGCATCGGCAGCGCGCGCGGCGAGAACCGCGCCGTCGAGGCGGCCGAGGCGGCCATCTCCAGCCCGCTGCTGGAGCAGAGCATGGACGGCGCGCGCGGCGTGCTGCTCTCCATCGCCGGCGGGTCGGACCTCGGCCTGTTCGAGATCAACGACGCGGCCCAGCTCGTCACCGACGCGGCCCACCCGGACGCGAACATCATCTTCGGCGCCGTCATCGACGACGCCCTCGGCGACGAGGTGCGGGTCACCGTCATCGCGGCGGGCTTCGACGGGGGCGCGCCGGCGTACAAGGCGGCCGAGCCGCCCCGCAAGAGCAACCAGAACCAGCCGGCGCAGCCGAGCGCACCGGTCGCCCCGCCGGCCACCATGCCGGCCCCGCAGCAGTCGCCCCGCCGGGTCCTCTTCGACGACGTCGACGTGCCCGACTTCCTCAAGAACGGTTCCTGAGCACCGCGATGACCGACAGCCAAGCCACGGTGCGCCCGGACCGGCGCGCCGAGATCGCGGCCGGCCTGGGCCGCGTACGGTCCCGGATCGCGGACGCCTGTGCCGCCGCGGAACGGGACGAGTCCGAGGTCACCATGATCGCGGTGACCAAGACCTACCCGGCCGGGGACGTGGTGGCCCTGGCCGGGCTCGGCGTCGTCGACGTGGGGGAGAACCGCGACCAGGAGGCGGCCGCCAAGGCCGCCGAGGTGGCCGCGGCCGGGGTGACTGCCCGGTGGCACTTCATCGGGCAGTTGCAGCGCAACAAGGCCCGCTCGGTGGTCCGCTACGCCGACGTCGTGCACTCGGTCGACAGTGTCCGGCTGGCGCGGGCGCTGGACACGGCGTCGTCGGCGGCGCGGGACCGGCCGCTGGAGGTGCTGGTCCAGGTCAGCATCGACGGTGACGCGGCCCGGGGCGGGGCGTTGCCGGACTCGGCCGACCCGGGCGCCGGGCTCGACGCGGTCGCCGAGGCGGTAACCGGCGCGGAGGCGCTGCGGCTGACCGGCCTGATGGCGGTCGCGCCGCTGGGCTGGGAGCCGGAGCGGGCGTTCGCCCGGCTGGCCGAGGTGGCCACCGCGTTCCGGGCGGTCCATCCGGGAGCCACCGCGCTCTCCGCCGGGATGAGCGGCGACCTGGAGATCGCGATCCGGTACGGCGCGACACATGTCCGCGTCGGCAGCGCGTTGCTCGGAATGCGTCCCACGCTGCGGTAGCCTGACCGCGGGAAGCAAATTACAGCTGTGTTGTTTTGAGGGAGCGGCGTCCCGTTGTCGGGGGTCGTGGCACGCGACGCGAATCGCGCGCCAGGGGATTGCCGATCCGCTCCGGTGGGCAGAAGTGGTCCACTCGCGACAAGCGACACGGTACGGGGGCGCGTGCCGCACGGCGGACGGGAAGGGCGCGGGATGGGTGCACTGCGCAAGGCGGGGGTCTGGCTCGGTCTGGTCGAAGAGGACGACGAGCGGGCCTACGACGACGGTGGCTACGACAAGGGTGGCTACCGCGATTCGCGCTACCGGCAGAGCCGGTACTCGGAGGAGTTCGCCGACGAGGACGAGGACGACTCCGAGGAGCCGCCGGCGCCCCGGTCCCGGCTCGGTGACCGTGGCCGGCTCTCCGAGCGCGCCGCCGCCCGGGCGGCCGACGGCGAGCGGGGCGACACCGACCGGCCGGAGCGGGCCGAGCGGTCCAGCGTCCGCTCCATCACCCGGCCGTCGGCCGGGGACACGTCGGGCGCGTTGACCTACCACACGCGCGACAACCTGGCCCTGGCGCCGCAGGCACAACCCCGGGAGCGTGCGGTGATGGCCGAGGAGGAGCAGCGTTACCAGATCACCACGCTGCACCCCACCACGTACCGCGAGGCGCGCACCATCGGTGAGCACTTCCGGGACGGCGTTCCGGTGATCATCAACCTCACCGAGATGGACGAGGCGGACGCGCGTCGACTTGTCGACTTCGCCGCCGGCCTCGCGTTCGGGCTGCGGGGTACGATCGAGCGCGTGACCAATCGGGTGTTCCTGCTCTCACCGGCCAACGTCCAGGTCACCGCGGAGGACAAGGCCAAGATCGCCGAGGGCGGCTTCTTCAGCCTGAGCTAGCCCCGCCCGACCCGAGGGACGTCACCTGCCGTGTTGTCGATCGTGCTGCAAGTGCTGTATCTGGTGCTGTACTTCTTCCTGCTCGTCCTGCTGGCCCGGTTCGTCCTGAGCGCGGTCCTGCAGTACGGCCGCCGCTGGCAGCCGGGGCGCGGGGCATCGGTGGGGCTGGAAATCGTGTGGAGCGTCACTGATCCCCCTCTCAACGCGTTGAGGCGTGTGATCCCTCCGTTGCGAATTGGTACCGTGAGCATCGACCTGGCCTCACTTGTGCTCCTGGTTATCCTGTTCGTGCTGATGGAGTTCGTGTTGAGGCGGTCGATCATCGGCACCGTCTGATGACCGACGCGCTTTCGCGGCCGCAACTGACCCGAGGAGTTTCGATGCCGCTGACCCCGGCCGACGTCCACAACGTCGCCTTCAAAAAGCCGCCGATCGGCAAGCGGGGCTACGACGAGGAGGAGGTCGACGCTTTCCTGGACGAGGTCGAGCGCGAGCTTGCCCGTCTCATCGAGGAGAACAACGAGCTGCGCGCCCAGGTGGAGCGCGGCGGCCGTGGTGGCGCCCCCGCCGGCCCCGGCGGCGACGCCCGTCTCGCGGCGGAGCTCAACGACGTCAAGGCCCAGCTCGACCGGGTGCAGCGCGACAAGGCGGCGGCCGAGCAGGCCGCCCGCGCGATGCAGGCCGAGCTGGAGCAGGTCCGTACCGCCGGTGGCCCGGCGGTCGGCGGTGACGGCGAGCAGCAGGCGCTGCGGGTGCTGATGATGGCCCAGCGGACTGCCGACGACCACGTCTCCGACGCCCGTCGCGAGGCCGACCAGCTGCTCTCCGAGGCCCGTTCCAAGGCCGAGGAGGTCACCCGCGAGGCCCGCTCCAAGGCGGACGCCCTGGAGCGCGACGCCCGCCAGCGGCACCAGGAGGCCATGGGCGGCCTGGACGCCAAGCGCACCGCCCTGCAGAAGCACATCGAGGAGCTCAAGCAGTTCGAGCGCGAGTACCGCACCCGGCTCAAGGCATACCTGGAGAGCCAGCTGCGTGACCTCGACGGTCGCGGCCAGGGCCTGGAGGCCGAGATGACCCGGGGTGTCGAGGGCACCCGGGCCGCCAGCGGGGGCAACGGGCTGGCCACGGCCGGTCTCGCCGGCTCCTACGGCGGCGGCGGCGGTCGTTCCGGCGCTCTCGAAGCCGGTCGCTGAACCATCGGTCGGCGACCGTCGCCACCATGACGGTCGCCGACCTCGCCTCATCAGCACGACGCGGCGGGGGTGAGCCGTGATAGTCGCCAGTCTCCTGCTCATCCTCGTCGCGGTGGTGCTGCTGGTGCTCGGCCTGGCCGGTGGCTCCAGCGTTCTCCTGACCATCTCCATCGCGGCCAGCCTGTTGGCCGCCGTCGCGCTGGTCGCGGGCGCCCGCCAGGCGGCCGCGGACCGGGCGACGGCGGATCCGGGCGGGCCGGGGTGGCGGCCCCGTCGGGCGACCCGCCCGGCCGGGCCGGCCTTCGCCGGCGGGCCGCCGGTGGAGCCGGAGATCCCCGTCCAGCACGTTCCTCCCACGGTCGACGCCGACGGCACCGGGTGGCGGCAACCACCCGAGCCGCCGGCGACCGACGGTGGTGTCCCGGCGGCCACGCCCGGGGCGGGCCCCGCCGTGCCGTACGACGACGAGCCGCCCGCGCAGGACGTCACGCCGGTCGAGGCCGCCCGGGTGGCCCGCCTCGACGCCGAGGTGCGGGTGGTCGACGGGCGGCCCCGCTACCACCTGGCCGACTGCGCCTACCTCGCGGGCCGGGAGCACGAGCCGCTGCCGGTCGCCGAGGCCGTCGACCTCGGCTTCACCCCGTGCGCCCGCTGCGCGCCCGACACCGCCCTGGCCGCCGACGCCGGTCGGATCTGAGCGGCGGGACAGTTCCCTGATGCACGCCACGCTGACCGTCGCGGTCCGGGTGAAGCCCGGCTCCGCCCGGGCCCGTGTCGGCGGTCGCTTCGACGGGCCGCACGGGCCGGCCCTCGTGATCGCGGTGAACGCCCCGGCCGTGGACGGGCGGGCCACCGAGGCGGCCCGGCGGGCGTTGGCCGGCGCGCTGGGCGTACGGCCGGGCGTGGTGTCGTTGCGGGCCGGCGCGGCCAGCCGCGACAAGCTCTTCCTGGTCGAGGGCCCCGCTCCGGAGTTGGCGGAGGCGCTGCGCCGGCTGCGCGACGGGGCCGCCGGGTGACCGACGCCGGGGCCGGGCGGCGGTGACGCCGGGGCTGGATCTAGCGCTCCTGCTCGGCGCGGGTGTCCTGCTGGTCGCGGTCGGCGCCGTCCGTCTCTCCACCCGGCTCGGCGTGCCGAGCCTCCTGGTCTACCTGGCCCTCGGGGTGGCGATCGGGGAGGCGGGGCTGGGAATCCGCTTCGACGACGCCGAGCTGACCCGGACCCTGGGCTTCTGCGCGCTCATCGTGATCATCGCCGAGGGCGGGCTGACCGCCCGGTGGAGCACCCTGCGGCCGGTGCTCGGGCTGGCCGCCCTGCTCTCCACGGTCGGCGTGGTGGTCAGCATCCTGGTCGTCGGCCTCGTCGTGCACCTGCTGCTGGGCCTGGACTGGCGGCTGGCCCTGCTCTACGGCGCGGTGCTCTCCTCCACCGACGCGGCGGCGGTCTTCGCCACGCTGCGCCGGCTGCGGCTGCCGCCGCGCCTGGTGGCCACCCTGGAGGCGGAGTCGGGGATGAACGACGCCCCGGTCGTGCTGCTGGTGGTGCTGCTGTCCCGGGAGGGGATCAACCACCCGTGGTGGTACGAGGTCTCCCTGGTGAGCTACGAGCTGGGCGCCGGGGCGGCGGTCGGCTTCGCGGCCGGTGTGGGCGGGCGGTGGGCGCTGCGCCGGGCGGCGCTGCCGTCGGCGGGGCTCTACCCGATCGCGGCGGTCGGGCTGACGGTGTTCGCCTACGCGGCCGGCGCGGTGCTGCACGCCTCGGGTTTCCTCGCCGTCTACGTGGCGGGGGTGATCCTCGGCAACGCCCGGCTGCCGCACCGGCAGGCGATCCTCGGCTTCGCCGACGGCCTCGCGTGGCTGGCCCAGATCGGGCTCTTCGTGCTGCTCGGGCTGCTCGTCTCGCCGGGCCGGCTGGGCTCGGCGGTGCTGCCGGCCGTGGTCGCCGGGCTGGCGCTGGTGCTGCTGGCCCGGCCGCTGTCGGTGGCGGCGTCCGCACTGCCGTTCCGGTTCGACCTGCGCGAGCAGGCGTTCCTGTCCTGGGCGGGGCTGCGCGGGGCGGTGCCGATCGTGCTCGCCACCATCCCGCTGTCGCAGCGGGTGCCCGGCGCCGACCGGCTCTTCGACTCGGTCTTCGTACTGGTGGTGATCTTCACGCTGCTGCAGACCGGGACGCTGGGTCCGGTGGCCCGCCGGCTGCGGGTGACCGCGCCGGCCGAGCCGACCGAGATCCGGGTGGAGACGGCGCCGCTGGAGCGGATGGGCGCGGACCTGCTCCAGCTGGAGGTGCCGCCCGGCTCGCGGCTGGCGGGGGTGCACGTCGACGAGTTGCGGCTGCCGCTGGGCGCCTCGGTGACGCTGGTGCTGCGCGACGGGGCGGGTGTCGTGCCCGGCCCGGACTTCCGGCTCAAGACCGGCGACAGCATGTTGATCGTGGCCACCGCCGGGGTGCGCGACGAGACGGAGCGGCGGCTGCGGGCGGTCAGTCGGCGGGGCCGGCTGGCCCGCTGGTTTGGCGAGTACGGCCAGGGCCCGGACGCGTGATCTGCTAGCGTTCCTTTTGCCCCGGTTAGGGATGGCTAGGGGCCGAACGTCGGTGCGTCGGTGCGGCACGTTGTCGTGCGCCTGTACGTTCCGTATTCTTGCGAACCTCCGGAGTGCGCGGCGCCGTCGCCGCGCGCCCCTTTTGTACCTGGGGGCGCCGATGCCGGCGGCCCCTGTCCAGGTGCCGCGGACCGCCGCGGTTCCGCGGCCGAGGGAGCGACGATGGCGAAGCCAGCCGACACCAGGACCGCCGGCCGGAAGCCGGTGGCGAAGGCCACCCGCAGCGCTGCGGAGACCGAGAAGATCCGGGCGGCCCTGGCGGCGCGGCGCGACGAGTTGCGCGCCGAGTACGATCGGACGCTGAGCGAGATCACCGAGCTGCAGCGCGACCGGCTGACCGACTCGGCCGGGGACGACCAGGCCGACACCGGGACCAAGACGTTCGAGCGTGAGCAGGAGATCTCTCTCGCCAACAGCATCCTGGAACGGATCACGCAGGTCGAGCGCGCGTTGGAGCGGCTCGACGAGGGTGGCTACGGCTGGTGCGAGCGGTGCGGCAACCCCATCCCGGTGGAGCGGCTCGCCGCCTTCCCGTCGGCCACCCTCTGCGTGACGTGCAAGCAGCTGGAGGAGCGGCGCTGAGGCCCGCTCCCCGGCGGCCATGGGAGGCGGCGCGCGAGCGTCGCCGCGAGCGTCGATGGGGAGCAGATGTCCGAAGCACCGCCCGCCGGGCCCGGCAGCGCTGAGCCGGGTGCCGGCAGCGCCGAGCCGAGGGCCGGCACGCCCTACCGCCGGGCCGTCGTCACCCTGTTCGGCATCGCGCTGACCGTGCTCGCCGCCGACGCGGCCACCAAGCACCTCGCCCTAAGGGCCCTGGAGGACCGGGAGCCGGTCCGGCTGCTCGGCGGCGCGGTCTACCTCAGCCTCACCCGCAACAGCGGCGCGGCGTGGAGCATCGGCGCCGACCACACCTGGGTCTTCCCGCTGATCACCCTCGGGGTGGTCGGCTGGATCGTCTGGATGGCGCTGCGCCTGCGCTCGCTGCCGTGGGGGATCTCGTTGGGCCTGGTGCTGGGCGGGGCGCTGGGCAACTTCGTCGACCGGGTCTTCCGCGCCCCGGGCTGGTTCGTGGGGCACGTGGTGGACATGGTCAGCGTCTTCGCACCGTACGGCCGGGTCTTTCCGGTGTTCAACCTGGCCGACAGCGCCCTGGTCTGCGGCGTGCTGCTCGCCCTCCTGCTGGAGCTGACCGGCCGGCAGCGCGACGGCAGCCGGATCGGTCACGGCGCGGCCACCGACGAGCCGGCGCGGGCCGACGCCGGGCAGCGGGAGCGGGCATGACCGCCGCCTTCGCCGCCGGCGGCGACCACCGTTCCCTGCCCGTTCCCGACGGCCTCGACGGCATGCGGCTCGACCAGGCCGTGTCGCGGCTGTTCGGGCTCTCCCGCACCGCCGCCGCGGCCCTGGTCGACGCCGGCGACGCGCTGGTCGACGGGGCCGCCCGGCCCAACTCCCACCGGGTGAAGGCCGGCTCCTGGCTGGAGGTGACCCTGCCCGCGCCCGTCGCCCCGCCGACCGTGGTGCCGCAGGCGGTGCCCGGGCTGCGGGTGGTGTACGCCGACGACGACATCGTGGTGGTGGACAAGCCGGTCGGCGTCGCGGCCCACCCGAGCCCCGGCTGGACCGGCCCGACGGTGATCGGCGCGCTGGCCGCGATCGGGCACCGCATCTCGACCAGCGGCGCCGCCGAGCGGCAGGGCGTGGTGCACCGGCTCGACGTGGGCACCACGGGCATCATGGTGGTGGCCAAGAGCGAGCAGGCCTACACCGCGTTGAAGCGGGCGTTCAAGTACCGCGAGGTGGAGAAGCGCTACCACGCGGTGGTGCAGGGGCACCTCGACCCGCTGCGCGGCACCATCGACGCCCCGATCGACCGGCACCCCACCCACGACTACCGCTGGGCGGTGGTCTCCGGCGGCAAGCCGAGCATCACCCACTACGACACGGTGGAGGCGTTCCCGGCCGCGAGCCTGGTCGACGTCCGGCTGGAGACCGGGCGGACCCACCAGATCCGGGTGCACTTCTCCACACTGCGGCACCCGTGCGTGGGCGACCTCACCTACGGCGCGGACCCGACGCTCTCCGCCCGGCTGGGTCTGGCCCGGCAGTGGCTGCACGCCCGGTCGCTGAGCTTCCTGCACCCCCGCACGGGGGACGAGGTGCGCTTCGTCAGCGACTACCCTGACGACCTGGACCGCGCGCTCGAGATCCTCCGCGACTGAGCGTCGTTCCGCCCGTGACGATCCGACGAGGGGCATCCCCGCCCGCCGCCCGACGGGGGCCGCTCCCCGGGACCGGCCTCCGGCGGCCGCCCGACGGGGGCCGGCCGGGCCCGTCGCCGATCCCGGCGGTGGGCGAAACGTCGGAACCCGCACCGGGCGTGACGGACGCGTCACCCGCCTCGGCCGGGTCGCCGCCCGGCGGGCCGCGTCCGCTGGCCCTGTCGACCTCGGCAGACGCCGCCGGCGGCGGCAGACCGGGCCCCGTGCCGTGACGGGAGGAAGAACCGAAGGTGCGTAGACGGGTGTGGTCCGAATAGGGTTTCGTTCGTAGCCTGTCAGACGGGCATCGATGGCGCTGGGAGGGCGAGCCGTGGAGGGCAGCGAGACCGGCTGGGGGCGGCCGGCCGAACCAGCACCGCGGTGGCGGGCGCTGCTCGACCGGGCCCGGCACGGCAGCCGCACGGCCGAGCAGGCCGAGGCCGACCGGCACGCCGATCCGCCGCCCCTCCCACCGGAGCCGCTGCCCCGCCGCTCGTCGGGCAACGGCTTCGCCGCGCGGGTGCCGGCCATCGGGCGGGCTCCCGAGCCGTACGTGCCGGAGCCCGGCCCGCCGCCGTACGGCGCGGAGTACGGTCGCCCGGTCGACGCCGGCTACCGGGCCGAGGCCACCTACCGGGTGGAGCCGGCCTACCGGATGGACCCGGTCGAGCCGGCCTACCGGGTGGAGCCGGAGTACCCGCCCGAGCCCGCCTACCGCGCCGCCCCGATCGAGCCCACCTACCGGTCGGATCCGGTCGAGCCCACCTACCGGTCGGATCCGGTCGAGCCCACCTACCGGTCCGATCCGATCGAGCCCACCTACCGGTCCGATCCGATCGAGCCCACTTACCGGTCGGATCCCGTCGAGCCGTCCTATCGGTCGGATCCGATCGAGCCCACCTACCGGTCGGATCCCGTCGAGCCGTCCTACCGGGTGCCGGCCCAGCCTCCGCCGCCCCGCATCGAGTCCGAGCCGCGCCGCGGCGCCGGGCCGGTCGAGTCGCGCTACGCGGTGCTGGACAACGGCTACCGGCACGAGTCGCCCCCGGTCGAGTCCCGCTACGCGGTGCTCGACAACGGCTACCGCTCCCGGCGCTCCCACCAGGCGCCGCCCCCGCCGGCCCCGCCCGCCGCGCCACCCCCGCCCGCCACGGCGGTGGCCGCCGTGCCGCCGCCCGCCGCCCCGGTGGCCGCCGAGCGGGGCTATCCGGCGCGCGTCGAGTGGCGCCCACGCGGCGCGGAGAACGAACTGGAGCGCGCCGTCGGGGTGCTCCGCCGCGACCTGGGCACCCCCCGGGTGCTCGCGTTCGCCAATCCGAAGGGCGGCGTGCACAAGACCACCGCCACCGTGCTGGCCGCGGCGACCGTCGGCAGCGTACGTGGGCGGGGCGTGCTGGCCTGGGACGACAACGAGCTGCGCGGCACGCTGGGGCTGCGCGCCGGCAGCGCCCGGCACGCCCGGACCATCCGGCACCTGGTCAGCGATCTCGCCCACGTCGAGATCAAGGAGGGGCCCGAGCTGCTGGAGCACCTGGACGACTACCTGCGGCACGCCTCCGACGGCTCGTACGACGTGCTGGCCGGCGAGGAGAGCCCGCGGTTCGCCCAGCGGCTCGACCAGTTCACCGTCCGGCGGGTGCTGGAGCTGCTGCGGCGCACCCACGACGTGGTCTGCGTGGACACCGGCAACAACGTGGAGAGCGCCAACTGGCGCACCGTCATGCAGGCGGCGGACCAGCTCGTGGTGACCACCGTGCCGCGTGAGGACGCCGCGTTCAGCGCCGACTGGATGCTCGACCTGCTGCACGAGGTGGGGATGGGGGAGCTGGCCGACAACGCGGTCACCCTGATCTCCTGCCCCACGCCGGGCCGCTCGCCGTTGCAGGACGACCTGGAGCGGCACTTCGCCACCCGCACCCGGGCCGTCGCCGTGGTGCCGTACGACCCGGCGCTGGAGACCGGCTCCTCGATCGAGTACCACCAGCTCCAGCAGGAGACCCGGCAGGCGTGGCTGAAGGCCGCCGCGGTGATGCTGGAGCCGTTCGCCCGCTGAGCGGGTGTGCCGCCACCGGCCACCCACGCCGCCCACGGGCCTGAGAGGATCACCGGGTGAGTGCGGACACCCCCGAACCCGACCGGCCCGGCCGCCGGCCCGACGAGCCGGGGGCGCCGGCCGCCTGGCCGGAACCCGGCCCACCGGCCCGCGTCGGCCCCGCCGACCCGCACGCCGCCGGGGAGCCCGTCCCGCCGCACGACGCCACGACCGGCCTCCCGCCGCACGACGCCACGGCCGGCGTCCCGCCGTACGGCGCGGCGGTGGAGTACGTCCCCGGCGGGACCGGCCTGGAGTACGCCGCCGGCTACCCGCTCGCGCCGCCGGCGGAGCCGGACCTGCCGCGCGGGCGGGCGGTGCGGCTCGCCCTGCTGGCGGTGCTCGCGTCGAGCGTGCTCGGGGTGCCGCTCGGGCTGCTCTGGGCCGCGCTCGCGCCGGACACGCCGGTGCTCAAGGTCGCCGACGGGGCGATCTACGCCGAGCCGCAGCCGGAGCAGCCGGTCGCCGCCGACGGCTGGTTCAGCCTGCTGGGGCTGGGCTTCGGGGTGCTCGCCGCGCTCGCGCTGTGGTTCCTGCTGCGCCGGGTACGGGGGCCGGTCGGCCTGCTCGCCGCCGTGTTCGGCGCCTTCGGCGCGGGACTGGTCGCCTGGCAGGTCGGCCGGCGGATGGGGCTCGCCGGCTACGAGCGACTGCTGGAGAGCGCGCCGGTCGGCCAGGCCTTCGGCAAGCCGGCCGACCTGCGGGCGGGCGGGATCGAGTGGCTGCTCGGCGTGCTGCCGGTGCCACACGGCAACCTGCTGCTGCCCGCGTTCGGCGCGGCCGTGACGTACACCCTGCTGGCCGGCTGGTCGCGCTGGCCCTCGCTGCGCCCCGAGCGCGAGCCCGGCGCACCCGGGCTCAGTTGGGAGTCGGCGGGGACGCCAGCTCCGCCAGCGGCACCGGAACCGCCCGCACCTGGCGCAGCAGCGCCGCCTCGCGGTTGAGCAGGCGCAGCTCGGCGCGGAGCCGGGCGGCGGTGTCGTCGATGGCGAGCAGCCGCTGCCGGTCGGCCACGGTCAGCACGGCCGTGGCGGCCACCAGGTGCGACAGCACCGTCGGGTCCTCCGGCAGCTGCTCGGAGAGCTGCTCCGGGTCGGCGCGGACCAGGCCCAGGTACTGCCGGAAGACCGAGATCACCCGGGCCGCGAGCAGGTCGGCGACCTCGTCGGGCCCGCCCGGCTCGGGCAGCCACTCCACGTCGGCGGTGAGGTAGGGCTCGGCGTCGCGGTCGACGTCGGCGATGCGGAACCTGCGCTTGCCCACCGTGACGATGTCGAAGCCACCATCGGGGCGCTCGGTGACCTGCCGCAGCTCGGCGGTGCAGCCCACCTCGTGCAGGGTGACGTCGCCGCCGGGCAGCGGCCGGCCGTCCGGCCAGGTGGGGGCGACCTCCCAGCCGGCCCGGATGGCCACCACGCCGAACTCGCGCGGGGCCTCCTCGGGCAGCGCGACCAGGTGCCGGACCAGGGCGCGGTAGCGCTCCTCGAATATGTGCAGCGGCAGCACCAGACCGGGGAAGAGGACCATTCCGAGCGGAAACACCGGCAGCCGCGCAGTCACGCGTCGAGCGTAGCCCGATCCCGGCGCGGCGGCGTGTCCCGGCTCACCGTCCCGGCGTACGGGCGGCGCCGGTCGCCGTCCGGGCGGGCCGCCTAGACTCGCAAGGGTGTTGAACCGGATCGACCTGCGCGGCGGCGTCCCTGACCCGCGCCGCCTGCTGCCCCGTGCCCAACTCGACGTCTCCGTGGCCGTCGAGCGGATCCGCCCCCTCGTGGAGGCGGTCCGGGAGCATGGTTACCCGGCGATCCGGGAGGCCAGTGAGCGGTTCGACGGGGTCTCGCCCGAGGTGCTGCGGGTGCCCGCCGAGGCGATCGCCGAGGCGGAGGGCACCCTCGACCCCGAGGTGCGCGCCGCGCTGCTGGAATCGATCACCCGGGCCCGGAAGGTGCACGCCGACCAGCGCCGCACCGACCACACCACCCAGGTGGTGCCGGGCGGCACGGTGACCGAGCGCTGGGTGCCGGTCGACCGGGTCGGCCTCTACGTCCCCGGCGGCCTGGCGATGTACCCGTCGACCGTGGTGATGAACGTGGTGCCGGCCCAGGCGGCCGGGGTGCGCTCGCTGGTCGTGGCGAGCCCGCCGCAGAAGGACAACGGCGGGCTGCCCGACCCCCGGGTGCTCGCCGCCTGCGCCCTGCTCGGCGTCGACGAGGTCTACGCCGTCGGCGGCGCCCAGGCCGTGGCGATGCTGGCGTACGGCGCGGCGGTCGACGCCGAGGGCGCCGCCCACTGCGACCCGGTCGACATGATCACCGGCCCGGGCAACATCTGGGTCACCGCCGCCAAGCGGCTGCTGCGCGGCGTCGTCGGCATCGACGCCGAGGCCGGCCCGACCGAGATCGCCATCCTGGCCGACGACACCGCCGACCCGGCGCACGTCGCGGCCGACCTGGTCAGCCAGGCCGAGCACGACCCCCTCGCGGCCAGCGTGCTGGTGACCCCCTCGGTCGAGCTGGTCGAGGCCGTCGAGCGGGAGCTGGCCCGGCAGGTGCCGGCCACCAAGCACGCCGAGCGGGTCACCACCGCGCTCACCGGCGAGCAGAGCGGCGTCGTCCTGGTCGACGACCTCGACGCCGGGCTGCGGGTGGTCGACGCGTACGCGGCCGAGCACCTGGAGATCCAGACCCGGGACGCCCGCGAGTGGGCGCTGCGGGTGCGCAACGCCGGGGCGATCTTCGTCGGCGCCTGGTCGCCGGTGTCGCTCGGCGACTACTGCGCCGGCTCCAACCACGTGCTGCCCACCGGTGGCTGCGCCCGGCACTCGTCCGGGCTGTCGGTGCAGTCCTTCCTGCGCGGCATCCACCTGGTCGACTACTCCGAGCAGGCGCTGCGCGAGGTGGCCCCGCACGTGGTCACCCTGGCCACCGTGGAGGACCTGCCGGCGCACGGCCGGGCGGTCCAGGTGCGCTTCCCGGGGGAGCTGGGGTGAGCGGGCGCAGCGGCAGGCTCGACCCTCGACGGCCCGGGGCCGTCACCGGGCGGAACGGGGTGGCGGCGTGAGCGGGCTCGACGACCTGCCGATCCGCGACGACCTGCGCGGGCTGTCGCCGTACGGGGCGCCGCAGCTCGACGTGCCCGTGCGGCTGAACACCAACGAGAACTCCTACCCGGTGCCCGAGCCGGTGGTGGACGCGATCGGCAAGGCCCTCGCGGCGGAGCTGCGCGACCTCAACCGCTACCCGGACCGCGACGCCGTGGCGCTGCGCGCCGACCTGGCCGGCTATCTCGGCCACGGGCTCACCGTCGACCAGGTGTGGGCGGCGAACGGCTCCAACGAGATCCAGCAGCAGCTGCTCCAGGCGTTCGGCGGGCCGGGGCGCAGCGCGCTCGGCTTCACCCCCGCGTACTCGATGCACCCGCTGCTGGCGCTCGGCACCGGCACCCGTTGGGTGCCGGCCCGCCGCGGCGTCGACTACGGGCTGACCGCCGACGAGGCGGTCGCCCAGGTGCGCGAGCACGCCCCGGACGTGGTCTTCCTCTGCTCACCGAACAACCCCACCGGCACCGCCCTCGACCCGGCGGTGGTCGCCGCGGTGCTGGACGCCGCGCCGGGCATGGTGGTCGTCGACGAGGCGTACGCCGAGTTCGCCCGCCCCGGCACGGTCAGCGCGCTGGCGCTGCTGCCCGGGCATCCGCGGCTGGTGGTGACCCGGACGATGAGCAAGGCGTTCGGCTTCGCCGGTGGCCGGCTCGGCTACCTCGCCGCCGATCCGGCGGTGGTGGCGGCGGTGCAGCTGGTCCGGCTGCCGTACCACCTCTCGGCGCTCACCCAGGCCGCGGCCCGGGCGGCGCTGGCGCACCGCGACGCTCTGCTCGGCACGGTGGCGGCGATCTCCGAGCAGCGCGACCGCATCGTGGCGCGGCTGCGCGACCGGGGGCTGCGGGTGGCCGACAGCGACGCCAACTTCGTGCTGTTCGAGGTCGGGGGCGACCAGGCCGTCGCCTGGCGCACCCTGCTCGACGCCGGCGTGCTGGTCCGCGACGTCGGCCTGCCGGGCTGGCTGCGGGTCACCGCCGGCACCCCCGCCGAGACCGACGCCTTCCTCGCCGCCGTGGAGAAGATCTAGTGGGAGCGAGAAGTGAGCGTGCGAGCCCCGCAGTCGCGACCGAAAGGCAAGCAATGAGCCGGACCGCCCGGGTGGAGCGGATCACCAAGGAGACGAAGGTCCTCGTCGAGATCGACCTCGACGGCGCCGGCCGGGCCGAGATCGGCACCGGGGTCGGCTTCTACGACCACATGCTGCACCAGATCGCCCGGCACGGCGGCTTCGATCTGACCGTGCGCACCGTGGGCGACCTGGAGATCGACGCCCACCACACGATGGAGGACACCGCGCTCGCCCTGGGCGCCGCGTTCGACCAGGCGCTGGGGGACAAGGCCGGCATCCGGCGGTACGGCTCGGCCACCGTCCCGATGGACGAGGTCCTCGTCCGGGCCGCGGTCGACCTCTCCGGCCGTCCGTACGTGGTGCACGACGAGCCGGCGCTGGCGCCGTACATCGGGCCGGTCTACCCGACCAGCATGACCCGGCACGTCTGGGAGTCCTTCGGCCAGGCGGCCCGGATCACCCTGCACGTGGACGTGCTGCGGGCGGCCCGCCCCGGCGGCCACCCGGACGCGCACCACGTGGTGGAGGCCCAGTTCAAGGCGGTCTCCCGCGCGCTGCGCGAGGCCACGGCGATCGACCCGCGCGCGGCGGGCGCCATCCCCAGCACGAAGGGGGCCCTGTGAGCGCGAGGAACGCAGCGCAGCGGAGTCCCGCAGTCGCGAACGAGAAGGGCTCTGTGAGCGCGAGGAACGCAGCGCAGCGGAGTCCCGCAGTCGCGAACGGAGGGCGGCTCTGATGGGTGGGGTGCTGCCGTCGTTGCTGCTGATCCTGGCCGGCGTGCTGGTCGGCGGGGCGTGGTCGCTGCACAGGCAGGGTGCCCCGCGCGGCGCGGTGGTCGTCACCGCGCTGCTCGCCGTGCTGGCCACGGCCGCCGGCGTGCTCTGGCTGCTGCCGGGGGAGGGTGCGTGAGCGGGCGGAGCGCGCGGCGGCGTCGCGGCGCCGCCGACCGGAGGGTGGTGACGGCATGAGCCGCGTGGTGGTGCTCGACTACGGGTCGGGCAACCTGCGCTCGGCCGAGCGGGCCCTGGCCCGCGCGGGCGCGGACGTGACGGTGACCGACGACCTGACCGCCGCCGCCGAGGCCGACGGCCTGGTGGTGCCGGGCGTGGGCGCGTTCGCCGCCTGCATGGCCGGGATCGAGGCCCTCGGCGCCGGCCCGGTGATCGCCGAGCGGGTCGAGGCGGGCCGCCCGGTGCTGGGCATCTGCGTGGGCATGCAGGTGCTCTTCGAGCACGGCGACGAGCACGGCGTGGTGACCAAGGGGCTCGGGCTGCTCCCCGGCGGGGTGACCAGGCTGGCCGCCGCCCGGCTGCCGCACATGGGCTGGAACACGGTCGCGGCGCCGGCGGGGTCGGTGCTCTTCGCCGGCCTGCCCGCCGACAGCCGGTTCTACTTCGTGCACTCGTACGGGGTCGGGGCGCCGGGCGCGCTGGCGGAGGCCGGCGCCACGGTCACCACCGCCCACCACGAGACGGACTTCGTGGCGGCCGTGGAGCGGGGTTCGCTCTGCGCCGCGCAGTTCCACCCGGAGAAGTCCGCCGACACCGGTGCCGCGCTGCTGCGCAACTGGCTCGCCACGCTCCCCACCGGTGACTGAGCGCCTGTCCGGCGGGGCGGGTCCGCTCCGGCCCGCCGGCCGCCCGTCCGCCCGCCCACGGTCGCTCGGCCGGCCGCCCCGTCGGCGGGGCACGTCGTGAGCAAGGAGCGGGCCCGGCGCCGGGCGGCCCGGGAGGCCGAGGCGGCCCGGGCACGGGTCGTCCGCGAGCGGCGGGCGGCCCGGCGGTCGCGGCGGCGGGCGCTGGTCCGCCGGATGACGCCGTCGCTGCGCCGGGGGCGGACGGGTCGGCTGCCCCGGCACAGCCGTGGCGAGCGCGCCGCCATCGTGCTGCTGACCCTGGTGGCGATGGTCCTGATCTGGTCGTTCGTCGACGACCTCGCGCTGCGGATCGCGCTGGTCGTGCTGTTGCTGCTCGTACTGCCGGCGATCGTGGTGATCGCCCTGGACCGTCGCACCTGACTTCGAGGAGAAATACCGTGAGCCTCACCCTGTTGCCCGCCGTGGACGTCGCCGACGGCCAGGCCGTCCGACTCGTGCAGGGCGCCGCCGGCAGCGAGACGACGTACGGCGACCCGTTGGAGGCCGCGCTGGCCTGGCAGCGGGACGGCGCCGAGTGGATCCACCTGGTCGACCTCGACGCCGCGTTCGGCCGCGGTTCCAACGCGCACCTGCTGGCCGAGGTCGTGCGGCAGCTCGACGTGAAGGTGGAGCTGTCCGGCGGCATCCGCGACGACGAGTCGTTGCGGGCGGCGCTCGGCACCGGGGCCGCCCGGGTGAACATCGGCACCGCCGCCCTGGAGGACCCCGTCTGGTGCGACCGGGTGTGCGGGGAGTTCGGCGACCGGGTGGCGATCGGGCTGGACGTGCGGGGACGTACCCTCTCGGCCCGGGGCTGGACGCGCGACGGCGGCGACCTCTTCGAGGTGCTGGAGCGGCTGGACAAGGCGGGCGCGGCGCGCTACGTCGTCACCGACATCACCAAGGACGGCACCATGCGCGGGCCGAACCTGGACCTGCTGCGCGAGGTCTGCGCCCGCACCGACGCCCCGGTGATCGCCTCCGGTGGGGTCTCCACCCTGGACGACCTGCGGGCGCTGGCCACCCTGGAGCCGATCGGGGTGGAGGGCGTGATCGCCGGCAAGGCGCTCTACGCGGGCGCCTTCACCGTGGCGCAGGCGCTGGAAACCCTGGCCGCGGCGTGACCGTCACGCGGCTCGGCTCGGGCGGCCCGTGGGAGTCGCTGTACGGCTACTGCCGCGTCGTCCGGGCCGGCGACCTGGCCTGGACGGCCGGCTGCACCTCCACCGTCGACGGTGTGGTCACCCACGTCGGCGACGCGGCGGCGCAGACCGCCCAGGCCCTGCGGATCGGGCTGGACGCGCTCGCCGAGGTGGGCGCGGAGCCCGGGGACGTGGTGCGGACCCGGATGTACGTCACCGACCGGACGTACGCCGACGAGGTGGGCCGGGCGCACAACGTGGTCTTCGGCGCGGTCCGCCCGGCGGCCACCATGGTGGTGGTGGCCGGCCTGCTCGACCCCGATCACCTGGTCGAGGTGGAGCTGGAGGCGTATCTCGGCGACCGCTGAGCCCGCGCGGCGGCGGGTGGCGCCGGTCACCGCGCGCCCCGATAGGTTGTGCGCAATCTAATTGCGCGTTACGGTTCCCCGGTGACCGACGATCTGGTGCTGCGCCGGCAGGTGTGCTTCGCGCTCTACGCCGCGTCGCGCGCCCTCACCGACGTCTACCGGCCCGTGCTCGACGAGTTCGGCCTGACCTATCCGCAGTACCTGGTGCTGATGGTGCTCTGGGAGCGCGACGACGACGCTCCCACGGTCTCCGAGCTCGGCGCCGCCCTGCGGCTGGACTCCGGCACGCTCTCCCCGCTGCTCAAGCGGCTGGAGGGGGCGGGGCTGGTCGTCCGGACCCGGTCGGCGCGCGACGAGCGGCGGGTGGAGGTGGGCCTGACCGGCGACGGGCGGGCCCTGCGCGACCGGATGGGCGAGGTGCCGCTGCGGGTCGCCCGCGCCACGGGCCTCACCGAGGCGGAGCTGGTCGCCCTGCGCGACACCCTCACCCGGGTCACCGAGACGATCCACCGACAGAAGGAGCAGTGACCACCATGCAGGTGCTCTACACCGCGTCCGCCCGGGCCACCGGGGACGGTCGGGACGGCCATGTCCGCACCTCCGACGGCACCGTCGACCTGGGCCTGGCCGTGCCGAAGGAGATGGGTGGCACCGGCGGCGCCGCCAACCCCGAGCAGCTCTTCGCGGCCGGCTACGCCGCCTGCTTCCACTCGGCGCTGCGCCTGGTCGCCCGCAAGGCGAAGGCCGACGTCTCCGGCTCGGTCGTGGAGGCCGAGGTGGGCATCGGCGCCAACGGCAGCGGCGGCTTCGGGCTGACCGTCGCCCTGGTGGTCGACCTGCCGGCCGTCGCGCGCGCCGCCGCCGAGGACCTGGTCGCGCAAGCGCACCAGGTCTGCCCCTACTCGAACGCGACCCGCGGCAACGTCGAGGTGGCGCTCACCGTCCGCGAGGCGCTGTGAGCATCCGCAACCGGGAGATCCACCTCGCCTCCCGCCCACAGGGCTGGCCGACCGCCGAGAACTTCCGGCTGGTGGAGACCGAGGTGCCCACCCCGGGTCCGGGTCAGGTCGTGGTCCGCAACCGGTACGTGTCGGTCGACCCGTACATGCGGGGGCGGATGAACGACGTCAAGTCGTACGTGCCGCCGTTCGCGCTCGACGCGCCGCTGGACGGCGGGGCGGTCGGCGAGGTCGTGGCCAGCGAGGCCGAGGGCGCCCGGCCCGGCGACACCGTGCTGCACGGCCTCGGCTGGCGCGAGTACGCGCTGCTCGACGCGAAGGCCGTCCGGAAGGTCGATCCCGACCTCGCCCCGGTCACCGCCTACCTGAGCGTGCTCGGCATGACCGGCCTGACCGCTTACGCCGGGCTGCTGGAGGTCGCCGGGATGAAGGCGGGGGAGACCGTCTTCGTCTCCGCCGCCGCCGGCGCGGTGGGCAGCCTGGTCGGCCAGATCGCCAAGCTCCGGGGCGCGGCGCACGTGATCGGCAGCGCGGGCTCGGCGGCCAAGGTCGAGCGGCTGCGGGCGCTCGGCTTCGACGCCGCGTTCGACTACCACGACGGCCCGGTGCGCGACTCGCTGAAGGCCGCCGCCCCCGGCGGCGTCGACGTCTACTTCGACAACGTCGGCGGCGACCACCTGGAGGCGGCGATCTCCGCGATGAAGGTGCACGGCCGGGCCGCGATCTGCGGCATGATCGCGCAGTACAACGACACCGAGCCGCCGGCCGCGCCGCGCAACCTGGCGCTGCTCATCGGCAAGCGGCTCACCCTGCGCGGCTTCCTGGTCGGCGACCACAACCACCTGCGCGACGAGTTCGTGCGCGAGATGGCCGGCTGGCTGCGCGACGGGAAGGTCTCGTACGACGAGACGGTCGTCGACGGCATCGAGAACGCCCCGGAGGCGTTCCTCGGCCTGCTGCGCGGCGAGAACCTGGGCAAGATGCTCGTCCGGGTCTGAGCGGGGGCACCACGCGACCCCGACGGTGGCCGGCCTCACCGGCCGGTCACCGCCGGCGCCGGGAAGGATAGGCTCGCGGCATGACGGTGGCGGTGCGGGTCATCCCGTGTCTCGACGTGGACGCCGGTCGGGTGGTCAAGGGGGTCAACTTCCTCGACCTGCGCGACGCCGGCGACCCGGTGGAGCTGGCGGCGGCGTACGACCGGGCCGGCGCGGACGAGCTGACCTTCCTCGACGTCACCGCCTCCTCCAGCGACCGGGGCACCATGCTCGACGTGGTCCGCCGCACGGCGGAGTCGGTCTTCATCCCGCTGACCGTCGGCGGTGGCGTCCGGCAGGTCGCCGACGTCGACACCCTGCTGCGCGCCGGCGCGGACAAGGTCGGGGTGAACACCGCCGCGATCGCCCGTCCGGAGCTGATCGCCGAGATCGCCGACCGGTTCGGCCGGCAGGTGCTGGTGCTCTCGCTCGACGTGCGGCGCGCGCCGGGCGGCGGCACGCCCAGCGGTTTCGAGGTGACCACCCACGGCGGCCGGCGCGGCACCGGGCTGGACGCGGTCGAGTGGGCCCGCCGCGGCGCCGAGCTGGGCGCGGGGGAGATCCTGCTGAACTCGATGGACGCCGACGGCACCAAGGCCGGTTTCGACCTCGAACTCATCGGCGCGGTGCGCCGGGTGGTCGACGTGCCGGTGGTGGCCAGCGGCGGCGCGGGCCAGGTGGCGCACTTCCCGCCGGCGATCGGTGCCGGCGCGGACGCGGTGCTCGCCGCCAGCGTCTTCCACTTCGGCGAGCTGACCGTCGCCGAGGTCAAGGACGCGCTGCGCGGGGCCGGCCACCCGGTCCGCTGACCGCCCGCGTGATCCGCCCGCTGCGCCGGCGGCCAGTCAGTCCCGGCGGGACCGGTTCTCGGGGGAACGCCGGGGCGCCGGGATCGACCGCACCACGTACTCCTGGACGGCGGCCGCGTGGTCGGCCTCGTCCAGGTGCCACTCGGCGCTGACCGGGGCGTGCCGCCGGGCCAGTACGCCCTGCACGGTGTCGACCGTGGTGGCCAGCCCGGCGCTCGGCCGGGTGCGCCAGAGGCGCTCACCGTCGGCGGTGATCCGGAACCAGCCGTCGGTGACGCTGACCAGTCCGGCCCCGACGAGGCGACGGACCGCCGCCTCCACCTCGTGCCGTTCGGGGATCGCCTGGTTGAGGTGGTCGGCGGTGGAGAGCACGTCGGCGAGGCGGACGCCCTCGGGGCGGCGGCTGGACGCCGCGCGGCGGTGCCGTCCCGCACCGCTGGCGATCACCACCGAGACGAAGATCCAGGCATCGCTCCAGCGCCATCCGTTCTCCCCCATGCGAGGATTCTGCCGGGCGTCGCGTCCGAAGGGAACACCGGCGTTCGGCCCGCGTCCCGGACAGGGGTCGTCGCGGACGGGGCTCGGGGTGGTGCGGGGGCCCGCGGCCGATCGGGCGGGCACTGCGTCAGCCGCGTCGGGCTGCGGAAAGCGGCCGCCGCGCCGGCGGCGTCAGGCGGGCACCGCGCGGCCGGGTGGGTCAGGCGGCGGGCAGCGGCGCGGCCGGGCCCGGGGCGGGGTGCTGCGGCCCGGGGACGGTGAACAGCGGCAGGAAGACCTGGGTCAGCGGGCCGATGGCCAGCGCGTAGGCGACCGTGCCGACGCCCACCGTCCCGCCGAGCAGCCAGCCCAGCGCCAGCACCGTGATCTCGATGACGGTGCGGACGAGCCGGATCGAGCGGCCGGGCCGGCGGGCGACGTAGCCGGTCATAAGGCCGTCGCGGGGGCCCGGCCCGAGACGGGCGCCGAGGTAGAGGCCCGTCGCCGCCCCGTTGGCCACGATGCCACCGACCAGCATCCCGACCCGTACGCCCAGCGAGCCGCCGGCCGGCAGCAGCGCGAGCGTCGCGTCCACCACCAGCCCGATCACCAGGACGTTGCTGACCGTGCCGAGGCCGGGGCGCTGACGCAGGGGTATCCAGAGCAGCAGCACCAGCGCGCCCACCGCGATGGTGACGGTGCCGAAGGAGAGCCCGGTCAGCTCGGACAGGCCCTGGTGGAACACGTCCCACGGGTCCAGGCCCAGCTCCGAGTTGATCATCAGGGCCATGCTCACGCCGTAGAGGACGAGGCCCGCGTAGAGCTGGGTGAGCCGCCGCGCGGGGCGATGCCGGAGATTGCCAATCGGTGTCACCCATGCCACGCTAAAGGCCAATTGGCGCGATGTAAGAGCCAATCCTGGAGGAGTGGCCATGACGAGTCAGGTTCGGGGTGTCCAATTGGCCCGGCTCCTCGGTCAGTGGCATGCGCTTCCCGGCCGCCGGCGCAGCCCCGACTACGCCGCCCTGGCCGGCGCCGTCCGTGGGCTGCTCGCCGACGGCCGGCTGCCGCTGGGCGTGCGGCTGCCCGCCGAGCGGGAGTTGGCCGAGGCGCTGAAGATCAGCCGGACCACGGTCACGGCCGCGTACCGGGAGCTGCGCGAGAGCGGGCACCTCGCCAGCCGGCGGGGTGCCGGCAGCTGGACGATGCTCCCGGGCACCCACCGGGTGGCGAGCACCGGGCTCTGGACCCCGCTGGACGACCGGGACATGATCGACCTCGGGGTCGCCGCGCTCGCCGCGCCGCCGGAGCTGCTGCCGGCCGCCCGCGCGGCGGCCGAGGACCTGCCCCGCTACCTGGGCGGTGCCGGCTACCACCCGACCGGGATCATCGAGCTGCGCGAGGCCGTGGCCCGCGCCTACACCGACCGGGGCCTGCCCACCTCGCCCGACCAGATCATGGTCACCAACGGCACCCAGCACGCCCTCGACCTGGTGCTCCGCCTGGCCCTCGCCCCCGGCGGCAACGTGCTGGTCGAGGCGCCCAGCTACCCGAACGCGCTGGCCGCGCTGGCCGCCCGCCGGGCCCGGATCACCACCCACGGCCTGGCCGTCGAGGAGCCCGGCTGGGACGCCGACCTGCTGCTCGGCGGGCTCCGGCAGGCCCGGCCCAAGCTGGCGTACCTGATCCCGGACTTCCAGAACCCGACCGGGCACCTGATGCCGGCCGCACTGCGGGAACGGGTCGTGGCCACGGCGCACGCCGTCGGCACCGACCTGGTCGTCGACGAGTCCTTCGTGGACCTGCCGCTGGACGGGACGGTGCTGCCCCCGCCGACCGCCAGCTTCGACCGGCACTCCCGGGTGGTCACCATCGGGGGAATGAGCAAGCCGTTCTGGGGCGGCCTGCGGATCGGCTGGGTCCGCGCCTCCGCCCCGCAGGTGCAGCGGCTCGCCGCCGCCCGGGTCGGCGTCGACATGGCCAGCCCGGTCCTGGACCAGTTGGTCGCGGTCCACCTGCTCGCCGACGCGCCGGCCATCGTCGCCGCGCGCCAGGCCCAGCTGACCACCCAGCGCGACGCGCTGCTGGCCGCGCTCGCGCAGCGCCTGCCGGAGTGGCGGGTCACCGTCCCGCACGGCGGGGTGACCCTCTGGGCCGAACTCGACGGGCCGATCTCCAGCGCGCTGGCCCGGGCCGCCGAGGAGGTCGGCGTACGCCTGGCGCCCGGCCCCCGGTTCGGCCTGGACGGCACGTTGGAGCGCTTCCTGCGGCTGCCGTTCACCCTGCCGGCCACCGACCTGGTCGAGGCGGTCGGTCGCATCGCCGCCGTCCGGTACGACCTGGACCGGGGCGGTCGGTCGCAGTGGCGGGAGCCGGCGGTCATCGCCTGAGGCGGGCCGGCGCGCCGGCCGGGGGCTCCCGGCCGGGTCGGTCAATCGCGCCTGCCCTCGGCCCCGCGGCTGCGAGACTGCGCAGGTGGAGGACGTGCGGGGGATACGGTGGCCGCGCGGCATCCTGCCGAACGCACCGGGGTCCCGCACCACCCGGCTCGAACTCTTCTACGACCTCGTCTTCGTCTTCGCCTTCCTCAACGTCACCACGGTGACCGCCGGCAACCTGGACACCCGCGGGCTGGTCCGGTTCCTGGTGGTGCTCGCCCTGCTCTGGTGGTGCTGGAGCGGCTTCGCCGCGCTGGGCAACGTGGTCCGCACCGACCAGGGGATCGCGCCGCTGGTCGGGTTCGCCGTCTCCGCCGCCGTCTTCGTGCTCGCGCTGAGCCTGCCGAAGGCGTTCGTCGACCGCCCCGGCGGCCTGCCCGGCCCGGTGGTCTTCGCCGTCTGCTACTTCCTGGTCCGCGCGACCCAGGTGACGGTCTTCCTCTGGGCCGTGCGCACCGACCGGGAGGTGCGCCGACGCAGCCCCGTGCTGGTCCTGCCCTTCCTGGTGGCGACGGGGCTCATCCTGACCGCCGCGCTGGTGCCGCAGCGGCTCTTCGACGGCAGCGCCGAGGCGGGGCTGCGGCTGGCGTTCTGGGTGGCCGCGCTCGGCGTGGAGTACGGCGCCGGCCTGGCCCAGCACCGCGCCGGGTGGACGGTGCTCTCGGCGGGGCACTGGGCGGAACGGCACGCGTTGATCATCATGGTCGCGCTCGGCGAGTCGATCATCGCGCTGGGGCTCGGGCCGGGCCCCGGCGCCACCCTGCCGCTGAGCTGGCCGGTGATCATCGCGGCGCTCCTCGGCATCGCGGTGGTCGCGGCGCTGTGGTGGGCGTACTTCGACACCCTCGCGCTGGCCATGGAGCAGGTGCTGCACCGCACCCGGGAGCGGCGCACCCGCGCCGGGCTGGCCCGGGACGTGTACACGTACCTGCACCTGCCGCTGATCACGGGCGTGATCCTGTTCGCCCTGGGCCTCAAGGGGCTGATCTACGAGGGGGCCGACCCGGCGACCCCGCAGTGGGGGGTGCCGCTGCCCGGCTTCGACATGCTGGCCCTCTTCGGCGGGGTCGCGCTCTACCTGCTCACGCTGATCATGCTCGGGAGCCGGATGCTGGGCGCGGCGCGCTGGCCGACGATCGGCGGGGTGGCGCTGCTCGCCGCGCTGACCCCGGTGGCCGGGCGACTGCCGGAACTGGTCGCCCTGGGCATGCTGGCGGTGGCCGCCGTGCTGACGGTCGCCGTGCAGACGGTCGTCGACGCCCCACGGCGGCGGCGCGTGCGGCAGGTGGCGCTGGAGGAGCAGCTCGCCTCCGAGGCCGAGCAGACGCGGTGGCGGGGCCACCACCTCTGAGGCCGGCGCCGTCACCCGGGCGGCCGGCGGCCCCGCGTCGGAACGCGGGGCCGCCGGCGTCGCGCGCTCAGAGTTCGGCGAGCGACCCCGCGTACATCTTCTCGATCTCGCTGGCGAAGTTGCTCTCCACGCCGCGGCGCTTGATCTTGAGTGAGGGGGTGATCTCGCCGTGCTCGATGGTCAGGTCGCGCGGCAGGATGGCGACCTTCTTGATCGTCTCCCAGCGGTTGAGCTTGGCGTTGAGCTCGGCCACGTAACCCTCGACCATGGCCTTCGCCTCCGGCGAGACGACGATCTCGGCGTAGTCGCGGCCCTCCAGCGGGGTGCCGGCGGCCCAGCCCTTGATCGCGTCCGGGTCCAGCGTGACCAGCATCGTGCAGTAGTTGCGGGCCTGGCCGATCACCACCGCCTGCGAGGTGTACGGGCAGGTGGCCTTGAACATCCCCTCGATGTGCGAGGGCGCGATGTACTTGCCACCCGAGGTCTTGACCAGGTCCTTCTTCCGGTCGGTGATCTTCAGGTAGCCGTCGGCGTCCAGCGTGCCGATGTCGCCGGTGCGGAAGAACCCGTCCTCGGTGAACGCGGCCGCGGTCTCCTCGGGCAGGTTGTGGTAGCCGCGCATCACCGGCCGGCCGCGCACCAGGATCTCGCCGTCGGTGTCGATCCGGCACTCCAGGTCGCCCATCGCCTTGCCGACGGTGCCGATCCGCAGCCCGTCCGGCGGGTTGACGAAGTTGCCGGCGCTGGTCTCGGTGAGGCCGTAGCCCTCGGAGATCGGCAGGTTCGCCGCGGCGAAGAAGGTGGCGATCTCCGGGCTGAGCGGGGCGGCGCCGGAGACGAGCACCCGGATCCGGCCGCCGAGGCGGGCCTGGAGCTTGCTGAACACCAGCTTCTCGGCCACCGTGTACTTCAGCCTGAGCCCCGTCGGGACGGGCCGGCCGGCCTGCTCCAGGGCGACCTTCTCCTTGCCGACCCGGACGCCCCAGGCGAAGATCTTCGCCTTCGCGCCGCCGGCGTCCTGCGCGGTCGTCACCGCCTTGTTGTAGACCTTCTCGAACACCCGGGGCGCGCCGCACATCAGCGTCGGCCGGATCACCGAGAGCAGCTCGACCAGCTTGTCCACCCGGCCGTCGACGTACGTCGGCAGGCCCACGTGGATCGCCCCGCAGAGCAGGGTCTTGCCGAACGAGTGCGACAGCGGAAGCCAGAGGTACTGAAGGTCGTTCTCGCGCAGCAGCCCCAGCTCGGCCTGCGCCACGCCCTCCCAGCACCAGCCGCCGTGCAGCAGCTCGACGCCCTTCGGACGCCCCGTGGTGCCGGAGGTGTAGATCAGCGTGGCCAGGTGCTCTGGGCCGATCCCGGCGACCAGCATCTCGATCAGGTCGGGCTCGGCGGCCAGGGCGCGGGCGCCCTGCTCCTCCAGCTCGGCGAGGGTGAGCTGGGGGACGGTGGCGGCCGGGTCGGCGGCGCCGTCGAAGAGCACGACGTGGGTCAGCGCGGGCAGGTCCGCGCCGGCGATCTTGGCGGCCTGGGCCGGGTTCTCGGCGAACAGCACCCGGGAGCCGGAGTCGGCGATGATGTAGGTCGCGTCGTCGGGCTCCGTGGTGGGGTAGACGGTGGTGGTCGCGCCACCGGCACACATGATGCCGAGGTCGGCGACCACCCAGTCGAGCCGGGTGTTCGCCAGGATCGCGACCGGATCCTCCAGGCCGACACCGAGCCCGTGCAGCCCGGCGGCGACCGCCTTGGCGCGACGGGCCATCTGCTCCCAGCTCAGCCAGACCGGCCCGGAGTCGTCGGGGGCCGGGTGGGCGAAGGCGTCGCGGTCGGGGGACGCCGCCACGCGCTTGAGGAACATGTCGGGGATGGAACGGTACGGTACATCGAGAGCCATCGCTGTAGCCGCCTTCGGGGGTGGAGACGTGACCATGGTCACGTCGGTGTTCGTTACCGAAGGGTATTGCCTGCGCCCGGGCATCGGCTAGCCCTGTCGATCACGGCTGGGCCACGTCTCGGAGGATGGACCGCCCGGCTCAGGCGTACCGGGCCGCCCGCAGCGACCAGTCGTAGGTGGCCCGGATCCAGTTGCGCCGCGCGGTAAGGGCCGCCCGCAGGCCGTCGTCGCCCGTGGCGAGCAGCGCCGCCTCCGTCGCCAGGTACGCCGAGAGGGCCTCGTTGAACCGGTCGGCCGCCCCCCGCAGGGCCGACGACTCGTCGCCGTCCGCCCGCCCGGCGGCGATCACCGCGACCAGGTTGTGCACGTCCGGCCGGCCGAGGTGCTCCTTGCCGTACGAGAAGACGTCGTTGCACCAGCACACCAGGTCGGCGGCGAGCAGGTCGAGGGCGACCAGCGCCGGCTCGGTGCGGTGCGCCGCGCCCGGCAGTGCCCCGGTGGCCAGTTCGGTGAGGGTGAAGCTGGGGTGGACCCCGCCGGTGTGCCGGCGCATCTGGACGTACTCGGCCAGCCCCGGCGCCCGCCCGTGCTCGCGGTTCGCCGCCTCCCAGAGCAGCGCCAGCAGGTACTCCCGCACCTCGCCGACGAAGCGCAGCAGCGCCACGGGCCCGCCGGCGGCGCGGGCCCGCCGGCACAGGTCGCCCAGCGCCGCACCGAGCGGCCCGGCTGCGGCGGCCGGCCCGTCGGCCCGGCCCTCCCGCCCGTCGAGCACGTCCAGCAGGGCGGCGACGGTCGGCGCCAGCCGGGTGGGGGAGTCGCCGAGGCCGTCCTCGTCGCAGGCGTCGTCCACCACGAACAGCCAGGAGATCAGGTCGGCGAGCAGCCGCAGGCCGTCGACCGGGCCCTCCGGGCACGCCCGCCCCGCCAGCCCGGCGGCGTCGGCCCGGCGTAGCCGGTGCAGCCGGTGCCCGTTACTGATCAGCCCCTGGTCGAGCGCCCACTCGGTGCTCTCCTGCGCCACCCGCGCGGTGGCGTCGTGCTGGCGCGAGGGAAAGGGGGGTTCCCGTAGCGCCGAGACCGCAAAGGTCCGCATGGTGCCCCCTGTCGCTCCGCCCCCCGACGGGACGGCGCGGAACAGCGTACGGCAGCAGGGATCGGCCGGGATCGTTGGGTAGGCGCCTTCTCAGGTTGGGCCGTGACTGCTTGTGTACATGGCGTCACATTCCCAGTTCGGTGCCGCGGAGCCGCTCGGCGACGGCCGCCGGCCCGTCGATCTGCACCCGGGACACCCGCTGCCGGCCGCTGAGGAACAGGGCCAGCTCGCCCGGCGCGCCCACCACCCGCACGGGTTCGCCGCCCCGGCCGACGGAGCGCTCGCCGTAGCCGGGCGCCTGGACGAAGACGTCGGCCGGGAACCGGCGCAGCGCCAGCCGGGCCAGCCCCGCGCACCGCTTCCAGAGTGCCGCGTTCAGCCCCGCCGCCAGGTCGCGCGGGAGCCAGCCCGGGCGGGCGCGGCGCACGTCCTCGTGGTGGATGAAGAACTCCAGCGTGTTGGCCAGCTCGTCGGTGACCGGGTTGCTGACCGGACTCCACACCGGCGGCCGGCGCACCTCGTCGAGCAGGCGCGGCCACGGGCGCGCGGCGACGCGCAGGCGCACCCGCTCGGAGTAGCCGCGCAGCGGCGGGAGCAGGATGCCGCCGGCGGCGTCGGGCCGGCGTTCCCGGAGCACCAGGTGGGCGGCGAGGTCGCGGGTGGTCCATCCCTCGTTGACCGTCGGGGCGTCCGGTCCCAGCGTCTGCATCAGGTCGGCGAGCGCCTCGCGCTCCGATCGGGCGTACCGCGGCATGGCACCGATCGTAGGCGCGTGGAGGGCACTCGGCGCGCCGAGTCGGCGGGGCGGCCGTGACGGTGGACATAGCGGACCGGGGCGGCGGAGCTGGCCCGGACCGGTAAGGATGAGGAAGATAATTGCGGCTTACGGCAGGGGAGAGCGTGGCGAGCAGGACGAGTCGGGACGTGCTGGTGCGGGGGCTGGCCGTCCTCGGGCGGGCGATCCGGGAGGAGCCGCGCATCTTCGCGGTCGCGGTGACCGGCAGCGTGCTCTTCGGCGCCATGACGGTGGCCAGCGCCTACGTGGTGGGCGCCGTGGTCGGCGACGTGGTGGTGCCGGCGATCGAGCGCGGCGCGGTCGGGGTCGGGGGGCTCGCCCTGGCGGCCGTCGCGCTGTTCGGCATCAGCGTGCTGCGGGTGGCCGGCATCTTCGGCCGCCGGCTCGGCGCGGGCTACATGCAGTACCGCCTCCAGGCCGCCTACCGGCGCCGGGTCACCCGCCGCTACCTGGAGCTGCCGCTGTCCTGGCACCACCGCAACGCCACCGGCACGCTGCTGTCCAACGCCAACTCCGACGTCGAGGCCGCCTGGTACCCGATCGCCCCGCTGCCGTTCGCGGTGGGCACCCTGGTGATGCTGGTCGGCGCGGTGGCGTCGCTCTTCTTCACCGACTGGGCGCTGGCCCTCGTCGGTCTCGCGGTCTTCCCGGCGCTCTTCGCCCTCAACGTCGCCTACTCCCGCCGGATGGCCCCCCGGCAGGCCCGGGCCCAGCGGCTGCGCGCCGAGGTCAGCGGCATCGCGCACGAGAGCTTCGACGGCGCCCTGGTGGTCAAGACGATGGGCCGGGAGGCGCAGGAGACCGACCGGTTCGCCGCCCGCGCGGGGGAGCTGCGCGACTCGCTGGTGGCGGTCGGCCGGCTGCGCGGCGTCTTCGACCCGCTGCTGGAGACCCTGCCCAGCCTCGGCACCCTCGCCGTGCTGGTGGTCGGATCGATCCGGCTGCGGCAGGGCGAGATCACCGTCGCCGAGCTGATCAGCGTCGCCTTCCTCTTCACGGTCCTGGCGTTCCCCGTCCGGGCCATCGGCTGGGTGCTGGCCGAGCTGCCGCGCAGCGTCGCCGGCTGGGACCGGGTCAGCCGGGTGCTCGACGCCACGGGCGAGATGTCGTACGGCGACACGACGCTCGACGCGACGCAGCCCCGCCCGGCCACCCTCGCGTTCTCCGGCGTCCGCTTCGGCTACGAGCCGGCCGAGGCGCACCTGCCCGGCACGGAGGTGCTGGGCGAGGTCTCCTTCACCGTGCCCGCCGGGAAGACCGTCGCCCTGGTCGGGCCGACCGGCGCCGGCAAGTCGACGATCGCCGCGCTGGCGGTGCGGCTGGTCGACCCCAGGGCCGGCACGGTGTGCCTGGACGGGGTGGACGTCCGCCGGCTCACCGCCGCGTCGCTGGCGGACAACGCCGCGTTGGTCGCCCAGGTGCCGTTCGTCTTCGACGACACGGTGCGGGCCAACGTCAGCCTGGACCGGCCGGGCATCGGCGACGACGACGTCTGGGCCGCGCTGCGGCTGGCCGAGGCGGACGGCTTCGTCGCGGCCCTGCCCGACGGTCTCGACACGAAGGTCGGCGAGCGGGGCACCTCGCTCTCCGGCGGCCAGCGGCAGCGGCTCACCCTGGCCCGCGCGCTCGCGGGCCGGCCACGCCTGCTGGTCCTCGACGATGCGACCAGCGCCGTCGACCCCCGGGTGGAGGCGGCCATCCTGGCCGGGCTGCGTTCCTCGGCGGGGGAGACTGGCGAGCCGGCCGCGTCGATCCTGGTGGTCGCCTACCGGCAGGCCACCATCGCGCTGGCCGACGAGGTGGTCTACCTGGAACAGGGCCGGGTGCTCGCCCGCGGCCCGCACGCCGAGCTGCTGGCCACGGTGCCGGGCTACGCCGACCTGGTCACCGCCTACGAGCAGGCCGAGGTCGACCACGCCAAGGACGAGACGTACGACGAGGTCGCCCCGCTGACGTCGGGCCTGGAGATCGAGGTGGACCGGTGAGCGCGAGGAGTGCAGCGGAGCGGAGCCCCGCAGTCGCGAACGAAAGGCGGGCCCGGTGAGCGCGAGGAGTGCAGCGGAGCGGAGCCCCGCAGTCGCGAACGGAAGGCGGGCCCGGTGACCACTACCACGGACACGGCGAGGAAGACCGGGGCGGCCGAGACGCCCGGGGACGCCGAGACGCCGGAGACCCCCGAGACCACCTGGCAGACGCTGCGCCGCGGTCTGGCGCTCTCCCCGGAGCTGCGGGTCGGCCTCGCCGGCACGCTCGGTCTGGCCCTGGTCTACATGGTCGGCCGGGCGGCGGTCCCGGTGGCGGTGCAGCAGGGCATCGACAACGGCATCGTCGGCGGCCTGGACCTGGGCGTGGTCTGGACGGTGGTCGCCGCGACCGTCGGGGTGCTGGTGGTGACCACGCTCTGCGGCTACCTGATGATGCGCCGGCTCTTCACGGTCAGCGAGACCGCGCTGGCCAACGTGCGGATCCGGGCGTTCCGGCACGTGCACGACCTGTCCATGCTGCACCAGCAGTCGGAGCGGCGCGGTTCGCTGGTCTCCCGGGTGACCAGCGACGTCGACCAGATCACCCAGTTCCTCCAGTGGGGCGGCGTGATCCTGGTGATCAACCTCGGTCAGCTGGCGGTCACCACGCTTGTCATGTTCGCGTACTCCTGGCAGCTCACCCTGGTGGTCTTCGCCGCCTTCCTGCCCGCCGTGTTCGTGATCCGGCTGCTCCAGCGGCGCCTCGCCGGGGCGTACGGGGTGGTCCGGCAGCGCACGGGGACGCTGCTCGGCGCGATCGGGGAGAGCGTGGTCGGCGCGCCGGTGATCCGGGCCTACGGGATCGCCGGCCGGACGGCCCGCCGGCTCGACGAGGCGATCGACGGCCAGCGGCGGGCGCAGCAGCGGGCGATCAGGATCAGCATCATGGGCAGCTCGGTCGGGGAGTTGGCGGCCGGCCTGGCGCTGGCCGGCGTGGTGGTGCTCGGGGTGACCCTCGGCGCCGACCGCACCCTGAGCGTCGGCGAGGTGACCGCCTTCCTCTTCCTGGTCACGCTCTTCATCCAGCCGGTGCAGATCGCCACCGAGGTGCTCAACGAGGCGCAGAACGCCATCGCGGGCTGGCGCCGGGTGCTGGACGTGCTGGACGTCGAGCCCGACGTCGCCGACCCGGGCGAGCAGGGGCGTGAGCTGCCGTCCGGTCCGCTGGACATCCGCTTCGCGGGGGTGCGTTTCGCGTACCCGGGGGGTCCGCCCGTGCTGCACGACGTCAGCCTGGAGATCCCGGCGAAGAGCCGGGTGGCAGTGGTCGGCGAGACCGGCAGCGGCAAGACCACCTTCGCCAAGCTGCTCACCCGGCTGATGGACCCGACCGCCGGCCAGGTGCTGCTCTCCGGCGTGCCGCTGGAGCGGGTCCGGTTCGCCTCGCTGCGCTCGCGGGTGGTGATGGTGCCGCAGGACGGCTTCCTCTTCGACGCCACGGTGGCGGAGAACGTCCGCTTCGCCCGCCCGGAGCTGACCGACGAGCAGCTCGCGGCGGCCTTCACCGAGCTGGGGCTGGCGGACTGGCTGGACGGGCTCCCGTCGGGCCTGCACACCCCGGTGGGGGAGCGCGGCGAGGCGCTGAGCGTGGGGGAGCGGCAGCTGGTCGCGCTGGCCCGCGCGTACGTGGCCGACCCGGATCTGCTGGTACTGGACGAGGCGACCAGCGCGGTCGACCCGGCCACGGAGGTGCGGCTGCAACGCACCCTGGACGCGGTGACCCGGGGGCGTACCACCCTCGCGATCGCGCACCGGCTCTCCACGGCGCAGGCCGCCGACGAGGTGATCGTGGTGGACCGGGGCCGGATCGTGCAGCGCGGCCCGCACGACGAGCTGGTCCGCGACCCGGAGTCGGTCTACGGCCTGCTCTACGCCTCCTGGCTGGAGCAGACCCGCTGAGCGGACCCGACGCACCGGCGGCGCGCGGCCCGGCCGGGGGTCGGGCCGCGCGCGGCGGTCAGCGGGAGTAGAACTCCACCACCAGCTGCTCGTCGCAGATCACCGGCACCTCGTGCCGGGCGGGCTCGCGCAGCAGCGTGGTCCGCAGCTCGGCCAGCTCCACCGACAGGTACGGCTGGCCGGGGCCCTCGGTGGCGTTGGCGCCGGCGGCGGCGAGCTGGAACGGCAGGGACGCGCGGCTGCGTTCGCGCACGGCCACCACCTGCCCCGGGCGCAGCCGGTACGACGGCCGGTCGACCTTCCGCCCGTCGACGGTGAAGTGGCCGTGCGCGACCAGCTGCCGGGCCTGGTAGATGCTGCGGGCCAGGCCGGCCCGGTGCACCACCGCGTCGAGCCGTCGCTCCAGGAGCGCGACCAGGCCTTCGCCGGTCTTGCCCGCGCTGCGGGCGGCCTCGTCGAAGACGCGCCGCAGTTGGGTCTCGCTGACGTTGTACTGGTGGCGCAGGCGCTGCTTCTCGAGCAGGCGCACCTGGTAGTCCGAGGTCTTGCGGCGCTGCCGGCCGTGCACGCCGGGCGGGAAGGGGCGCCGCTCGACGTACCGCACGCACTTGCGGGTCAGCGGGATGCCGAGGGCGCGGGAGAGTCGGGCCTTGGGCCTGGGGTGGTTCACGCTGGACGTCTCCGATCCGGTGCTCTAGTCTCCGAGTTAGGTAAGGCTAACCTATGAAGGAGTCGTCCATGCGGCCCAGCCCGGCGGAGATCGTCCGCACCCTCGTCGCCGGCCGCCTGCCCGGCATCGCCCACGTCGCGCACCGGCCCGGCCCGCACCAGGTCCGGCACGTGACCGATCCGGACGGACGGGTGCTGCTGCTCGTGCCGGTGGTCAGCGACCTCGCCGCCGCGCTGCGCCCCGCCGACGGCGAATCCGAGGTGGCGCTGGTGCTGGACGTGCTGGACCTGCCGCCCGCCGCCGGCGCGCCGAGCCTCGGCCGGGCCTGGGTCTCCGGCTGGACGGCCCGCCTGGAGGGGGAGGAGGAGCGCCGCGCCGCGCTGGACTTCGCGGCCGTGGAGCCGGCCGGTGACCTGCTCGACGTCGGCACCCGGTTCCGGCTGCACCGCTTCGAGGTGGTCGAGGCCCGGTGGGAACGCGGCGACACCGTCCGCCGCATCGACCCGGAGGCGTACGCCGAGGCGGAGCCCGACCCGCTGCACGCGGTCGAGGCCGAACTCCTGGCCGACCTCGCCGACCACCACGCCAGCGAGGTGGCCGGGTACCTGCGCCGCCAGCTCGGTCTCGCCGACGGCGCACCCGACACCGCGCCCCGGGTGGTCCGGATCGACCGGTACGGCCTGCTGGTCACCCACGGGCGACCCGGCGCCCGCCGGCGCGTCCGGCTGGCGTTCCCGCGTCCGCTGGACTGCCAGGCGGAGCTGACCCGCCTCCTGCACCCGCTGGTCTGCCGCCACACCGCGCCCCGGCACGCCGACCACGCCTGACCGGAGGCGCGCCCCGGCCGTCCGGTCAGCCGGCGAAGACCTCGGCGAGGTCGCCCGTCAGGTAGCGCTGCACGGTGGGGCCGACCGCCGCGACGAGCGTCTCCGGGGCGGCCGAGGCGACCGGCTCCAGCCGGACCACGTGCCGCATCATGGCCAGCCCGATCAGCTGGCTGGCCACCAGCGAGCCGCGCAGCGGCAGCTCGGCCGGGTCGGCGTCGAGCTGGTCGAGGACCCTGCGCAGCACCTGGGTGACCAGGAACTCGCGCAGCAGCCGGGCCGTCCACTCGTTGCTCACCGCCGAGCGCAGCAGGGCCACGCCGGCGGTGCCGGCCGGGGAGTCCCAGACGCCGAGGAAGGTGCGCACCAGCCGCTCCCCGAGACCCGCGCGGTCCCCCGCGAGCACCCCCGGCAGCAGCTCGGCCGGGTCGACCGGCGCGTGCATGGCGGCCAGGAAGAGCCGGTCCTTGCTGCCGAAGTAGTGGTGCACCAGCGCCGGGTCCACCTGCGCGGCGGCGGCGACGGCCCGGATCGAGGACCCGTCGAAGCCCCGCTCGGCGAAGGCGGCGCGGGCCGCGTCGAGGATGGCCTGCCGGGTGTCCGGGTTGCCGGGTCGTCGTCCGGTCCGCCGCGCCATCGCCGCCCTTCGCTCCGTCGTCCTGCCTCGTCGTCGGCCCTCCGGCGCGCCGCCGTGCCGTGGGCCGGCCCCGGCCCCGGTCCCGCCTGCCGGCCGGGACGGCGGCTCAGCCGCTGCGCCGCCGCAGGGTGGCCGCGGCCAGCACCAGCGCCAGCGCCGCCGCGCCGGCGACCACCGCCGCGTCCCGCCACATCGTGCCGGTCGGCTCGGCGTGGGCGCCGACCTCCTGGAGCGCCTCGACGGCGTACGACAGGGGCAGCGCGTCGCTGACCGCCTGCAACCAGCCGGCCATCTCGCCCCGGGGCACGAAGAGCCCGCAGAGCAGCAACTGGGGCACCACCACGACCGGCATGAACTGTACGGCCTGGAACTCGGTGCGGGCGAAGGCGCTGCAGAAGAGCCCGAGCGCGACGGCGAGCGCGGCGTTCAGCGCGGCGATCATGACCACCAGCCCGCTGTGGCCGGCGGTGTCCAGGCCGAGGAGCCCGTACGCGACCACGGACGCGACGACCGCCTGGAGCACCGCGGCCAGCCCGAACGCGATGCCGTAGCCGAAGAGCAGGTCGAGCCTGCCCAGCGGGGTGGTGAGCAGCCGCTCCAGCGTGCCCGTGGTGCGCTCGCGCAGCATCGCGATGCTGGTCACCAGGAACATGACCACGAAGGGGAAGAAGCCGAGCATCACCAGGGCGACCCGGTCGAACGTCGACGGCTGGTCGACGTACATGGAGTGGACCAGGGCGAGCAGCGCCGACGGGACCACCAGCAGCAGCGCCACGGTGCGCCGGTCGTGCCGCAGTTGGCGCAGGATGCGGCCGGTGGTGGCGGCCAGGATCCGGGGGTTCACGACGCCTCCCGTCCGGCGGCGCCCGCCGCGCCCGCCCTGATCAGCCGCAGGAACGCCTCGTCCAGGTCGTCGGTGCCGGCGGCGGCGCGGACCGCGTCGGGGGTGTCGTCGGCGATCAGCCGCCCCTCGCGGATCAGCAGCAGCCGGTCGCAGCGGGCCGCCTCGTCCATGACGTGGCTGGAGACCAGCAGGGTGGTGCCGGCGGCGGCCATGGCGTGGAACCGGGCCCACAGGTCGGCCCGCAGCACCGGGTCCTGGCCGACGGTCGGCTCGTCGAGGACGAGCAGTTCCGGTTCGCCGACCAGGGCGCAGGCCAGCGACGCCCGGCTGCGCTGCCCGCCGGAGAGGGTGCCGACCAGTTGGCCGGCGGCCGACCCGAGCCCGACCTCGGCGACCGCCCGGTCGGCTTCGGCCCGGCCCCGGCCGTGCAGCGCGGCGAAGTAGCGCGCGTTCTCCCGCACGGTCAGGTCGGCGTAGACGCTGGGCGCCTGGGTGAGGTAGCCGACGCGACGGCGCAGCTCGGGCGACCCGGCGGGGCGCCCCAGCACGGTCACCGAGCCGGCGCCGAGCACCTGCACGCCGACCACCGACCGCAGCAGCGTGGTCTTGCCGCTGCCGCTCGGGCCGAGCAGCCCGGTGACCACGCCGCGTGGCACGGACGCGCTGACGCCGTGCAGCACCCGCCGCCCGCCCCGCCGCACGACCAGGTCGCGGACGGCGATCGCCTCGTCCACCGGCGCCTCCCCGGAGAAACTCATCATGCGTTGAACTCGACGCTAGTGGAGATGTCCGCCGGGCCGCAACGGTTGACTTCGCGTGCACTCGAACTGGAAGCCTGGAGGGCGTGGACATCACCATCCGGGAGGCGACCCTGACCGTCGGCGAGGCGGCCGAGCGGGTCGGCCTGACCACCTACACGCTGCGTTGGTACGAGCAGGAGGGCCTCGTCGCCCCGGTCGGGCGCGACTCGGCCGGGCGCCGTCGCTACACCGAACGCGACGTCGACTGGCTGTTCCTGCTCACCCGGCTGCGCCGCACGGGCATGCCGGTGCGGGACATGCGCCGCTACGCGGAGCTGGCCCGGCAGGGCGACGCCACCCTGGCCGCCCGGCGGGCGCTCTTCGAGGCGCACCGGGCCCGCGTGCTGTCCCGGATGGCCGAGCTGGAGGAGGACCTGAAGGTGCTCAACTACAAGATCGACAACTACCGCCGGGCGGAGGAGTGCCGATGATCCGCCGGAAGCTGGGCGCGTCCGGGCCCGAGGTCTCCGCGATCGGGCTGGGCTGCATGGGGATGAGCTTCGCCTACGGCGCCGGCGACGACGCCGGCTCGACCCGCACCCTGCACCGCGCGCTCGACCTGGGGGTGAACCACCTGGACACCGCCGACCTGTACGGCCACGGCCGCAACGAGGAGCTGCTCTCCCCGGTGGTGCGGGCCCGCCGCGACGAGGTCTTCCTGGCCACGAAGTTCGGCAACCGGGTGAGCGGCGACGCGACCGGCGGCACCGGCAGCCCCGGGCTGTACGTGGACAGCAGCGCCGCCTGGGCGCGCGAGGCGTGCGACGCCTCCCTGCGCCGCCTCGGGGTGGACGTCGTCGACCTGTGGTACCTGCACCGGCGCGACCCGGCGACGCCGATCGAGGAGACCGTCGGGGCGATGGCGGAGCAGGTCGCCGCCGGCAAGGTGCGGCTGATCGGCCTGTCCGAGGTCAGCCCCGCCACCCTCCGGGCGGCGCACGCGGTGCACCCGGTGACCGCCGTGCAGATGGAGTACTCGCTGTTCAGCCGGGACGTCGAGGGCGAGATGCTGGCCACCTGCCGGGAGCTGGGCGTGGCGCTGGTCGCGTACTCGCCGGTGGGGCGGGGGCTGTTGACCGGGGCGATCACCGGCCGCGAGCAGCTCGCGGCCGACGACTGGCGCGCCCGGGCGCCGCGCTTCGCGGAGGGCAACCTCGACGCCAACCTCAGGCTGGTCGACGAGGTGCGGGCGGTGGCCGACGAGATCGGCTGCACCCCCGCCCAGGCGGCGCTGGCCTGGCTGCTCGCCCAGGGCGAGGACGTCTTCCCGATCCCCGGCACCCGGCGGGTGCACCGGCTGGAGGAGAACGCGGCGGCGGCCGACATCCGGCTCACCGCCGCCCAGCGCGCCCGGCTGGGCGAGGCGGTGCCGCCCGGCGCGGTCGCCGGCGAACGGTACCCCGAAGCGGCGATGCGGTTGGTCGGGCATTAGCCTTCGGACCGGACAGCGGGTCCGCCAACGGGCATCAGGCGTGGCATCGGGCATTGCGCCCTGATCGGACGTACGGCACGATGGCGCCGTGGGTCACGCTGCGTCACCGGACGAGGGGTTCCTGGGCGAATGGGCGGCCCGGTTGCGGGCCGGGGCCGAGCAGCCCGTGGTGGGCATCATGCTGCGCGGCAGCCACGCCCGGCGGGCCGCCACCGCGCACAGCGACGTCGACGTCGACGTGCTGCTCGGTGGCGCCCCGTACGCCGCCCGCCGGGCGTTCCTGGCCGAGCACGAGGGCGGGCTGACCCACGTCTCGGTGGCCGCCCGCGACGTCCGCTCCTGGCTGACCCGCCTCGGCGAGCCGGCCGACTGGGCGTTCGGGCTGCCGGTCACGGCGCCGGCCCGGCTGTTGTGGGCGGACCCGCACTGGCGGCCCCGGATCGACCTGCCGGTGCTCTGCCACCCCGCCGGCGAGCCGCAGCTGGAGGAGCTGATCGCGACGCTCGGTAAGGTGGCGGGCGCGCGGGACGCCGACGACCACCTCGGCGTCCGGCTGGCCGCCGCCGATCTGGGCCGGCTCTGCCCGTCCGTGCTGCGGCTGGCCAACCCCACGGTCCGGGTGACGTCCCGACGGTCGGCCTTCGCCGCCGCCCTCGACCTGCCGGTGGCGCCCCCGAACTACCGCGAGGACCTGCTGCTCTGCCTCGGGCTGCGGCCCGGCTCCGTCGGCCAGCTCTGCGCCGCCGCGGCCCGCCTGGTCACCGGCGTCCTGCCGCTGATCCGCCCGTACGCCGCCGAGGTCGCGCGGGCCGCCGGCGCGGACCTGGCCGACGCCCTGACCGACGGCCGGCTGGACCGCTACGTCGACCAGCTGACCCGGCCCGCCCACCGGCGGCCGCGGCCCCGGCGGGAGCCGTCGCCCGTGCCCGCCCCGCGTGCGGGACAATGGGTCACTGTGCCCGTACCTGACGCGCCCGTGACCGGCGCCCACCCCAGTCCGCAGGAGCCCGCGGCCGACGGCAGGGTCCGTCCGTCCCGGCTCGACCCGGCCATCGCCGCCCGGCTGCGCCGCACCCCCGACGGCCTGGTCGCCGCCGTGGTCCGCCAGCACGACTCCGGCGAGGTGCTGATGGTCGCCTGGATGGACGACGAGGCGCTGCACCGCACCCTGACCACCGGCCGGGCCACCTACTGGTCGCGCAGCCGCGGGGAGTACTGGGTCAAGGGCGCCACCTCCGGGCACCACCAGTACGTCCGCGCGGTGGCGCTGGACTGCGACGGCGACGCGCTGCTGGTCGACGTCGACCAGGTCGGCGCGGCCTGCCACACGGGGCACCGCACCTGCTTCTTCACCGAGCTGCCGGTCGGCGGGGACGGGGCGCAGGCCCGGTGACCGCGCAGCGCGCGACGGGCGGGTCCGGCACCGACGGCGCGGTCAGCCCGGACCTGGCCGCCTTCACCGAGCTGGCCGCCCGCTGGCGGGTCGTCCCGGTCACCCGCCGGCTGCTCGCCGACGCGGAAACCCCGGTCGGCGTCTACCGCAAGCTCGCCGGGGGCCCGGGGACGTTCCTGCTGGAGTCCGCCGAGCAGGGCGTCGGCTCGGCCGGCCTGGCCTGGTCGCGGTACTCGTTCATCGGCGTACGCAGCAGCGCCACGCTGACCGAGCGGGACGGGGTCGCGGTGTGGACGGGGCGGCCCCCGGCCGGCCTGCCCACCTCCGGCGACCCGGTCCGGGTGCTGCGCGAGACCGTCGAGGCGCTCGCCGGCCCGGCGTGGGACGCGGCCAGCGGCATGCCCCCGCTGACCGGGGGCATGGTCGGCTACCTGGGCTACGAGCTGATCCGGCGCTTCGAGCGGCTGCCCGAGCTGACCGAGGACGACCTGGGCGTGCCCGAGCTGGGCATGATGCTCGCCGCCGACCTGGTGGTGCTGGACCACTACGACGGCTCGGCGATCCTCGTCGCCAACGCGATCCTGCCGCCGCTGTCCGACCCGGACCGGGATGCCGAGGTCGCGGCGGCGTACCACCACGCGGTCGGGCGGCTCGACGCGATGACCACCGCGCTGTCGCGGCCGATCCCGCCGATGGTCTCGACCGTCGAGCGGCCCTCGGCGGGCCAGGTGCGCAGCCGCACGCCGGAGGACGGTTACCCGAAGGCCGTCGAGGCGGCCAAGGAGGCGATCCGGGCCGGCGAGTGCTTCCAGATCGTGCTGTCCCAGCGGTTCGAGCGGGACACGCACGCCGACCCGCTGGACGTCTACCGCGTGCTGCGCACGACGAACCCCAGCCCCTACATGTACCTGCTGCGCTTCGACGGCTTCGACATCGTCGGCTCCTCGCCGGAGGCGCACCTGAAGGTGACCAGCGACGCCCAGGGGCGGCGGCGGGCTCTGCTGCACCCGATCGCCGGCACCCGGCCGCGCGGCGGCACCCCCGAGGCCGACGCGCGCCTCGCGGCGGAGCTGCTCGCCGACCCCAAGGAGCGCGCCGAGCACGTGATGCTGGTCGACCTGGGCCGCAACGACCTGGGCCGGGTCTGCCGCCCGGGCACGGTCGAGGTGCCGGAGTTCGCCACCATCGAGCGCTACAGCCACGTCATGCACATCGTCTCGACCGTCGTCGGCACGCTGCGCGAGGACCGCACGGCCTTCGACGCGCTGGCCGCGACCTTCCCCGCCGGCACCCTCTCCGGCGCGCCCAAGGTGCGGGCCATGGAGATCATCGAGGAGCTGGAGCCGGTCCGGCGGGGCCTCTACGGCGGCACCGTGGGCTACTTCGGCTTCGGAGGCGACCTGGACATGGCGATCGCGATCCGCACCGCGCTGATGCGCGACGGCAGGGCGTACGTGCAGGCCGGGGCGGGGGTGGTGGCCGACTCCGACCCGGCCGCCGAGGACCAGGAGACCCGGAACAAGGCCGCCGCCGTGCTCGCCGCCATCGCCGCCGCCGAGACCCTCCGGCCCGCCCGGTGACGGCCGCCGAGCCGCGCGGCCGGGAGCCGGGGACGGCTGCCGCGACGGACGCGGGCCGGGGCGCGCGCCGGCGCGAGCTGACGTACGCCGTGCTGCTCTGCGTGGCCGGCGCGGGCCTGGCGCTGTGGGCGTCGACCCGCACCTGGGCGGTCGAGCTGACCGCCCGGCCCACCCCGCTGCCGCCGGTCCGCGACGCCCGCACGGGCGCCGGCCTGCTGCCCTGGCTGCCGGCGTTGGCCCTGGTCGGGCTGGCCGGTGGCGGGGCCGTGCTCGCCACCCGGGGCCGGGCGCGGCGGCTGCTGGGCGGGCTGCTGTGCGGGCTCGGGGCGGCCGTGGCGGCCGGCGGCGGCTACGGCCTGGTCGCGGCGTTCGGCGGCGAGGTGGCCCGGCACTGGCCGGCGCTCTGCCTGCTCGGCGGGCTGCTCGCCACGGCGGGCGGGCTGCTGACGGCGCTGCGGGGCCCCGGGTGGCCGGCGATGGGCGCCCGCTACGAGCGGCGGCCCGCGGACGACGCCGTGCCGGCCGCCCGGGGCGAGGGCGGCCGGGTCACCGGCCGGCACACCACCCAGGCGTGGGACGCGCTGGACCGGGGCGAGGACCCGACGGTCAGCTGACCGGCTGGCGCTCGCGGGCGGCGGCGCGGGCCGCCGCCAGCTCCGCCACCAGGCGGTCGAGCTCGGCCCGCTGCTCCGCCCGGGCCCGGTCGGCGCAGACCGCCTCCCAGGCGTTGCCCCGCGCGGTGCGCATCCGGGCCTCGCCCACCACGGCGCGCTCCAGGGTGTGGACCACGCCGACGGCGAGCGACGCGACGGTACGCGAGACGGTCGTCAGTCCGATGGGCTGGTGCGGCTCGACAGTGCTCATGATCACCCCGCAGAGGTTCGTTGGTGACGGTGGGGCAGGCGCGTCATCGAGTCTGCCCGAGGACGATGCTGGCTGGTTCACGTTTCGCCGTGGTGACGGACACGTCAACTCTGCTTCCGGGGCCGCCACCAGGCAAAGGGCCGTTCGGCCTTGAGGTACGTCACAGGATCGACGGACGTCGGCGGCGGGCGCCGACCGGGCGACCGGGCGCGCCAACGGATAGGATCACGTCGATGACCAGGGTGGCGGAGGCGGGAATGGTCGAGTGGCGTTCGCGGGTGGGCGTGGTCGCCCAGCGTGACATCCCGTTCACCGGAGGTCGGCCATTATGCCCCAGCCCATCTCGTGAGGCACGCCATACCCCCGGCACCTGTCGCCAGGTGGCGCCCCCTAGCATCGGCCCATGACACCCGGAGAGGGGAGTCCGTTGGTGACTGCTGAGCATGCGCACGCGGAGGGGGACGAGGCCGGTCCGGCGGCGTCCGTAGGCGTGCTCGACGAGATCCTGGCCGGCGTGCGTGAGGACATCGCCCGGCGGCAGGAGCAGGTTCCGCTGGAGCGGATCCGCGAACTGGCCGCCGCCGCGCCACCGCCGCTGGACGCGTACGCGGCCCTGCGCAAGCCGGGCGTCGCGGTGATCGCCGAGGTGAAGCGCTCGTCGCCGTCCAAGGGGCGGCTGGCCGAGATCGCCGATCCGGCCGACCTGGCGGGCGACTACGCCGCCGGCGGCGCGCGGGCGATCAGCGTGCTCACCGAGGGGCGCTGGTTCGGCGGCTCGCTCGACGACCTGGCCGCCGTCCGAGCCGCCGTCAACATCCCGGTGCTGCGCAAGGACTTCGTGGTCTCCAGCTACCAGGTGCACGAGGCCCGCGCGCACGGCGCCGACCTGGTGCTGCTGATCGTCGCCGCCCTGGAGCAGAACGCCCTCGTCGGCCTGCTGGAGCGGATCGAGTCGCTGGGCATGACCGCGCTGGTCGAGGTCCACGACGAGGAGGAGGCCGACCGCGCGCTGGAGGCCGGCGCCCAGGTGATCGGGGTCAACGCCCGCAACCTGCGTACGCTGGAGGTCGACCGCTCGGTGTTCGAGCGGATCGCGCCCGGCCTGCCCAGCAGCGTCGTCAAGATCGCCGAGTCGGGGGTGCGCGGACCGCACGACCTCATCCGGTACGCCTCGGCGGGCGCCGACGCGGTCCTGGTGGGCGAGGGCCTGGTCACCCAGAAGAGCCCCCGCGAGGCGGTGGCCGAGCTGGTCAACGCCGGCAACCACCCGGCAACGCCCCGCCCGGTGCGCTGACCCCGCGCCGGTTCGTCAGCACCGAGAGGACGATCCCATGAGCGAGCGAAGCGGAGTGTCGGCATGAGCGCCGACGCGGCGGCCGTCCCGGTCGGTCCGCTGCCCGACGCCGCCGGTCACTTCGGCCGGTTCGGCGGCCGGTTCGTGCCGGAGGCGCTGGTCGCGGCGCTGGACGAGCTGGACGCCGCGCACCGCGCGGCGATGGCCGACGAGTCGTTCCGGGCCGAGTTCGCCGCCCTGCTGCGCGACTACGCCGGCACCCCCTCGCTGCTTTACACGGCCGAGCGGTTCTCCGCCAAGGTCGGCGCGCGGGTGCTGCTCAAGCGGGAGGACCTCAACCACACCGGGGCGCACAAGGTGCGCAACGTGCTCGGCCAGGCCCTGCTGACCAGGCGGATGGGTAAGCGCCGGGTGATCGCGGAGACCGGCGCCGGCCAGCACGGCGTCGCCACCGCCACCGCCGCCGCCCTGTTCGACCTCGACTGCGTGGTCTACATGGGCCAGGTCGACACCGAGCGGCAGGCGCTCAACGTGGCCCGGATGCGGATGCTCGGCGCCACCGTCGTCCCGGTCACCAACGGCTCGCGCACCCTCAAGGACGCGATGAACGAGGCGATGCGCGACTGGGTCGCCAACGTCGACGACACCCACTACCTGATCGGCACCGCCGCCGGGCCGCACCCCTTCCCGGCAATGGTCCGTGACTTCGTTCGCGGCATCGGCGACGAGGCGCGCCAGCAGTGCCTGGACCTGACCGGCGCGCTGCCGGACGCCGTCACCGCCTGCGTCGGCGGCGGCTCCAACGCGCTGGGCATCTTCCACGCCTTCGTCGGCGACCCCGACGTGCGGCTCTACGGCTTCGAGGCCGGCGGCGACGGGGTGGGGACCGGCCGGCACGCGGCCAGCATCACCGGCGGCTCCGCCGGGGTGCTGCACGGCACCCGGACGTACGTGCTCCAGGACGCCGACGGGCAGACGTGCGAGTCGCACTCGATCTCCGCCGGCCTGGACTACCCGGGCGTCGGGCCGGAGCACGCCTGGTTGCACGACAGCGGCCGCGCGACGTACCTGCCGGTGAACGACGACGAGGCGATGGCCGCGTTCGAGCTGCTCTGCCGGACCGAGGGCATCATCCCGGCGATCGAGAGCGCGCACGCGCTCGCCGGCACCCTCAAGGTCGCCCCGAAGCTCGCCGCGGAGCTGGGCCGGGAGCCGACGATCGTGGTCAACCTCTCCGGTCGGGGCGACAAGGACGTGCACACCGCCGGCGACTACTTCGGCATCCTCGACAAGGAGCAGTGAGAACGTGAGCCGGATCGGGGTGGCCTTCGACAAGGCCCGCGCCGACGGGCGGGCCGTGCTGGTGGGCTGCATGCCGGCCGGTTTCCCGACCGTCGAGGGCAGCATCGCCGCGATGACCGCGATGGTCTCCGCCGGCGTCGACGTCATCGAGGTGGAGATCCCGTACTCCGATCCGGTGATGGACGGCCCGGTGATCCAGAAGGCCAGCGACATCGCCCTCGCCGGCGGCGTACGCACCCGGGACACGCTGCGCATCATCGAGGCGGTCGCGGCCACCGGGGCGCCCGTGGTCACGATGACCTACTGGAACCCCGTCGAGCGGTACGGCGTCGACGCCTTCGCCCGGGACCTCGCCGCGGCCGGGGGCACCGGGCTGGTCACCCCGGACCTGATCCCGGAGGAGGCGGGCGAGTGGCTCGCCGCCTCGGACGCGTACGGGCTGGACCGCACCTTCCTGGTCTCGCCGTCGTCGACCGACGCGCGGCTGGCAATGACCGTCGGGCACTGCCGGGGCTTCGTCTACGCCACCGCCATCATGGGGGTCACCGGGGCCCGGGCGCAGACGTCCGACGCGGCGCCCGTCCTGGTCTCCCGGGTGCGGGAGGTCACCGACCTGCCGGTCGGCGTCGGGCTGGGCGTCGGCACGGGCGCGCAGGCCGGCACCGTCGCCGGGTACGCCGACGGCGTCATCGTCGGCAGCGCCCTGATCCGCTGCCTGCTCGACGCGCCGGACGAGGCGTCCGGGCTGGCCGCCCTGCGCACGCTGAGCGCGGAACTCGCCGAGGGCGTCCGCAACCCCACCCGCTGACCCCTGCCACCCGCCGCCCGGTCCGGTGCTGCGGTGTCCGGTCGGGTCAGTGCCGAGGTGTCCGCCCGGTTCAGTGCCGAGGTGTCCGGTCGGCCGGCGGTGTGCTCCGCTGGCCCGGCGGCTGGCCCGCCACCGGCGCCGGGGCGCCCGGGGCGGCGTCGCGCAGCACGCCGGAGCGGCCCGCCAGGGCGTCGGTGAGCGCCGCCCGGGTGGTCGGGGTGAGCGCCTCGGGCAGGGCCGAGGGGTGGTGCCAGGACAGCCGGCATCCGCCCGCCGGGTCGCCGGACGGTCCGGGCCCCCGCGTGCGCGCCCGGAAGACGTGCACCAGGACGTCGGGCAGCGGCCCGGCGCGCCCGGCCGCCGGCACCGGCGCGCCGGGCCCCACCGGCGACGGCCCGTGCCGCCCGGCGAGGTGGTAGAGGCCGACCAGGTCGACGATCTCGACCTCCCACCCGGTCTCGGCCCGGATGTCGCGGGTGGCCGCCCGCACGGGACTCTCGGCCGGGCGCAGCCGCCCACCGGGCAGACCGTAGCGCCGCTCGCCCCGGCCCTGCCGGCACAGCAGCACCCGACCGGCGTCGTCGGTGACGACCGCGGCGACCGCCCAGGTGAGCGCGCTCATGGACAAAGAGCCTACGGCGGTGCAAACCAGAAGTCACCGGGACCGGCGGACGGCGGACCGGGGTGCCGCCGGAGGGGCCGGCGGCGGTAGCGTGTGCACCCGTGACTCTCGCCTCGCTGACCCCCCAGGCGGCTCTGCCCAGCCCCAGCACCGCCGTCTGGCAGCTCGGACCGGTGCCGATCCGGGCGTACGCGCTGTGCATCATCGTCGGCATCGTGGTGGCCTGCTGGGTCACCGAGCGGCGGCTGCGCCAGCGCGGCGTCGCCCCCGGTGCGGTGCTCGACATCGCGGTCTGGGCGGTGCCGGCCGGCATCATCGGCGCCCGCATCTACCACGTGATCACCTCGCCGGAGAAGTACTTCGGCACCGGCGGCGACCCGCTGAAGGCGTTCGCCATCTGGGAGGGCGGTCTCGGCATCTGGGGCGCGGTGGCCGGCGGGGCCGTCGGCGCGTGGCTCGCGGCCCGACAGCTCGGCATCCCGTTCTCGGTGGTCGCCGACGCGCTGGCCCCCGGCCTGCCGCTGGCCCAGGCGATCGGCCGGCTCGGCAACTGGTTCAACAACGAGCTCTACGGCGGCCGGACCAGCCTGCCCTGGGGGCTGGAGATCCACCGGATGGACCCGGACAACCCGGGCCACGCGCTGCGCGACGACGCCGGCCAGCCGATCCTCGAACCGGGCCTCTACCACCCGACGTTCGCCTACGAGCTGCTGTGGAACCTCGGCGTGGTGGCGCTCGTCCTCGTCCTCGACCGCAAGCTGCGCCTCGGCCGGGGACGGGCGTTCGCGCTCTACGTCATGGGCTACACGGCCGGGCGGTTCTGGATCGAGCTGATGCGCACCGACGAGGCGAACACCATCCTCGGCGTACGCCTGAACGTCTGGACCGCCGGCCTGGTCTTCCTCGGCGCCCTGGCCTACTTCGTGCGGGTGCGCGGCCCCCGGGAGTACCTCGTCCCGATCGGCGCCGCCGCGACGCCCGATCCGGCCGTCGGCTCCGACGTGTCGCAGGTCGACCTGTCCGCGCGGGAGGCCGGCGCCCAGCCGGCCGCGCCGGAGGGCTACCGCGTGGTGAGCGAGGAGCAGTACCGGCACTGGCGGGAGACCGGCGAGACGCCGGCCGGGTCGGACGGGCAGGCCGGGCCCGGCGCGGCCGACACGCCTACGGCCGGTGCGGATGCCGCCCCCGGATCCGCCGGTGACGACGCCGCGTCCACCGGAAAGACCCCGGAGGACCGGGCCGGGGCCACGGGCACCCGGCCCGCCGAGCGCGACAGCTGAGAAGGAGCACCCATGCGTAGCGCGGTCGTGGTCGGCGCCGGAATCGGTGGCCTCGCGGTCGCCGGCGCGCTGGCCCGCTCCGGCTGGCGGGTCACCCTGCTGGAGCGGGCCGACCGGGTCCGCCCGGAGCCGACCGCCGTGGCGCTCTGGCCCAACGGCGTACGCGCGCTGCGCGCCCTGGGCCTCGGCGCCGGCCTGGAGGCGATCGCCACGCCGCTCGCCGACGGCGGCGTGCGCCGCCCGGACGGGCACTGGCTGGTGCAGCCCCGCCCCACCCCGGCCGACCGGATGCCGGTGGTGGTGCACCGGGAGGACCTGCACGACGCGCTGATCGCCGGCCTGGGCGACGAGGTCGAACTGCGCACCGGGGTGACCGTGCGGACGGTCCGCGCCGTGTCCGGGGAGCGGCCCTCGGTCGGCGACGGCCGGCACACCATCGAGGCCGACCTGGTCGTCGCGGCCGACGGCACCGACAGCGAGATCCGCCGGCAGCTCGCCCCGGAGTCCGGCGTGGTCAGCTCGGGCTGCGCCGCCTGGCGGGCGGTGATCCCCTGGTACCGGGCCCCGAAGCTGCCCGCCGACCGACCCGTCGGCGGCGAGGTGCTCGGAGCCGGCTACCGGTTCGTGTCCGCCTCGCTCGGCGAGCGCGGCTCCTCCGGCGCCTCCAGCCGGGGCGGCATCTACTGGGTGGCCACCGCCGTCGGCGCGCCCCGCCCGGAACCGCCGGAGACCCAGCTCGCCCTGCTGCGCCGCTGGTACGCGGGCTGGCCCGCGCCGATCGCCGAGCTGCTCGACGCCACCGACCCGACGGACCTGGTGCAGCAGGAGATCCGCGAGCTGCGGCCGCTGCCCAGGTCGTACGGCTTCCCGGCCGGCCCGGGCGGGGTGGTGCTGCTCGGCGACGCCGCGCACGCCATGCCGCCGCACCTCGGCCAGGGCGCCTGCCTCGCCTTCGAGGACGCCGCGACCCTCGCCTCGCTGCTGCGCGAGTCCCGGCTGCCCGACGCGGTGGTGGCGTACGACCGGGTGCGCCGGCCCCGGGCGGCGACGGTGGTCCGGCAGACCCGCCGGATGTCGGCGGTGCTGAAGGCCCGGGGCCCACTGGCGCTGCGCGCCCGCGACGCCGCCCTGGGCGCCCTCAGCCCGCGCCTGCTCTCGACGGCCGCCACCACGGCCGCCCAGTGGCGCCCCCCGGCCTGACCCCACCCCATCCGCGCCCCCGGACCTCGCCCCTCCCGGCTGCTGCCGATCATGCAGTTGTGGTGGGGGATGGAAGCCGCGAACCGGGTTGGACCGGGCACCACAACTGCATGATCGACGCAGCCGGGGGCGGGCGGGGCCGGGTGGGCGGCCGGTCAGGGGGTGACGGGGGTGGGTTCGGCGATGCAGGCGGTGCCGACGCGGCGGAAGCCGACGCGGAGGTAGACCCGCGCGATGTCCTCGCCGCCCGCCGAGAGGAAGACCAGGTCGGTGCCGGCGGCCAGCAGCTCGCGGGCCAGCGCGGCGGTGACCGCCGCGCCCAGGCCACGGCGGCGGGCGGCCGGCAGGGTGGCCACCCCGGCGATCTCGGCCACGTCGCCGACCCGCATCGCCATCCCGCTGGCCAGCGCGCCCTCGGCGGGCGTCTCCGCCAGCACCGACAGCCGGCGGCCGTCGGCGAGGCGGGTCCGCTCCTCGTCCAGCGCCGCCTCGTCCAGCTCGGCCACCGCGGCGTCGCGCTGCGCGGGGCCGGCCTCGCCGGGTTCGGTGCCGGCCGCGGAGAACCCGACGCCGGCGACCGCCCGCCGCGCCGCGACGTCGGCCGCGAGGCCGGGCGCCGCGGCGTCGAGCACCCGCAGCGGTACGTCCGTGAGGGTGCCCGGGTCGGGCAGGGCGGCCGGGTCGAGCACCATCAGCGGCGCCTGCAACACCGACAGCCCCGCCGAGCGGGCCACGGCCAGCAGGTCCGGGGTGGTCTCGTGCACCCACTCGAGGGCCTCGGGCAGGCCGAGCTCGCGCTGCCGCTCGCGTACCGCCGCGACGTCGGCCAGCGACGGCGGCTCGGGGGCGTCGAGCCGGGGCCGGGCGTAGAACGGCCAACCGGCGCCCTGCCGGACGAACAGCACGAGGGCCCCGTGCTCCTCCGCGCGGGCCGCATCCCGGGGCACCGCGTCGTAGAAACGCTCCAACCGGCCGAAGAGATCCTTGTGCAGAAGATCCACCGCGCGAGACTACACGTCCCAGAGTCTGGAAGGTGTGATCAATCCGCACTGGTCTTGCGCGGCGGACCCTAACGTAGACTCAATAGACCCTTGAGGGCCGACGTCGTCCCGATCGAGATCCACCCTGAGCGACGACAGGAGGCCCGGTGGCCTTTCCGTACCCTCACAGCAGCCCGAAGCAGGCCCCGCACCTCGGCCCGGGAGCGCCCGCGGCCGGGCTCTACGATCCCGCGCAGGAGCACGACGCCTGCGGCGTGGCCTTCGTGGCGGACCTGCACGGGCGGCGCTCGCACGCGGTCGTGGTCAACGGCCTCGACGCGCTCTGCCGGCTGGACCACCGGGGAGCCCGGGGCGCGGAACCGAACACCGGCGACGGCGCGGGCATCATGATCCAGATCCCGGACGCCTTCCTGCGCGCGGTGGTGGACTTCCCGCTGCCGCCCGCCGGCGAGTACGCCACCGGCCTGGTCTTCCTGCCCGACGACGACGCCGCCGAGGAGCGCGCCCGCCGCGTGGTGGAGAAGTACGCGCTGGTCGAGGGCGCCGACGTGCTCGGCTGGCGGGACGTGCCGGTCGACCCGAGCGGCCTCGGCGAGACCGCCCTGGCGGCGATGCCCCGGGTCCGGCAGCTCTTCCTCGCCGCGCACCGGCTCACCGGCTCGCCGGCCGGGCCGGCCGGGTCGTCGCTGGGCGGCATCGAGCTGGAGCGGGTGGCGTTCTGCGTGCGCAAGCAGGCCGAGCGGGAGAGCGCCGAGCGGGGCGTGCCGGCCTACTTCCCGTCGCTGTCCGGGCGGACCATGGTCTGGAAGGGCATGCTCACCCCCGACCAGCTCCCGGCGTTCTACCCGGAGCTGACCGACGCGCGGGTGCAGAGCGCGATCGCGCTGGTGCACTCCCGGTTCTCCACCAACACGTTCCCGTCCTGGCCGCTGGCGCACCCGTACCGGCTGATCGCGCACAACGGCGAGATCAACACCATCCGGGGCAACCGGAACTGGATGCAGGCCCGCGAGGCACTCCTGCGTAGCCCGAACCTCCCCGGCAACATCCGCCGGGTCTTCCCGGTCTGCACCCCCGCCGCCTCCGACTCGGCGAACTTCGACGAGGTCCTGGAGCTGCTGCACCTGGCCGGGCGGAGCCTGCCCCACTCGGTGCTGATGATGATCCCCGAGGCGTGGGAGAACGACCCGGACATGGCCGCCGACAATCGGGCCTTCTACCGCTTCCACGCGAGCCTGATGGAGCCGTGGGACGGGCCGGCCTCGGTCGCCTTCACCGACGGCGAGGTCGTCGGCGCGGTGCTCGACCGCAACGGGCTGCGCCCGGGCCGCTGGTGGCGTACGGACGACGGGCTCGTGGTGCTCGGCAGCGAGGCGGGCGTGCTCGACCTCGACCCGGCCCGGGTGGTCGCCAAGGGCCGCCTCCAGCCGGGGAAGATGTTCCTGGTCGACACCGTCGCCGGCCGGATCGTGCACGACGAGGAGATCAAGGCGGAGCTGGCGGCCGAGCAGCCGTACGCCGACTGGCTGCACGCCGGCCTGATCGAGCTGACCGACCTGCCCCCGCGCGAGCACACCGTCTACACCCACGACTCGGTACGCCGCCGCCAGCAGACCTTCGGCTACACGGAGGAGGAGCTGAAGATCCTGCTCGCGCCGATGGCGCGCACGGGCGCCGAGCCGCTCGGCTCGATGGGCACCGACACCCCGATCGCCCCGCTGTCGACCCGGCCGCGGCTGCTCTACGACTACTTCCACCAGCTCTTCGCGCAGGTCACGAACCCGCCGCTGGACGCCATCCGCGAGGAGCTGGTGACCAGCCTGGCGTCGACCATCGGGCCGGAGGGGAACCTGCTCGACCCGGGCCCGGCGAGCTGCCGGCAGATCGTGCTGCCGTACCCGGTCATCGACAACGACGAGCTGGCGAAGATCCTCTCCATCGACGAGGACGGCGACCTGCCCGGCTTCAAGGCGGTCCGGGTCTCCGGGCTCTACCGGATCCGCGAGGGCGGCGCCGGGATCAAGGCCCGGCTGACGGAGATCTGCCGGCACGTCTCCGAGGCCATCGAGGACGGCGTACGCATCCTCGTGCTGTCGGACCGCGACTCCAACGCCGACCTCGCCCCCATCCCGTCGCTGCTGCTCACCGCCGCCGTCCACCAGCACCTGGTGCGCGAGCAGACCCGCACCCAGGTGGCGTTGGTCGTCGAGTCCGGCGACTGCCGCGAGGTGCACCACGCCGCGGTGCTGATCGGCTACGGCGCGGCGGCGGTGAACCCCTACCTGGCGTTCGAGTCGGTGGAGGACATGATCTCCACGGGCGCGCTCGTCGGCGTCGAAGCGGCCAAGGCGGTCCGCAACTACGTCAAGGCCCTCGGCAAGGGCGTCCTGAAGATCATGTCCAAGATGGGCATCTCGACGGTGTCGTCGTACTGCGGGGCGCAGGTCTTCGAGGCCGTCGGGCTGGACTCCCGGCTGGTCGAGCGCTACTTCCGCGGCACCCCGAGCAAGATCGGCGGAATCGGGCTGGACGGCATCCACGCCGAGGTCGCCGCCCGGCACTCCGTGGCCTGGCCGCCGCCGGGCGCCGAGCCCACCGGCCGGCTGGAGGTGGGCGGCGAGTACCAGTGGCGCCGCGAGGGCGAGCTGCACCTGTTCAACCCGGAGACGGTCTTCCTGCTCCAGCACGCCACCCGCAGCCGCCAGTACGACGTCTTCCGTCGGTACACGGCCAAGGTCGACGAGCTGGCCGCGAAGGCGGGCTCGCTGCGCGGGCTGTTCACCCTGCGCACCGGCGTGCGGCCCCCGGTGCCGCTCGACGAGGTCGAGCCGGCCAGCGAGATCGTCAAGCGGTTCGCCACCGGCGCCATGTCGTACGGGTCGATCTCGGCGGAGGCACACGAGACCCTGGCGATCGCGATGAACCGCCTCGGCGGCAAGTCCAACACCGGCGAGGGCGGCGAGGACGTCGAGCGGCTGCACGACCCGGAGCGCCGCTCCGCCGTGAAGCAGATCGCCAGCGGCCGGTTCGGGGTGACCAGCGAGTACCTGGTCAACGCCGACGACCTGCAGATCAAGATGGCGCAGGGCGCCAAGCCCGGCGAGGGCGGGCAGCTGCCCGGCAACAAGGTCTGGCCGTGGATCGCCCGTACCCGGCACGCCACCCCGGGCGTCGGCCTGATCTCCCCGCCGCCGCACCACGACATCTACTCCATCGAGGACCTGGCGCAGCTCGTCCACGACCTGAAGTGCGTCAACCCGTCCGCCCGGGTGCACGTCAAGCTCGTCAGCGAGGTCGGCGTCGGCACCGTGGCGGCGGGCGTGGCCAAGCTCAAGGCCGACGTCATCCTGATCTCCGGCCACGACGGCGGCACCGGCGCGTCCCCGCTGAACTCGCTCAAGCACGCCGGCACCCCGTGGGAGCTGGGGCTGGCCGAGGCGCAGCAGACGCTGCTGCTCAACAAGCTGCGCGACCGGGTCACCGTGCAGGTCGACGGGCAGCTCAAGACCGGCCGGGACGTGCTGGTCGCGGCGCTGCTCGGCGCCGAGGAGTTCGGCTTCGCCACCGCGCCGCTGATCGTCGAGGGCTGCGTCATGATGCGCGTCTGCCACCTGGACACCTGCCCGGTCGGCATCGCCACCCAGAACCCGGTGCTGCGGGAACGCTTCACCGGCCGGCCGGAGTTCGTGGAGAACTTCTTCCTGTTCCTCGCCGAGGAGGTCCGCGGCTACCTGGCCGAGCTGGGCCTCCGGTCGATCGAGGAGGCCATCGGGCAGGCCGAGCTGCTCGACGTCGCCCCGGCGATCGCGCACTGGAAGGCCGGCGGGCTGGACCTGACCCCCGTGCTGCACCTGCCGGAGCTGCCGGCCGGGGCGGCGCGCCGGGGCGTCCGCGCCCAGGACCACGGCCTGGAGCTGGCGCTGGACAACGAGCTGATCGCCCTGGCCGGGCCGGCGCTGGCCGACCGTACGCCGGTGCGGGTGGAGATGGCGGTGCGCAACGAGCACCGCAGCGTCGGCGCGATGCTCGGCGGCGAGGTGACCCGCCGCTTCGGCGGGGCCGGCCTGCCCGCCGACACGATCGAGTTCACCCTGCGCGGCACCGCCGGCCAGTCGTTCGGCGCGTTCCTTCCGCGCGGGGTCACCCTGCGGCTGCACGGCGACGCCAACGACTACGTGGGCAAGGGCCTCTCCGGCGGTCGGCTCATCGTGCGCCCGGACGCCGCCGCCCCCTTCCTCGACGGCGAGGCCGCGCCGGGGCAGCGGGCCGAGGACCAGACCATCGCCGGGAACACGATCCTCTACGGGGCCACCGCGGGCGAGCTGTTCCTGCGCGGCCGGGTGGGGGAGCGGTTCGCGGTGCGCAACTCCGGCGCGGTGGCCGTCGTCGAGGGCGTCGGCGACCACGGCTGCGAGTACATGACCGGCGGGACCGTGGTGGTGCTGGGCCCGACCGGCCGCAACTTCGCCGCCGGCATGTCCGGCGGCACGGCCTTCGTGCACCAGCTGGACCGCCGCCGGGTGAACGCGGAGCTGGTCGACCTGGCGCCGCTGTCCGAGGAGGAGCAGGCGATGCTGCACGAGCTGGTGCAGCGGCACTTCGCCGAGACCGACTCGGCGGTCGCCGAGGGGCTGCTCAAGCGCTGGCCGGAAGCGGTGGCGGAGTTCACCGCCGTGGTGCCCCGGGACTACCGCCGGGTGCTGGAGATCATGCGGGCCGCCGAAGCCGCCGGCCGCGACGTCGACGACGCGGTGATGAGCGCGCTCTCCGCGCCCGCCGCGAAGTCCGTGCCGACCATGCCCGCCCCGCGGGCGACGGTCCAGGAGGTGGCTCGTGCCTGACCCGAACGGTTTCCTTCGCTACAACCGGCGGTTGCCCGCGCGTCGCCCCGTGCCGGTGCGGATCAGCGACTGGCGTGAGGTGTACCCGCCCGCCGGCGAGGAACTGATCCGCGAGCAGGCGACCCGCTGCATGGACTGCGGCATCCCGTTCTGCCACGACGGCTGCCCGCTGGGCAACCGCATCCCGGACTGGAACGACCTGGTCCGCACCGGCAACTGGGACGCCGCGGTGGACTCGCTGCACGCCACCAACAACTTCCCCGAGTTCACCGGCCGGCTCTGCCCGGCGCCCTGCGAGGCGGCCTGCGTGCTCGGCATCGGCGGGGGCGAACCGGTCACCATCAAGCAGGTCGAGGTGGAGATCGCCGACGCGGCCGTCGCGCGGGGTGGGCTGTCGCCGCGCCCGGTGCCGGCGCCGACCGGGCGGTCGGTGGCCGTGGTCGGCTCCGGGCCCGCCGGCCTCGCCGCCGCGCAGCAGCTCGCCCGCGCCGGTCACGCCGTGACGGTGTACGAGCGCGACGACGCGATCGGCGGCCTCCTGCGGTACGGCATCCCCGACTTCAAGCTGGAGAAGGTCCACATCGACCGGCGCGTGGCCCAGCTCTCCGCCGAGGGCGTGCGCTTCCGCACCGGGGTGAACGTCGGCGTCGACGTCACCGCCGAGCAGTTGCGCGCCGAGCACGACGCCGTGCTGCTCGCCTGCGGCGCGCTGCGGGGCCGGGACACCCCGGAGACCCCGGGTCGCGGGCTGCGCGGCGTGCACCAGGCGATGGACCACCTCGTCGCGGCCAACCGCGTGGTCGCCGCCGCGGCGGCGGGCGGCCGGCCCGACACGGCGGTCCTGCCCGACGGCAACCCGATCGACGCGGCCGGCAAGCACATCGTGATCATCGGTGGCGGCGACACGGCGGCGGACTGCCTGGGCGTGGCGCACCGCCAGGGCGCGGCCGGCGTACACCAGTTGGACCTCTACCCGCAGCCGCCGCAGGCCCGCGACGAGGCCCGGGACCCGTGGCCGACCTGGCCGTGGCTGCTGCGCAGCTACCCGGCGCACGAGGAGGGCGGCGAGCGGGTCTTCGCCGTCGCGGTGCAGGAGTTCGTCGACGACGGCACCGGTCAGGTGCGGGCGGTGCGGATCGCCGAGGTGACCGTGGAGAAGCGGGACGGGCGGCGCATCGTCACCCCGCTGCCAGGCTCGGAGCGGGAGTTGCCGGCCGACCTGGTGCTGTTGGCCATCGGCTTCGAGGGCACCGAGGAGCAGCCGCTGCTCGACCAGCTCGGGGTCGGCCGCAACGCGCGCGGCGCGATCGACGCCCGGCCCGACTGGCAGACCGACATCGACGGCGTCTTCGTCGCCGGCGACATGCACCGGGGCGCCTCGCTGATCGTCTGGGCGATCGCCGAGGGCCGCGCCGCGGCCGCCGCCATCCACGCCTACCTGGGCGGGACGGGCACCCTGCCCGCCCCGGTGGACCCGGCCCGCCAGCCCCTGGCCGCACGCTAACCGGCAAGTCCGGCCTGTCCCGGACGGCTGTCCTGGACGGGCCTGCCGTGGACGGCCTGCCGTGGACGAACCTGCCGGGGAGCGCATCGGGCACGTGGCTCGGGTCGACGTGTGGATCCGCGACGTCAGCGGCGTCATCGAGGCGTACCACCCGGACGCCGACGGCTACCTGCCCGCCCTCAACGCCGTCACCGGCTGACCCGCACCGGCACACCGGGACGGGCCTCTTCCTGTCGTTCTTCGGCGGGAAGGGGTCCGTCCCTGTCCGACGGTGGGGCCTCGCGCCACGGTGTGCCCGGCCGACGCGCCCGGCTCGCCACTGTCCGGGCGTCGCCGGTGTCCGTTAGGGTCCTTGGGGACCAGGCGGGGCGACGGCGACGGGAGCAGAGGGTGGGCAGGCTCGCGTCGGCGTACGGGCAGGCGGTCGCGGCGCACCGGGCGGCCCGGGCACACCTCGACACCGCCCGCCGGGCGCTCGCCGGACAGGCGCCCCACGGCACCCCGGCCGGCGCACCCGAGCTGGTCACCCGGCTCGCGGCCCTCGGCGGCGCGCTCGCCACCCCGACGCCCGGGGCCACCCCCGTGACCGCCGCCCCCGTGCCCGTCCGCGTCGGCGAGGCGTCCACCCCGGACGGCGCCTTCCCCGTCCTCGTACCGCTGGGCGGCGGCCACCACCTCGCCCTCGACGCGGACGCCCGCGACCCCCGGGTGGCGGGCCTGCTGCGGGCGCTCGTGCTGCGGCTGCTCGCCACCGCCCCGACCGGCGGCGTCCGGGTCGCCGGGATCGACACCGCCGCGCTCGGGGCCACCTTCGGGCCGCTGCGCCCGCTGGTCGACGCCGGCGTGCTCGACCCGCCGGCCACCGGGGAGGCCGAGGTGGCCGCCCTGCTCGACGCCGCCGAGCGGCACGCCCGCACCGCCCGGCACGCCGACCGCCCCGACCAGGAGCTGCTGCTGG
>NZ_JBFABA010000037.1:0-59502 GCF_040640115.1 Micromonospora sp. NPDC023644 | reverse complement strand
GGCCGACCCGAGCGCCGCCGGCGCCGAGCGCGCCGCCCGCTGCCGGGCGGCGCTGCCCGACCCGGCCGCCAAGCGGGCCGCGTGGGAGATCGTCGTGTCGAACACCGAGCTGTCCAACCGGCTCGTCGAGGCGACCGCGGAGGGCTTCTGGCAGCCCGAGCAGGCCGAGCTGACCGCCGGCTACGTGGCGCGCTACTTCGCCGACATGCCGGCCGCCGCGCGCTCGCGTACGCCGTGGGTGGCGGACCAGATCGCGAAGTCGGCCTTCCCCCGCTACGCCGTGGCGCAGCCCACCCGGGAGGCGGCCGCGGCGCTGCTGGCCCGCGACGACGTCACCCCCGGCCTGCGCCGGGTGGTGACCGACGCCGACGACGACCTGCGGCGGGCCCTGATCGCCCGGACGGCGGTCGCCGCGGCGGCGGCCTGACGCCGTCCGCCGGGCGGGACGGTCCGGCGGCCCCCCGGGGCCGCCGGTTCCGCCCGGCCTAGGATCGCGGGGTGGAGGAAGACATCCGGCGGGTCGGCATCATGGGCGGCACCTTCGATCCGATCCACCACGGGCACCTCGTCGCGGCCAGCGAGGTGGCGGACCGGTTCGGGCTGGACGAGGTGGTCTTCGTCCCCACCGGTCAGCCGTGGCAGAAGGCGGACGAGCCGGTCAGCCCGGCGGAGGACCGCTACCTGATGACGGTCATCGCCACCGCCTCCAACCCCCGCTTCCAGGTCAGCCGGGTCGACATCGACCGGGGTGGGCCCACCTACACCGTCGACACCCTGCGCGACCTGCACGCCGAGTACGGCCCGAAGGTGCAGCTCTTCTTCATCACGGGGGCGGACGCGCTGGAGCGCATCCTCTCCTGGAAGGACCTGGACGAGATCTTCGAGCTGGCCCACTTCATCGGCGTGACCCGGCCGGGCTTCGAGTTGACCGCCGCGCACCTGCCGGCCGACACGGTGAGCCTGGTGCAGGTCCCGGCCATGGCCATCTCGTCCACGGACTGCCGCGCCCGGGTCGCCCGGGGGGAGCCGGTCTGGTATCTGGTGCCGGACGGTGTGGTGCAGTACATCGCCAAGCGGCGCCTCTACCAGTCGTGATTCGGCCCGGTATGGGGCGGTTCGGGCGGGTAACGCGCCAGAACTGACGAGTCGGGATTCCGCCGGGTGTGAGACGCTTGGAGGATCGCACGGTTGATCGAAGGAGAACGGTGACAATTTCCGAACGCGCCCACGAGTTGGCCATCGCCGCCGCCCAGGCCGCGGCCGACAAGAAGGCGCAGGACATCGTCATCATCGACGTGGGCGACCAGCTCGCCATCACCGACGCGTTCCTGCTCGCCGCGGCTCCCAACGAGCGTCAGGTGCTCGCCATCGTCGATGCCATCGAGGAGCGGCTGCTCGAGCTGCCGGAGAAGGCCAAGCCGGTCCGGCGCGAGGGCGAGCGGGGCGGCCGGTGGGTGCTGCTCGACTACGTCGACATCGTGGTGCACGTCCAGCACACCGAGGAGCGCGAGTTCTACGCCCTCGACCGGCTGTGGAAGGACTGCCCGACGATCCCGTTCGTCGACCGGGACCTCGTCGACGCCGAGTCCGGCACCGGCTCCACCACCGCGGAATGACCCGCCTGATCATCTGGCGGCACGGCAACACCGACTGGAACGCCGCCAGCCGGGTCCAGGGGCAGACCGACGTGCCGCTGAACGACCTCGGCCGCGAGCAGGCCCGCACCGCCGCGCCCCTGCTGGCCGGGCTGAGTCCGGACGCCATCGTGGCCAGCGACCTGAGCCGCGCGGCGGACACCGCCGGCGCGCTGGCCGCGCTGACCGGGCTGCCGGTGCGCACCGACCCGCGGCTGCGGGAGCGGCACTTCGGGTCCTGGCAGGGGCTGGCCCTCACCGAGGCCGCCGAGCGCCACCCCGCCGAGTTCGCCCGCTGGCGGGCCGGCGACCCGGACCCGGGCGCCGGCATCGAGACCCTCGACGACCTCGGCAAGCGGGTCGGCGCGGCCCTGTCCGACGCCGCCGACGCCGTGCCCGGCGGCACCGTGGTGGTGGCCACCCACGGCGGCGCGGCCCGGCAGGGCTGCGGCCACCTGCTCGGCTGGGAGCACGCCGTCCTGCGCACCATCGGCTCGTTGCAGAACTGCCACTGGACCGAGCTGCGCCACGACGACACCCGGGGCTGGCACCTGCGTGCCCACAACGTCGGCCTGATCACCGTGCCGGCCACCGAGGCCGTCTGACCCGGGCGTTCCCCGGCGACATCGGCTAGCGTGCCGGGCATGCCCGTCGCGGTCGTCACCGACTCCACCGCCTACCTCCCGCCCGAGCTGCTGCGCGCCCACCGGCTGACGGTGGTGCCGCTGGCCGTCGTGCTCAACGGCGCCGAAGGGCTGGAGGGGGTGGAGACCACCCCCGCCGACGCCACCCGGGCGCTCGGCGGCCGGCGCGTCTCGGTGAGCACCTCGCGCCCCGCGCCGGAGCAGTTCGCCCGGACGTACCGGGAGCTGTTCGACGCGGGCGCCGACGGGATCGTCTCGGTGCACCTGTCGGCCGAGCTCTCCGGCACGGTGGAGGCCGCCCGGCTGGCCACCGCCGAGTTCGACGACCGGGTCGCGGTGGTCGACAGCCGTTCGACCGGCATGGGCCTCGGCTTCCCCGCCGTCGCCGCCGCCACGGCCGCCGAGCGGGGCGGGGACCTGCCGGGGGTACGCGACGCCGCGGTGGACGCCATCGCCCGCACCGGCATCTGGTTCTACGTCGACACGCTGGAGTTCCTCCGCCGGGGCGGCCGGATCGGCGCCGCCGAGGCGCTGCTCGGCACCGCCCTGTCGGTCAAGCCGATCATGCACATGCCGGACGGCGCGATCGTCCTCAAGGACAAGGTGCGTACCGCCAGCCGGGGCGTGGCGCGACTGGTCGACCTGGCCGTCGAGGCCGCCGGCGACGCCGAGGTCGACCTGGCCGTGCACCACCTCGCCGCGCCGCAGCGGGCCGAGGCGCTGCTGGAGACGCTGAAGGCCCGGCTGGGCGACCGCCTGCACGACTCGTACGTCTCGGAGGCCGGCGCGGTGGTCGCCGCGCACGCCGGGCCCGGCCTGGCCTGCGTCGTCGTGCACCGCCGGCCCCCGGTCACCGGCCAGGGTGCGTCCTGTCGATCATGCGGGGCAGCGCCGACCCCTGACCGGGTGCCATCGTGACACGATGAAGGACGACCTGCACAGTTACCTGCAGGGCGGCCGCGACGCGCTGCTCTGGAAGCTCGACGGGCTCAGCGAGTACGACGTCCGCCGCCCGCTGACCCCGACCGCGACCAACCTGCTCGGTCTGGTGAAACACGCGGCGGCCATGGAGATCCTCTACTTCGGCGTCGTGTTCGGCCGCCCGTTCGAGCAGGAGCTGCCGTACGTCGGCGACGCCGCCGAGACCAATGCCGACATGTGGGCGACCGCGGACGAGACCCGCGAAGAGATCGTCGCCCTGTACCGTCGCGCCAGCTCCCACGCCGACACCACCATCGAAGCCCTCGCGCTCGACCACGTCGGCCGGGTGCCGTGGTGGGGCGATGCGGCGGTCACACTGCACCACGTCCTGGTCCACGTCGTCGCGGAGACACAGCGGCACGCCGGCCACGCGGACATCGTGCGCGAGCTGATCGACGGCGCGGCCGGGCTGCTGCCCAGGAACGACAACCTTCCACCCGCTGACGAGCCGTGGTGGCGGGACCACCGCCAGCGGGTGGAGCAGGCTGCCCTCGACGCCAGCAACCGCAGGACCTAGGTTTCCGCCGATCACGGAAGCCGCACGACGGCGGCGATGAGGACCGGGCTGGCGCGTGGCAGCCAGCGCGTCGACGTGGCGGACGGCGCGGGTGAGCGGTACCGATGCCCGCTGAGCTGCGGTTCTTCGCCGTCCTAGCACATCGCCCGCATGATCAGGCGGTTGTCCACAAGCGGCGCCGTCGTCCACAGTCGAGCCCCGGCCGGCCGCGCGCCCCGGGTTCGCGGACCTAGCTTCGCGTCGTGTCAGCAGACGAGGAGACGGTGGTCCGGGAACGACTGCGCCGGCTGGTGGCGGGCCGGCCGTCGAGCGCCGCGCGGGCGCACCCGGGCGGGCCCGCCGATCCCCTGGAACGGCCCGGCGAACCCGTCGGGCCGTCCGGCGACCGTCAGGGGCCGGCCGGGCTGTCCGGCGATCATCGGAGGCCCGCCGGGCAGTTCGGCGACCGTCCGGGCTCGGTCGGGGTGCCGGAGCCGGTCGTGGCGCTGCCGCCCCGCACACCGGCGTCGCCGGCCGGCGCGGCGGCGCTGCCGGAGCCCGACCCGCCGGCCCGCGCCCCCGGGGCGGCGTCCCGGTTGCCGGGGCCGGGGGCGTTCGACCCCGGGCGGCGGGGGGTGCGGGCGCTGGCCGCCGTCGCCGTCCTCGTGGTGCTCGGGGCCGGCTTCTGGGCCTGGCGGTCCCGGCCGCAGGCCGAGCCGGTCCGCCCGGTCGCCACCGCCGAGGCGTCCGGGGCGGCGGTGACCGGCCTCGCGGAACCGGCCGCCACGCCGGCGGGCGAGCTGGTGGTCGCGGTCGCCGGCAAGGTGCGCCGTCCCGGGCTGGTGCGGGTGCCGGCCGGCGCGCGGGTCGCCGACGCCGTGGAGGCGGCGGGCGGGGCGCTGCCGGGGGTGGACGTGGCCCTGCTCAACCCGGCCCGCAAGGTCACCGACGGGGAGCTGATCCTGGTCGGCGTCGCGGCGCCACCGGGCGCGGCGCCCCCGCCCGGGTCGGCTGCCGGCGGCGCGCCGGGGGCGCCCGGCGCGGGTGGCCGGCTCAACCTCAACACCGCGACGCTCGCGCAGCTCGACGCGCTGCCGGGCGTCGGCCCGGTGCTCGCCCAGCGCATCCTCACCCACCGCGACCAGCAGGGCGGCTTCCGCTCGGTCGGCGACCTGCGCCAGGTCGACGGCATCGGCGACGCCCGCTACGAGCAGCTCAAGGACCTGGTGACGGTGTGACGGCGGGCAGCGGGCTAAGCCCGTCCGGGCCCGGGGCGTCCGGCGTCGGCGAGCGGCCCGCGGCGGCGGTCGACCTGCGGCTGGCCGGCCTGGCGGTGGCCACCTGGCTCACCGCGCTGGCCGGGCTGCACCTGACCGCCGGCGCGACCCTGCTGGTGGCCGCGGTGGCCGCCGGGGCCGCAGGGGCGGGCGGGCTGCACCTGGCCGGCGTCCTCGGGCGCCCGTCCGCCCCGACCCGGCGGTACGGCTGGATCGCCGTCGCGGTGCTGCTCGGCGTGGTCTGCGGCGCGTCGGCGACCGCGGCGCGGCTGTCCGTCCGCGACGCCGGGCCGGTCCGGGCCCTGGTCGAGGAGCGGGCGGTCGTCACCGCCGAGCTGGTCGTCCGCGACGATCCCCGTCCCGTACGCGGCGTCGCCGGGCGCCCGGCCACCCTGCTCGTGCCGGCCGAGCTGACCCGGTTCACCGGCCCGGACGGGCGGCGGGTCGCGGCGCCGGCCCGCGTGCTGGTCCTCGCCACCGATCCCGGCTGGAGAGGGCTGCTGCCCGGGCAGCGGCTCACCGCCGAAGGGCGGCTGGCCGCACCGCGCGGCGGCGACCTGACCGCGGCGGTGCTGAGCGCGGCCGGGCCGCCGGTGCCGCACGGGGCCGCCCCGTCCCCGCAGCGGGCCGCCGGGTCGCTGCGTGCCGGTCTGCAACGCGCCTGCGCGCCGCTCCCCGACGAGCAGGGTGGGCTGCTGCCCGGCCTGGTGGTCGGCGACACGAGCCGGCTGCCGCCCACCGTGGAGGAGGACTTCCTCGCCACCGGCATGACGCACCTGAACGCGGTCTCCGGCTCCAACGTGGCCATCGTCGTCGGCGCGGTGCTGCTGCTGGCCCGCTGGGCGCGGGCCGGGCCCTGGCTGGCCGCCGGGCTCTGCGGGCTGGCCCTGGTGGGCTTCGTCGTCCTGGTCCGCCCCTCGCCGAGCGTGGTGCGGGCCGCCACCATGGGCGCCATCGGGCTGGCCGCGTTGGCGGCCGGGCGTCCCCGGGCGGCGCTGCCCGCCCTCTCCGCCGGGGTGGCCGCGCTGGTGCTGGTCGACCCGGAGCTGGCCGGCGATGCCGGCTTCGCGCTCTCCGTGCTGGCCACCGGTGGCCAGCTGCTGCTCGCGCCCAGGTGGCGCGACGGGCTGCGTCGCCGCGGGGTGCCGGCCGGGCTCGCCGAGGCGTTGGCCGTGCCGGCGGCCGCGCAGCTCGCCTGCGCCCCGGTGGTGGCCGGGATCTCGGGCACGGTGAGCCTGGTCGCCGTGCCGGCGAACCTGCTCGCGGTGCCGGCCATCGCGCCCGCCACGGTGCTCGGGGTGCTGGCGGCGGCGGTGTCGCCCGTCTGGCCGGCCGGGGCGGAGTTCGTCGCGTGGCTGGCGAGCTGGCCGGCCTGGTGGCTGGTCACGGTGGCGCGGCACGGCGCGCGCCTGCCGGCGGGCACGCTGCCGTGGCCGGGCGGGGTGACGGGGGCCCTGCTGCTGGCCGGGCTGACCGTCGCGCTGCTGGTCGCCACCCGGCACCCGGTGGTCCGCCGGCTGGTGGCGGTGGTCGTCGTCGCGGTGATGGCGGGCACGCTGCCGGTACGGCTGGCCGCCCCCGGCTGGCCCCCGGCGGGCTGGGTGGTCGCCGCCTGCGCGGTCGGCCAGGGCGACACGGTGGTGCTGCCGGTGGCGGCCGGCCGGGCGGTGGTGGTCGACGCCGGGCCGGACCCGGGGGCGGCGGACGGCTGCCTGCGCCGGCTGGGCGTACGGGAGGTGGCGCTGCTGGTGGTCAGCCACTTCCACGTCGACCACACCGGCGGCGTCGCGGGCGTGTTCCGGGGGCGACCGGTGGGCGCGGTGCTCACCCCGCAGTGGCCGGAGCCCGCCGCCGGGCGGGAGCTGGTCCGCGCCGAGGCCGCGGCGCACTCCGTCGACGTGGTGGCGGGCGGGGCCGGCTGGCGGTACCGGGAGGGCGGGGTCGAGTTCACCGTCATCGGCCCGCCCCGTCCGCTGCGCGGCACCCGGTCGGATCCCAACAACAACTCGTTGATGCTGCTCGCCACCGTCTCCGGCGTACGGATCCTGCTCGCCGGGGACGCCGAGACCGAGGAGCAGCGGGTGCTGCTGGACGACACGGCGCCCGGCGGGCTGCGGGCGGAGGTGCTGAAGGTCGCCCACCACGGGTCGGCCTACCAGGATCCGGCCTTCCTGGACGCGGTCCGTCCCCGGATCGCCCTGGTGCCGGTGGGGGCGGGCAACACCTACGGCCATCCCAATCCGGCGGTGCTCGGGCGGCTGGCCCGGGGCGGGGCGCGGGTGCTGCGTACCGACACGGAGGGGGACGTGGCGGCGGTGCTCGGCCGGGGAGGTCTCGGGGTGGTGACGCGGGGCACGCCGCCGGGCCGACAACCGTAGGAATCGACGCCGATTATCGGCTTTAGCGGTGGACTGAGGTAAATGTCTGGATTTGCACTGAGTGCGGGCTCCGCCGCCGGAGTGACGATGAGCAGACTGGATCCGGCCGTCGGCCGTGCGAATATGGGCGGCGTGACCGCCGCCAGCCTCGCTCCTATTCTGCTCGTCCTCGGCGACGAGGAGCTGCTCGCCACGCGCGCGGTCACCGAAGCCGTCGCGAAGGCCCGCAGCGTCGACCCCGACGTGGACGTCCGCGAATACCAGGCCGGCGCCCTCGTCGTCGGCGAGATCGCCGAGATGCTCAGCCCCTCCCTCTTCGGCGGGCGGCGGGTGCTGGTGCTCCGGGCCGGCCAGGACGCCCGCAAGGACCTGGTGGCGGCCCTGCTGGCGTACGCGAAGAATCCCGACCCGGACGTGCAGCTGATCGTGCTGCACCTCGGCGGGGCCAAGGGCAAGGCGTTCGCCGACGGGCTGAAGGCGGCCGGCGCGACGGTGGTGCCGGCGGCCAAGCTCAAGGGGCACCGCGACCGGGTGGCCTTCGTCCGGGACGAGATCCGCCGGGCCGGCGGGAAGTGCACCGACGATGCCGCCGAGGCGCTCATCGCGGCGGTCGGGAACGACCTGCGCGAGCTGGCCGCCGCCTGCTCGCAGCTGATGGCCGACACCGACGGCCGGATCGGCGCGGACACGGTCTCCCGCTACTACCGGGGGCGGGTCGAGGTGACCGGCTTCACCGTCGCCGACGCCGTCATGGTGGGCGACGTGCCGGGGGCGCTCGAGGCGCTGCGCTGGGCGCTGCACGTGGGGGTGGACCCGGTGCCGATCGCCGACGCGATCGCCGACGGCGTGCGCACCGTGGCCCGCGTCGCGTCCGCCGGGCGGGGCGACCCCTTCCAGTTGGCGGGCACCCTGGGCATGCCGGCGTGGAAGATCAGGTCCGCGCAGCAACGGGCCCGTGGCTGGACGCCCGAGGGGCTGGTCCAGGCGATGCGGGCCGCGGCGGAGTGCAACGCGGCCGTCAAGGGCGGCGCCGACGACCGCGCGTACGCGCTGGAGCGGGCCGTCTTCTCGGTCGCCGCCGCCCGACAGGGTGGCGCCCGGTGAGCGGAGCACCCCGCGGCTCGTGGGCCACGATCCCCGCCGACGAGGAGCGCTACCGTCCGCTCTACGCGCGCCTCCTCGGGCTGCGCTTCGTCAACCCGGGCGGGGTGCTCTGCTTCCTCTTCTTCGAGGGCGCCGTCGCGCTCGCCGCGCTGCTCGCCCTCGCCGAGCTGGTCACCTGGTGGGCGGTGGTCATCCTGCCCGCCACGGTGGCCGCGATGGTGAAGCTCAACGACATGGTGGCCGCGATGGTGGTCCGCTCCGCCGCCCTCGTGCCCGAGCAGGAACGGGACCGCTTCCGCCAGCAGATGGAGCCCGTGGTCGGGCGGGCCAGGGTCGACTGGGTCAGGCACAGCGTGCCGGGCGTCGTCGTCACGGCGTCGCCGGCGCCGCGCGCCGCCCGGGCCGGACGCGACCGGCCGTGGCACCAGGATCCGCGCTACGGCGCGGGGGAGCGGGACGCCGGGCTCGGGCCGCAGCCCACCCGCCCTGATCCGCTGGCCTGACGATCTCCCGACCGCCGACCGCCGACCGCCGACCTGCCGACAACCGGCCCGCCGATCGCTGACCTGGGCGGCGGCTGGGCAACGACGAAAGCCCGGCGGGGGAGACCCCGGCCGGGTGGTGGTGCGGAATGTCGAACGACAGACAGCCGGAAGCCCCGGGAAGTGCCCGGGGCTTCCGGTCAGGTCTGAGGTCGCCTCGTCAGGCGGAGAGCGACACCACGCGCTTGGCGATCGCGGACTTGCGGTTCGCGGCCTGGTTCGAGTGGATGACGCCCTTGCTGACCGCCTTGTCCAGCTTGCGCGAGGCGTCGCGCATGAGGATGGTGGCCTTCTCGACGTCACCGGCCTCAGCAGCCTCGTTGAACTTCCGGACGGCGGTCTTCAGCGACGACTTGACCGACTTGTTACGCAGCCGGCGCTTCTCGTTCTGCCGGTTGCGCTTGATCTGGGACTTGATGTTCGCCACGCGACAGCCTCGTCTTGATAGCTCGGGTTGGTCTGCTTCCGCGCGCGACGAGCATGCGTCATCGCTGCGCGAAGAGCCAGGTTACCAGGTCGCCCGGGACGAGCCAAAACGGCTCGGTCCCCGCCCTGGTGGGCGCCGCGTGCCACGGGTCCGGTGCGCCCCCGCGCGACCGCCCCTCACGGGAGCGACAACCGCTCCCCGACCACCCCGCGCGACCGCCCCACTCCGGCCGGGAGCAGGCCCGGCGGGTCCCGCCGGCGAACGGGCGTCCGGCCGGGCTCAGCCCCGCCACCGGGCACGCGGTCAGGTCCAGCCCTGTCGGCGGGCGAGCCAGCCGAGTGACTGCTCGCCGCTCCACCGCTGGTGCGCCGGGAGGTGCGGCGACGCGGTCCCGGGCGTCGAGGCGGCGGTGGTGAGGAAGTAGCCGGAGAGGGCGGCGAGGGTGGCGTCCAGCGCGTCGGGGGGCGCGCCGGCCGCCGCCGGGTGGCGGGCGAAGAGCGCGTCGGCGTCCAGGCCGTCGGCGTACGCGGTGAGCAGCAGGGTCGCCAGGTCGAACCAGGCCGGCCCCCGGCAGAGCCATGTCCAGTCGCAGAACCAGGCCCGCCCCGCCCCGTCGATCAGCACGTTGTCCAGCCGCAGGTCGCCGTGGATCAGGCCGGTCGCGCCGGCGGCGTACGCCGGGAGGCGGGACTCCAGCGCGACCAGATCGGGCAGGCGGTCCCGGACCGGCGCGGGCAGCGGCGGTGCCGGCTCCCGGCCGGCGGCCACCTCGCCCCACCAGAGGATGTCGTCCCGGGCCAGGTCGGCGAGGTGGGGCAGCCCGAGCCCGAGCAGTTCGGCCGGGGGGTCGGCCAGCGCGGCGGCCACGTCGGCGTACCCGGTCAGGGTCGCGGTCAGCTCGGCCGGGGCCCAGGGCAGCCGGGGCGTGTGCCCGTCGACGGCGTCCAGGCAGAGCGCGAACCAGCCGGCCTCGTGCAGCGTCCACCGGGGGCGGGGCACCCGCAGCCCGTCCGGGAGCCGGTCGAGGACCGCGGCCTCCCGGGCGTACCAGTCGACCAGTCGCGGTTGCTCGGCGGCGGCCGCGGCCTTGACGAAGGCCCGGTCCCCGGCGGCGGTCTGGAGCACGGCGGCGAAGCCGCGGGTGAAGCCAGCGCCGGCGACGCGGGCCGCGACCACGGGCGCGCCGAGCCGGTCGGCGATGGCGGCGCGCAGCGTCGCCGGCAGCGTCGACCACTCCGGCCGGCGGGCGGTCGCGTGGTAGGGCACGGGAGGCGGGGACGTCGGGGTCACGCCCACCATGCTGCCGGGCGGCCCGCCACGGCGCCCGGTGCCCGCGACCCGCCGGGGTGTCCCGGGGCGGGGCGGGGTGGCAGCCCGGTCTGCCAGACTGCCAGGCCATGAGGACCGACGACTTCTGGCAGTTGATCGACCGGGCCCGGGCCGGCGGCGGGGGAGAGCCGCACGCGGTCGCCGCGCGGGCCGTCGCCCTGCTCGCCGAGCGCGACCCGCAGGACATCGTCGGGTACGCCCGCCACCAGACACGGGTGCTCTCCGCCTCGCACAAGGTCGACCTCTGGGGCGCCGCCTACCTGATCAACGGCGGCGTGTCCGACGAGGGCTTCCACCACTTCCGGGGCTGGCTGATGACCCAGGGCCGTGAGGTCTTCGCACGCGCCGTCGCCGACCCGGACTCGCTGGCCGCGCTGCCGCAGGTCAGGGCGGCCTCGCTGAGCGGGGAGGAGTTCTCGGCCGCGGAGATGCTGGCGGTGCCGTGGGACGCGTACCGCCGGGCCACCGCCGCCGAGCTGCCGGCGGACCGGGGGCCGGCGCCGGTGCCCGACCTCAACGACTTCTGGGACTTCGACGACGAGGAGGAGGCGAAGCGGCGGCTGCCGAAGCTCGCCGCCCTCTTCGTCGAGCCCCCCGCCGAGTGAGCCCCGGCCGGGCCTTCGGAGGTCGGAGCGACGCGGGACCCGACGGCGCCCCCGGGGTGGTTCCGGCGGTGGGGATCGCCCGCGCAGCGGACGCGCGGCGGCGACGTGGGAGCATAGAGAGGGCCGGCGTCGTGCCGGCCCGCTCAGTTCAGCCGACCAGAACGGACCGCTGTGCCACCGACGCTCGATTCCGGCGCGAACGCTCCTGGTTCCACCGACCCGGCGCGCATCCGGAACTTCTGCATCATCGCCCACATCGACCACGGGAAGTCGACCCTGGCCGACCGGATGTTGCAGCTCACCGGCGTGGTCGACCCCCGGCAGATGCGTGCGCAGTACCTCGACCGGATGGACATCGAGCGCGAGCGCGGCATCACGATCAAGAGTCAGGCCGTCCGGATGCCCTGGACCATCCGGGAGGGCGACCGGGCCGGCGAGACCGCCGTGCTCAACATGATCGACACCCCGGGCCACGTCGACTTCACCTACGAGGTGTCCCGGTCGCTGGCCGCCTGCGAGGGCGCGATCCTGCTGGTCGACGCCGCGCAGGGCATCGAGGCGCAGACCCTGGCGAACCTCTACCTGGCGCTCGAGAACGACCTGCACGTCATCCCGGTGCTCAACAAGATCGACCTGCCGGCCGCCCAGCCGGAGAAGTACGCCGAGGAGCTGGCGCACCTCATCGGTGGCGACCCGGCGGACTGCATCAGGGTCTCCGGCAAGACCGGCGAGGGCGTGCCCTACCTGCTCGACGAGATCGTCCGGCAGTTCAAGCCGCCGGTCGGCAACGCGGAGGCGCCCGCCCGCGCCATGATCTTCGACTCGGTCTACGACGTCTACCGGGGCGTGGTCACCTACGTCCGGGTCATCGACGGGCGGATCAGCGCCCGCGACCGGATCAAGATGATGTCCACCGCCGCCGTGCACGAGCTGCTGGAGATCGGCGTCATCTCGCCGGAGATGGTGAAGGCCGACGCGCTCGGCGTCGGCGAGGTCGGTTACCTGATCACCGGCGTGAAGGACGTCCGCCAGTCCCGGGTCGGTGACACGATCACCATCAACTCCCGGCCGGCGACCGAGGCCCTGGGCGGCTACAAGGACCCGAAGCCGATGGTCTACTCGGGCCTCTACCCGATCGACGGCTCCGACTACCCCAACCTGCGCGAGGCGCTGGACAAGCTCAAGCTCAACGACGCCGCGCTCGACTACGAGCCGGAGACGTCGGGCGCGCTCGGCTTCGGCTTCCGCTGCGGCTTCCTCGGCCTGCTGCACCTGGAGATCATCCGGGAGCGGCTGGAGCGGGAGTACAACCTCGACCTCATCTCCACCGCGCCGAACGTGGTCTACCGGGCCATCACCGAGGACGGCCAGGAGATCGTCGTGACGAACCCGAGCGAGTACCCCACGGGCAAGATCGCCGAGGTGTACGAGCCGGTCGTGCGCGCCACGGTGCTCACCCCGAACGACTACGTCGGCGCGGTGATGGAGCTCTGCCAGGGTCGCCGGGGCAGCCTGCTCGGCATGGACTACCTCTCCGCCGACCGGGTGGAACTGCGCTACACGCTGCCCCTCGCGGAGATCATCTTCGACTTCTTCGACCAGTTGAAGAGCCGCACCAAGGGCTACGCCTCGCTGGACTACGAGCCCTCCGGTGAGCAGGCGTCCGACCTGGTGAAGGTCGACATCCTGCTGCACGGCGAGCCGGTGGACGCGTTCAGCGCCATCGTGCACAAGGACAAGGCGTACAACTACGGCGTCACGATCGCGGCGAAGCTGCGCAACCTGATCCCGCGCCAGCAGTTCGAGGTGCCGATCCAGGCGGCGATCGGCAGCCGGGTCATCGCCCGGGAGACCATCCGGGCGATCCGCAAGGACGTGCTCGCCAAGTGCTACGGCGGTGACATCAGCCGTAAGCGCAAGCTGCTGGAGAAGCAGAAGGAGGGCAAGAAGCGGATGAAGATGGTGGGCCGGGTGGAGGTCCCCCAGGAGGCCTTCATCGCCGCGCTCTCCTCCGACTCCGGCGACGCCAAGGCCCCCGGCAAGAAGTGACGCGCCGCCGGCCCGTCCGGCGGATGACGACGTACGACGGCCGGCGCCCCGGCCGGGCTGCGGACCCCTCGGTGGTCCCGCCCGGCCGGGGCGCCGGCCGTTCGCGTCGAAGGAATTTTTCGGCCCCGCAGCCCCCGCGCTCCGCCCGCCGGACGGAAGGGCGCGACCTGCGCGGATGACCGCGCGAGCGCAATCGCCGCGCGATGCGCCATTGACGTACGACGTCGCCCTCGTCGGTCGGAGCGGTTTGGGTTTTCGGCGGGTCGGGAACTTAGCGGTCACGACAGGAACACCACAGACCGTGGTACTGAATCTTTTAGAGAAGGAGGGCGACGTGGAGCTCACCGTTTGGGGCATCGTCACTGCGCTCATCGTTGGTCTTATCATCGGCGCTCTGGGTCGCCTGCTCGTGCCGGGGCGCCAGAACATGCCGATGTGGCTGCACATGCTGATCGGTGTCGGCGCCGCGCTGCTGGGCACCGTGCTGGCTCGGGCGATGGGTATCGCCACCGAGACCGCGGGCATCGACTGGGGCGAGCTGCTGGTCCAGATCGTGCTGGCGGCGATCGCCGTGGCGCTGGTCGCCGGTGTGGGTCGTCGTCGCAGCGTCACCCACCGGTAATCCCCGTACCGCTCGACGGGCGTCCGACCGCACAGGTCGGGCGCCCGTTTCGCGTCCGCCCCGGGGCTCTCGCGGACAGGGCCCGGGCGTCGCTCCGCCCGGCCCCGCCGGGCCGGGCGCCCGTGCGGGCGGCGTTCCGGGTGGGCCGGAAGTCCGGTCTGGGCGCGGGTCGGAACGGTGCCCCGGAAAGTCGGTTTGGATTTTTGACGGGTCGGGAACTTAGCGGTCACGACAGGAACACCACAGACCGTGGAACTGATTCTTCTTGAGGAGGGCGACATGGAGCTCACCGTTTGGGGCATCGTCACTGCGCTCATCGTTGGTCTCATTGTCGGCGCTCTGGGTCGCCTGCTCGTGCCGGGGCGCCAGAACATGCCGATGTGGCTGCACATGCTGATCGGTGTCGGCGCCGCGCTGCTGGGCACCGTGCTGGCTCGGGCGATGGGTATCGCCACCGAGACCGCGGGCATCGACTGGGGCGAGCTGCTGGTCCAGATCGTGCTGGCGGCGATCGCCGTGGCGCTGGTCGCCGGTGTGGGTCGTCGTCGCAGCGTCACCCACCGGTAATCCCCGTACCGCTCGACGGGCGTCCGACCGCACAGGTCGGGCGCCCGTTTCGCGTCCGCCCCGATCGTCTCGGTGCGCCCGGTTTCGTCCCGGCACCGGACCCGCGCACGGTCTCTTCGCTGCGGTACCGTCGCCTCTCTTCCGCCGACCGCCCACTGTCGTAAAGGAATTTTTCCTACTAAGGTGCGGCGGAGAAGGTTAGTGCCAAGCGGCGCGAGGGAGATGTGGCGTGAACAGGTGGAAGCGGCTGGCCCCGGTCACCGCCGTCGTGGCCTCGGCCGCGATGGTCCTGGCCGGTTGCGGTGGCTCCGATGACGACAAGGCCGCCGACAACAGCAAGCTCACGGTCTGGATGATGGGCGAGGGCAGCGAGGCGCAGACCAAGTTCCTCGACGGCGTCGAGACCGAGTTCCGGCAGAAGCACCCGGACACGGACGTGGTGGTCCAGTACATCCCCTGGCTCGAGGCGCCGAAGAAGTTCCAGGCCGCCCTCGCCGGCGGCGAGGGACCGGACGTCACCGAATTGGGCAACACCGAGACCCAGGGCTGGGCGGCGCAGGAGGCGCTGGCCGACGTGACCGACCGGATGAACGGCTGGTCCGAGGGCAAGGACATCCTCCCCGACCTGGTCAAGAACGCCCAGCTCGACGGCAAGCAGTACGGCGTGCCGTGGTACGCCGGCGTCCGGGGGATGTACTACCGCACCGACTGGTTCGCCGAGGCGGGCGTGAAGCCGCCGACGAACTGGGAGGAGCTGATCTCCGCCGCCAAGACCGTGCAGGCCAAGAAGCCGGGCACCTACGGCATCGCGCTGCCCGGCAACTCCGAGCTGCCCTTCTACTCGTTCCTCTGGGGCGCGGGCGCGGAGATCGCGACGAAGCAGGGCGACTCCTGGAAGTCCGGCTACAACACGCCCGAGGCGCAGAAGGCCGTCAAGTTCTGGACCGACCTCGTGACCGTGCACAAGGTGGCCCCGCCGGCCGCCGCGGGCTGGAACGAGATCGACGCCCGGACCCAGTTCGCCACCGGCAAGGCGGCGATGGCCTTCGGCGGCAGCTGGCAGCAGAACGCCATCAAGAAGGACAACCCGGAGATCGAGAAGGTCTGGGGCACGTTCCCGATCCCCGGCCCCGACGGCAAGGCGGCGCCCGGCTTCGCCGGCGGTTCCGACGTCGCGATCTGGAAGGACAGCGAGCGGCAGGACCTCGCCTGGGACTACCTGACCGTGCTGCTGAACAAGAAGAACGACCAGGCCTTCGCCGACAGCCTCGGCTTCTTCCCGGTCTACAAGGACCTGGTCGGTGGCGACAAGTACGCCAGCGACAAGATCATGGCGGCGTTCGCCACCACGATGCAGAACACCAAGCTCACGCCGCTCACCCCCAAGTGGGTGGAGGTCAGCCGCACCAAGACGGTGACCCAGGCGATGAACAGCTCGGTCATGAAGGGTCAGAAGACGGTCGAGAAGGCTACCGCCGACGCGGCCGCGGAGATGGAAAGCATCCTCAACGCCAAGTGACCACGCTGACCGAGGCGCCGGAGACGGCCGCCGCGCGGGAGACCCCCGTGCGGCGGCGTCGCCGGGTGGACCGCCTGCCCTACCTGCTGCTCCTGCCCTGCCTGGTGATCATCTGCGTCCTGCTGCTCTGGCCGCTCGGCCAGGTGGTGGTGATGTCCTTCCACCAGCTCAACAACGTCCGACAGTTGCGCGGCGACCGCGAGTGGCCGTGGGTGGGCCTCGGCAACTACGCCGAGATCCTCAGCGATCCGTTCTTCCTGACGGTGCTGCGCAACACCGTCCTCTTCGCCGTGGCGAACGTCGCGCTCACGATGGTCCTGGGCACCCTGGTCGGGCTGCTGCTCAACCGGCTCGGCAAGCGGATGGCCGCCTTCGTGGCCAGCTGCGTGATGCTCGCCTGGGCCACCCCGGCGCTGACCGGCACGATCGTCTGGAAGTGGATCTTCGACGACACCAGCGGCCTGGTCACCTGGCTGTTCAACGCGCTGCCCGACGGGCTGTCGCAGAGCCTCTTCGGGCGCAGCGACTGGACCGGCTACGGCTGGTTCAACTCGCCCCTGCTGTTCTTCTCGATCCTGACCCTGGTGGTGGTCTGGCACTCGTTCCCGTTCATCGCGGTCAGCGTGCTGGCCGGCCTGAAGAGCGTGCCGAGCGAGCTGCACGAGGCGGCCCGGGTCGACGGGGCCGGGCCGTGGAAGGTGTTCTGGAAGGTCACCTTCCCGCTGCTGCGGCCGGTCTTCGGGATCCTGATCGTGCTCTCCACCATCTGGGACTTCAAGGTCTTCACCCAGCAGTTCGTGCTGGCGGGCGGCACGCAGGACCGGCCGACCTTCATGCTCTCCATCTACTCGTACGCGGAGGCGTTCTCGCCCCCGCCCAAGTACGGTCTCGGCGCCGCGATCGCGGTGATCCTCACCCTGATCCTGCTGGTGGTGACCGGCCTCTACGTCCGCATGGTGCTCAAGCAGGAGGAGGACGCGTGACGCGACGTGGCGGCGGCGCGGGCGTGAAGCGCCTCGCCCTCAACGGCGCGGGGCTGCTGGTGGCGCTCTTCGCCGCGTTCCCGGTCTACTGGATGATCGCGACCTCGCTGAAGCCGAGCTCGGAGATCTTCTCGTCCACCCCCCGGCCGGTGCCCGCCGAGCCGACCCTGGAGCACTACCGGCAGATCCTCACCGGGAACCTGATCCCGGGAGTCACCTTCGCCGACTTCTTCCTCAACAGCGCGCTGGTCGCGGTCTCCACCGTGGTGCTCAGCGGGCTGGTCGCGCTGCTGGCCGCCACCGCGGTGGCCCGGTTCCGGTTCAAGCTGCGGACCACCTTCCTGATCATGCTGCTGGTGGTGCAGATGATCCCGCTGGAGGCGCTGGTCATCCCGCTGTTCCTGATGATCCAGCGGCTCGGGCTCTACAACACCCTGCCCAGCCTCATCCTCACCTACCTCGGCTTCTCGCTGCCGTTCGCGGTCTGGATGCTGCGCGGCTTCGTCGCCGCCGTGCCCAAGGAACTGGAGGAGGCCGCCGCCATCGACGGGGCCAGCCGGGCGCAGACCTTCCGGAAGGTCCTCTTCCCGCTGGTGGCGCCCGGGCTCGTGGCCACCAGCATCTTCTCGTTCATCACCGCCTGGAACGAGCTGATCTTCGCGCTGACCTTCATCAACGACCAGGACAGCTACACCCTCCCGGTCGCGATGACGTTCTTCTTCGGCCGCGACGACACGGCCTGGGGTCCGGTGATGGCCGCCTCCACGCTGTTCACCCTGCCGGTGATCGTCTTCTTCCTGCTGGTGCAGCGGCGGATGGTCTCCGGGCTGGTGGCCGGGGCCGTCAAGGGCTGACCCCCGCGCCAGGAACCTGCGGCCCCTCGTCGAGGCCCCGGCGTCGACGGGGGGCCGTTCCGCGGGCGCGTCGGGGGCGTCCGCGCGGGCTAGGCTGACCGCCATGACGGGCAGGCTGGCTTCGGTGAACATCGGCGTCGTGACCGAGGCGGAATGGGCGGGCGACGCGAGCGGCCGCAGCGGCATCGACAAGCGGCCGGTCGACGGCCCGGTGCTGCTGCGCGCGGACGGGGTGGCCGGCGACTTCATCGGCGAACGTGCCCACCACGGCGGTCCGGAGCAGGCGGTCTACGCGTACGCCGAGGAGGACGCGTCCTGGTGGGCGGGGGAGATCGGCCGGGGCATCCGCCCCGGCGGCTTCGGGGAGAACCTGACCACGTACGCGGTGGACGTGACGGGCGCCGTGATCGGCGAGCAGTGGGCGGTCGGGTCGGCCCTGCTCCAGGTGACCAAGCCGCGCACCCCGTGCACCACCTTCGCCGGCTTCTGGGGCGTGCCCGACCTGATCAGGCGGTTCACGGTGCGGGCGACGCCGGGGGCGTACCTGCGGGTGCTGCGCGAGGGCGAGGTCGGCGCGGGGGACCCGGTCGAGGTGGTGGACCGGCCCGCGCACGGGGTGACGATCGGCGAGGTGTTCCGGGCCCTGAGCCTGGAGCCGGAGCTGCTGCCCCGGCTGCTCGACGCGCCGGACCTGCCGGAGGGGGTCCGGGAGAAGGCGCGCCGCCGGCTCGCCGGCCCGAGCTGACCGACGCCCCCCACGGGAACGGGCCCCGTCCCGTGGGGGAGGGGGCCCGTCCGGCGTCGGCCCGGCGCGCGCCGGGTGACCGGCTCAGCGCAGCCAGGGCACGCTGCGGTCGAGCAGACCGCGCTGCTTGAGCTCCTTGCGCAGCGGGATCTCGTCGTCGATGTAGCCGTCCCAGTTGATGCCCCAGTAGTTGGCGGTGTGGGTGCCCTCACCGCAGAGCTGGCGCTGCACCGGCGTGCGGTTGGCCCACCACTCGCCGTCCTTGTCGATGTGCAGCTCGTCCAGCGGCCGGATCCACCGGTAGGTGTAGCCGACGAAGAGCATCTTGCGGGTGATGGTCGACAGGTTCGTCGACCGCGAGTGCCACTGGCGGCGGTCGAAGATGAAGGCGTCACCGGGGTTGGCGGTGATCTCCACCGTGCCCTCCGGGTCCGGGTTGTGCACGGAGGTGTCCTCCGGGCGGGGCAGCGAGTTCCACAGGTGGCTGCCCGGGATCACCTTGGTGGCGCCCCGGCCCTTCTCCGACAGGTCGGACAGGACGTAGGCCACCTTGAGCGAGAACATCGGCCGGGGCAGGTTCGGGTCCATCGTCTCCGGGTCGGAGTTCTGCCGGTACCCGTCCTGGTGCCACCCCCAGTAGGGCTTCTCCGGCTCCGCCGCCGGCGGGGTGACGTCCAGGTGGTTGTGGTGGGTGTAGATGTTCCAGCCGGCCAGGCCCCACATGTACGGGAAGGCGATCGGGTGGGTCAGCAGGTCGCCGAAGAGCTCGTCGCGCTCCAGGAAGCCCAGCAGGTGCAGGGTGCCGTCCTTGGTGGTGGTGCCCTTCGCCTTCTCCTCGGCGTAGACGCGGTCCACCGCCGCCTCCAGCGCCGCCCGGTGGTCCTCCGTCAGGACGTTGCGCAGCAGGAGGAAGCCCTGCTCGTGGAACTCCTTGCGGTCGGTGTCACTGATCGGTTCGTAACCGGTCCGGTCGCCGTAGTCGAACACTTCGACGTACCCCTCCCCATGAGGCGAAACCATTGCTGGCACAGGCCGCCGATCGTAACCCGCTGGTTTCGGGGCGGGGTACTGCCCAGCACGATATGCGACCGTTGTCCGGACCCTGGGGAGCGACATGGTGGCGATGCGTCATGGGTCTGCCGTGCGGCGTGGCTTATCTCCGGGAATGCCGGTTTGCGCGGTGACTGCCGGTAAGGAGATCGGGGGCCACTACGCCTCGGCGAAGACCTCCGCGACGACCCGCCCGGCGGCCGGGGCGTCGTCGGTCCGGTTCCAGGTGCCGTCGCGGGCCGTCCACTCCAGGTCGCCGAAGCGCACCCGCTTCACGCCGTGGTCCTGGGCGTGGGAGACCAGCCAGTGCGCGTACCGCCAGCCCCGGCGCTCGTCGGCGGCCGGGACCGTCAGGCCCGTCAGGTCCGCCGTGGTGCTCGCGCCGGCCAGGCCCCAGTCCAGCAGGAGGCCGCGGGTCAGCGCGCTCGCCGCGGCCTCGCCGCGCATCGCCGGGTCGCGGCCCACCGTGCAGGCGACCGCGCCGGTGGCGTGCCCGACCAGGGCCCGGGTCAGCACCTCGGACTCGTCCGCCCACTTCTGGTACGCCTCCGGGAAGGCCGAGCGCTGCACCTTCTGCGCCGCGTCGGTGACCCGCATCTGCTCCCAGCCGCGCACCTTCTTCAGCCCGGAGTAGAACTTCCCGGCCGCGTAGCGGGGGTCGCGGATCTGCTCCGGGGTGCCCCACCCCTGGCTCGGGCGCTGCTGGAACAGCCCGATCGAGTCGCGGTCGCCGCCGGCGAGGTTGCGCAGGCCGGATTCCTGGTAGGCGGTGGCCAGCGCGACGACGACGGCCCGCTCGGGCATCTTCCGCTGGATGCCGATGGCCGCGATCGTCGCTGCGTTGGCCATCTGGTCGGGGTCCAGGGCGACCCGACCGTCCGCCTGCACCGTGCACGTCCGGCTGGCCAGGGGCAGGCGCAACTCCCCACCCAGCTGCCGGATGACGATCCAGATCCCGACCGCGGCGAGGACGACGAGGACGACGCCGCCGGCCACGACTGCCCGAGTACGCACCCACACCCCCTGATCGACAGTCCGACAAGCGTACGTCCCCCGTGGTGCCTTCCGGGTCGTCCGACCGGTTCTCCACGACCGTCGGGCGTGGCACCGGTGCGGGCGCTACCGGCCGGCGCCCGCCGCGGCGTCGCCGTCGGCGGCGGGCACCCAGCGCGCCGGCCGCTTCTCCCGGAACGCCAGGACGCCCTCGCGCCCCTCCTCCGACAGGAAGTACCCGGTCGAGAGGGTGGACAGCCCGGCGATCTCCGTCCGCAGGTCCGCGGCGGGCGGCCGGCGCAGCAACTGCTTCGCCCCGGCCAGCGCGCCCGGTGCCCCCCGCACCAGAGAGTCGCAGTACCCCGCAACCGCCGCGTCCAGTCCGTCCGCCGGCACGGCGGCGGTGACGAGGCCGATCTCGGCCGCCCGCCGGCCGTCGAAGGTGTCGCCGGTCAGGTAGAGCTCGGCCGCCGCGCGGGGGTGCAGCCGGGGCAGCACGGTCGCGGATATCACCGCCGGCACCACGCCGATCCGCACCTCGGTGAAGGCGAACGTCGCCTCCCGCGCGCAGACCGCCAGGTCAGCCGCCGCGATGAGGCCGAGGCCGCCGGCCCGCGCCGGGCCGGCCACCCTCGCCACCACGGGCTTCGGGCACTCCCATACCGCCGCGAGCACGTCGCCGAGCATCCCGGCCGGCACGGTCCCGCTGGCGTACGCGGCGGCGGTCTCCTTGAGGTCCGCCCCGGAACAGAAGACGGGGCCCGTGTGGTCGAGCACGATCACGCGTACGGCATCGTCGGCGACCGCCTCGGCGAGGCCGGCCAGCAGCTGGGTCATCAGCGGCGTGGAGAGCGCGTTGCGGTTGTGCGGGCTGTCCAGGGTGAGGGTGGTCACCCCACGGGCCGTGGCGGCCCGCACGAACACGTCGGGAGAGGTCATGGAAGGGCACACTAGTGGCCATGCCCGGCGTCCTTCCAGAAGGCGAAACCGTCCCCGTCGACGGCTCGCTGCCCGCCACCGCCACCCGAGCCGTCGGCGCGCGCGGCTTCGGCGTGTACGTGCACGTGCCGTTCTGCGCCAGCCGCTGCGGCTACTGCGACTTCAACACGTACACCGCCGCCGAGTTGGGCGGCGGGGCGAGCCGGGAGGACTACGCCGACACCGTGCTGGCCGAGCTGGCGCTCGCCCGCCGGGTGCTGGGTGACGCCCCGCCGCCCCGCGTCGACACGGTCTTCGTCGGCGGCGGCACCCCGACCCTGCTCCCCGCCGACGACCTGGCCCGGATCCTCGACGGCATCGACCGCACCTGGGGGCTCGCGGCCGACGCCGAGGTGACCACCGAGGCCAACCCGGAGTCGGTCACGCCGGAGTCGCTGAAGGCGCTGCGGGCCGCCGGCTACACCCGGATCTCGCTGGGCATGCAGTCCGCCGCGCCGGGGGTGCTGGCGATCCTCGACCGCACGCACAGCGCCGGCCGGGCCGTCGCCGCCGCCCGCGAGGCGCGCGACGCCGGGTTCGACCACGTCAACCTGGACCTGATCTACGGCACGCCGGGGGAGACCGAGGCGGACTTCGCCGCCTCCCTCGACCAGGTCGTCGCCGCCGGGGTGGACCACGTCAGCGCGTACGCCCTGATCGTGGAGGACGGCACCCGGCTGGCCGCCCGGATGCGGCGCGGCGAGCTGCCGTACCCCTCCGACGACGTCGCCGCGGACCGTTACCTCGCCGCGGAGGCCGCCCTGGGCGCGGCCGGTCTGTCCTGGTACGAGGTGTCCAACTGGGCCCGCGACGAGGCGGCCCGGTGCCGGCACAACCTGCTCTACTGGACGGGCGCCGACTGGTGGGGGCTCGGCCCGGGGGCGCACAGCCACGTCGGCGGCGTGCGCTGGTGGAATGTCAAGCACCCCACGACGTACGCGAAGCGGCTGGCCGCGGGCGGCTCGCCCGGCCTGGCCCGCGAGGTGCTCACGGCCGACGAGGCGCACATGGAGGACGTCATGCTCCGGCTGCGCCTCGCCTCCGGGCTGCCCCTGGACGCCCTCGACGACGCCGGCCGGGCCGGCGCCGCGCGGGCCCTCGCCGACGGGCTGCTGGCCGCCGACGAGCACTCGGCCGGCCGGGCCGTGCTGACCCTGCGGGGCCGGCTGCTCGCCGACGCGGTCGTCCGTGACCTGCTGCCCTGAACCGCGTGCCGGGGCCGGCCGGGGGAGCGGCCGACCCGGGTCACCTGGTGAAGCCGTAGGTCATCGGGTAGCGGTAGAGCACGCCCTCGTTGGCCTTGACCCCGCCGACGATGCCGAAGATCAGCGGCACCAGCCAGACGAGCATCGGGACGAAGAACAGCACCCCGCAGGTGACCAGCGTGACCACCCAGCTCAGCACCCCGACGAGCGTCCAGGTGAGCTGGAAGTTCAGCGCCGCGACGGCGTGCGCCCGGGCGGTCGGCGACTGCTGCCCCCGCACCATCAGCGCGATGAGCGGCGCCAGCCAGCCGAGCAGGCCGCCGCCGACGATCACGCCGACCGCGCCGCCGAAGTGGGCGATCAGGGCCCAGTTCTTGTCGTCGTTGCTGGCGTAGCCGCCCGTCGGCGGTCCGTAGCCGCCACCGGCCGGGTAGCCGGCCCCCGGCGGGCCGTAGCCGCCGGGCGGAGGGAAGCCGCCGGGCGGGGGATAGTCACCGGGCGGGGCCTGGCCGCCGGGTGGAGGGTAGGCGCCGGGCGGGGGATAGCCGCCCGACGGCGGATAGCCACCAGGCGGAGGATGGCTGCCCGGGCCCGGCGCCCCGGACAGTGGTGCGGTGGGGTCGCCGGAGCCGGCGTGGCCGGGGAACCCCGACGGGGCGGTCGGGTCCGGCGGGAAGCCGGGGTCCCCCGCTCCGGGAGGGCGAGGTGGTTCAGTCATGGAGGTCACGGTAGGGGCAGCCGGCAAGGCCGCACCAGCGTGACACCGGCCGGGATGTCCGGATGGCCGGTTCCCGGCGGCGTCGGGTCGGCCCGTGCGGTCGCCGATCGGACTGATCGCCCCAGGTCGATCATCGCGTCGGCGGCCCCGCCGACGTAGACTGGCACTCGCTACAGTCGAGTGCCAGCAGCCCGCCCGGTCCCCCGCGTGCCGGGGCCGACGTGCGACAGGAGGTGGGGAGGATGGGTCTCGACGACCGCAAGCTCGCCGTGCTGCGCGCGATCGTCGAGGACTACGTCGCCACGCAGGAGCCCGTCGGCAGCAAGGCGCTGGTCGAGCGGCACCAGCTGGGGGTCTCACCGGCGACCGTCCGCAACGACATGGCCGTGCTGGAGGAGGAGGGCTACATCCGCCAGCCGCACACCAGTGCCGGCCGGGTGCCCACCGACCGGGGCTACCGGCTCTTCGTGGACCGGCTGTCCCGGGTGAAGCCGCTCAGCCCGGCCGAGCGCCGGGCGATCGAGCGTTTCCTGGTCGGCGCCGTCGACCTCGACGACGTGGTGCACCGCACCGTCCGCCTGCTGGCGCAACTCACCCGGCAGGTCGCCGTCGTGCAGTACCCGAGCCTGGCCCGCTCCTCGGTGCGTCACCTGGAGCTGGTGCCGATCTCCACCACCCGCCTGATGCTGGTCATGATCGCCGACACCGGCCGGGTCGAGCAGCGGCTCGTCGAGCTGCCCGCGCCGATCCCCGCCGACGACGTCACGGACCTGCGCCGGCTGGTCAACGAGAAGCTGGTCGGCACCCGGCTGTCGGAGACCCCGCCGCTGGTGCAGGCGCTGGTCGAGGAGTCGGTGCCGCACCTGCGGCCGGCCATGACCACCCTCTCCACCGTGCTGCTGGAGACGCTGATCGAGCGGCACGAGGAGCGGATCGCGCTGGCCGGCACGGCCAACCTCACCCGCGGCGGCCTGCTCGACTTCCAGGGCTCCCTGCGCCCCATCCTGGAGGCGCTGGAGGAGGAGGTCGTCATGCTCAAGCTCATCGGCGAGGCGGAGCCGAGCACGACCCGGGTCCTGATCGGCGACGAGAACGAGATCGACAACCTGCGCGCCGCCTCGGTGGTCAGCACCGGCTACGGGCCGGGCACGACCAGCGTCGGTGGCCTCGGTGTGCTCGGGCCGACCCGGATGGACTACCCCGGCACCATCGCCACGGTGCGGGCCGTGGCACGCTACGTGGGCGAGCTGCTGGCCCAGAACTGACCAGTCAGGGCCGACGGCCGGCTCCAGCCGCCGACCGGCGCAACGCGAGACGAACATGAGGACACGGAACGCAGTGGCCAGGGACTACTACGGCATTCTCGGGGTGAGCCGGGAAGCCTCCGACGACGAGATCAAGCGCGCCTACCGCAAGCTGGCGCGACAGTTCCACCCGGACGTGAATCCGGATCCGGAGGCACAGGAGAAGTTCAAGGACATCAACGCCGCGTACGAGGTCCTCTCGGACGACCGGAAACGGCAGATCGTCGACCTGGGCGGCGACCCGCTCGCCCCCGGCGGCGGGGGTGCGGGGGGTCCGGGCGGCCCCGGCGGCGCCGGCCCGTTCGTCGGCTTCCAGGACATCATGGACGCGTTCTTCGGTGGCGCGGCCGGCGGCTCGCGGGGCCCGCGACCGCGGACCCGGCCCGGCGCCGACGCGATCCTGCGGCTGGAGCTGGACCTGCACGAGACCGCGTTCGGCGTCGAGGCGCCGATCACCGTCGACACCGCCGTACTCTGCACCACCTGCTCCGGCGCCGGCACGGCGGCCGGCACCCACCTGGCCACCTGCGAGGCGTGCGCCGGTCGGGGCGAGGTGCAGTCCGTGCAGCGCACCTTCCTCGGTCAGGTGGTCTCCGCCCGGCCGTGCACGGTCTGCCAGGGCTACGGCACCACCATCCCGCACCCGTGCCCGACCTGCGCCGGCGACGGCCGCGTCCGCACCCGGCGTTCGCTGACCGTGAAGATCCCGGCCGGTGTCGAGGACGGCATGCGCATCCGGCTCGCCCAGCAGGGCGAGGTCGGCCCGGGCGGCGGCACGGCCGGCGACCTCTACGTGGAGATCCACGAGCGGCCGCACGACGTCTACTCCCGCAAGGGCGACGACCTGCACTGCCGGGTCACGGTGCCGATGACCGCGGCGGCCCTCGGCACCCGGCTGACGATCAAGACGCTGGACAGCGAGGAGACGGTCGACGTCAAGGCCGGCACCCAGCCGGGCAGCACGCTGCGGCTGCGCGCCCGGGGCGTGCCGCACCTGCGCGGCACCGGCCGGGGTGACCTCTACGTCCACCTCGACGTGCGGACGCCGACCAAGCTCGACGCCGACCAGGAGAAGATGCTGCGCGACTTCGCCAAGACCCGGGGCGAGGAGGTCGCCGAGCTCACCAAGCAGGGCGGCTTCTTCTCCCGGATGCGCGACGCCTTCAACGGCCACGCCTGACGGTCCCGGGTCGCCGCCCGCCGCGGCGACCCGCCCGCTGGCCCGGTCTGACCCGTCGGCCCGCCCCGACCCGTCGGCCCGGTCGGCCTGGCGGTCGGGTGCGCGTCGACCTACCCGGTGGGCGGCGGCTCCGCCGGCCTGACCGCCCCGGCGCCCGCCGGGGCGGCTAGCCTGATCGTCGTGTCCGCGCCGCTGTTCCTGGTCGACCCGCTGCCCACCGCCGACCGGCTGACCCTCGACGGTCCTGAGGGGCACCACGCCGCCACCGTGCAACGGCTGCGCGTCGGCGAGGAACTGCTGCTCGCCGACGGCCGGGGCGGCACCGCGTCCGCGGTGGTCACGGCCGTCGGCCGGGGCACCCTCGACCTGGAGGTCACCTCCCGGGGGTACGTCGACGCGTCCGTCCCGCGCCTCGTGGTGGTGCAGGGCATCGCCAAGGGCGACCGGGGCGAACTGGCCGTGCAGGCGATGACCGAGGTCGGGGTGGACGAGATCGTGCCCTGGGCGGCCGCCCGCTCGGTGACCCAGTGGCGCGGCGACCGGGGCGTACGGGCGCGGGAGAAGTGGGTCGCCACGGCCCGGGAGGCGGCGAAGCAGGCCCGCCGGTCGTGGCTGCCGGTGGTGGCCGGCGCCCCCGACGAGTCCACCGCGACGGTGGCCCGCCGGATCGCCGGTGCCGCCGCCGCGTTCGTCCTGCACGAGGAGGCGAGTGAGCGGCTGACCACCGTCGAGCTGCCCGCCGCCGGTGAGATCGTGCTGGTCGTCGGCCCGGAGGGCGGCATCGCCGACGCCGAGCTGGACGCGTTCCGGGCCGCCGGCGCCCGCCCGGTCCGCCTGGGCCCCTCGGTGCTGCGCACCTCCACCGCCGGCGTGGCCGCCCTCTCCGTCCTCGCCACCCGCCTGGCCCACTGGTGACCCGCCCACCCTGACACCCCCGCCCGCCCCGGCCCCGCCCCCGCCCCGCCCCCGCCCGTCCACCCACGGTCGATCATGCAGTTGTGGTGGGCGGAATGTGCGTTGTCGCGGTCTTTGTGGGGCACCACAACTGCATGATCGCCGAAACCGGCGTGGCGGGGGCGGGGCGGGGGAGTGAGGTGGGGGGTCAGCTGCGGAGGTAGGAGGCGCCGTTGAGGTCGACGATGGTGCCGGAGGCCCACTCCGCCTGTGGGGAGGCGAGCCAGTGCACGGCGGCGGCGATCTCCTCGGGGCGGGCCACCCGGTTGAACGGGCTCTGCGCCCGGATCGCGGCGCCCCGGTCCCCGCTCAGGTGCCCGGTGGTCATGTCCGTCTCCACGAAGCCCGGGGCGACCGTGGCGATCGCGATGCCGTACGGGGCGAGGGCCACCGCCAGCGACTGCCCCAACGCGTTCAGCCCCGCCTTGCTAACCCCGTACGCCGGCTGCTCCGGCTCGCCCCGGAAGGCGCCCCGGGAGGAGACGTTGACGATCCGGCCGCCCCGGTCGCGCATGTGCTGCGCGGCGCACCAGATGACGTTGCCCGCGCCGGTCAGGTTGGTCTCCAGCACCAGCCGCCACCGCGCGCGCCACTGCTCGTAGGAGGCGCCGAAGACCGGGTGCGGGGCGTCCCGCTCGCCGTACACCCCGGCGTTGTTGACCAGCACGTCCAGCCCGCCGAGCAGCCCGGCCGCCTCGTCGACCATCGCCCGTACGGCGTCCGGGTCGGTCAGGTCGGCGCGGACCACCACGTGCCCCTCGCCGGGCAGTTCGACGCGCAGCCGCTCCGCCAGCTCCGCCGAGTCCCGGTGGTGGATCGCCACCCGGTCGCCGCCGGCCGCGAACGCGGTCGCCACCGCCCGCCCGATGCCGCGCGAGGCCCCCGTCACCAGTACCGCCCGTGAAGTCACGCCGGCCATCATGCCCGGCCGTACCGCCCCTTCGCGGGGAAGGGTCCCCTCCCGCACGGCAGGCGTCGACGAGGTGCCCCTCCTTACACTGCCCCGATGGGAACCGACTGCCTGTTCTGCCGGATCGTCGCCGGGGAGATCCCGGCCACGATCGTCCGGGAAACCGCCACCACGCTCGCCTTCCGCGACATCGGCCCGAAGGCGCCGGTGCACGTGCTGGTCATCCCGAAGGAGCACTACGCCGACGTGGCGACGCTCGCCCAGGGCGACCCGGCGCTGGCCGGGGAGGTGCTCGCCACGGCCGCCGCGGTGGCCGAGGACGAGGGGCTGCTCGGCGACGGCTTCCGGCTGATGTTCAACACCGGCGCGTACGGCGGCCAGGAGGTCTTCCACGTGCACGCGCACGTGCTCGGCGGGGCGCCGCTCGGCCCGATGCTGGCCCGGAACCTCGCGTGACGGCGGTCGACGACCGCCTGTCCCGGCTGGTGCGCACGGTCCAGGCGCAGGCCCGGGTGCCGGCGGTGTCGGCGGCCCTGCACCGGGCGGACCGGCCGCTCTGGACGTGCGCCGTGGGTGGGACCGGCAACGACACCGAGCTGGGGCCGGGCACCCGGTTCCGGATCGGGTCGGTCACGAAGACGTTCACCGCCGTGCTGACGCTCCAGTGCCGCGACGACGGCCTGCTCGACCTCGACGACCCGCTGGGCCGGCACCTGGACCTGCCGGCCCACGGCGAGCTGACGGTGCGCCGGCTGCTGTCGCACACCGCCGGCCTGCAACGCGAGCCGTACGGCGACGTCTGGGACACCCTGCGCGCGCCGGACGTCGACGGGCTGGTGGCCGACCTGGCCCGGGCCGAGCGGGTGCTGCCCCCGGGCCGCCGCTACCACTACTCGAACCTCGGCATGGCGCTGCTCGGCCGGCTCGTCGGCCACCTGCGGGGCGGCACCTGGGCGGAGGCGCTCGCCGAGCGGGTGCTGACCCCGCTGGGGCTGGCCGAGACCTCGGTGACGCCCGGGCTGCACGCCGCGACCGGCTTCCTGGTCGACGCCTACTCCGACGAGGCGCACCCCGAGCCGCCGACCGACTTCGGGGCGGTCGGCCCGGCGGCGCAGCTCTGGAGCACCGCCTCCGACATGGCCCGCTGGGCGGCCTTCCTCGCCGATCCGGCGGCGCTGGACCCGGCCGGCACCGTGCTCGCCCCGGCCACGCTGGACGAGATGCGCTGGCCGGCGACGGTCACCGACGAGACGCTCTGGGCCGGCGGCTTCGGGCTGGGGCTGATCCTGGTGCCGCAGGGCAAGCGGATCATGCACGTCGGCCACGACGGCGCGATGCCCGGATTCCTGGCCGGCGTCTACGGCCGGCGGGGCGGGGAGGGCACTCCCGGCGCGATGGGGGTCGCGGTGCTGGGCTCCTCCGGCACCGCCGGCGATCTCCTCGACCTGCCGCACCGGCTGCTGGCCGCCGCGGTCGAGCACGACCCGGCCGACATCGCGCCGTGGCAGCCGGGCCCGCCCGCCCCCGAGGGCGTACGCGGACTGCTCGGCCGCTGGTGGGGAGAGGGTTTCGAGTACGTCTTCTCCTGGCACGACGGCGAGCTGCGGGCCCGGGGCGCCGACGATCCGGCGGGCAAGCCCCCCTCGGTCTTCGTCCCGCTGCCGGACCGGCCGGACGTGTTCCGCACGGTCTCCGGCCGGGAGGCGGGGGAGTTGCTCCGGCTGACCCGCGACGAGCACGGCACGGTGGTGCGGATGCACTGGGCGACCTACCGGTTCACCCGGCACCAGGAGACCTTCGAGCGGTACGACTTCCGAGCCGGCTCCTGACGGGCGCGCGACCGGACGGGCCGCGGCCGAGGCGCCGTCCCGTCCGGTCCGCTCCCGTCCGACCCGCCCCGTCCGGTCCGCTCGTGCCGCAGGCGCGGAAATGGGCAGGGTGTCACCGCTGTTGGAAAGATAAGATGGCAGGAACGTCAGCGCGCCGCGCCAGCAGGCCCGGCGCCGAGATCGAGAGCAGGTGGCGCAGGGCCCCTCGGCCCGACCTATGACCGGCACCCCACCTCCCGGCCCGCCCCGGGTGCAGACCAGGATCACCGTCCCGGACTCCAAGATCATGGTCAACCTGCTCGGCGCGGGTGACGAGATCCTGCGACTGGTCGAGCGCTCGGTCGACAGCGACGTGCACGTCCGGGGCAACGAGATCACCATCACCGGCGCCCCCGCCGACAACGCCCTCGCCGAGCGGATCTTCAGCGAGCTGCTCGAGCTCATCGAGAAAGGCGAGACCCTGACCACTGACGCCGTCCGGCGTACCGTCGGCATGCTCGAGCAGGGCGGCGCCGAGCGGCCCGCCGAGGTCCTGACGCTCAACATCCTCTCCCGGCGCGGCCGCACCATCCGTCCCAAGACGCTGGGGCAGAAGCGCTACGTCGACGCGATCGACGCGCACACCATCGTCTTCGGCATCGGCCCCGCCGGCACCGGCAAGACCTACCTGGCGATGGCGAAGGCCGTCCAGGCGTTGCAGGCCAAGCAGGTCAACCGGATCATCCTGACCCGGCCGGCGGTCGAGGCGGGGGAGCGGCTCGGCTTCCTGCCCGGCACGCTCAACGAGAAGATCGACCCCTACCTGCGCCCGCTCTACGACGCGCTGCACGACATGCTCGACCCGGACACCATCCCCAAGCTGATGGCGGCGGGCACGATCGAGGTCGCGCCGCTGGCGTACATGCGGGGGCGTACCCTCAACGACGCGTTCATCATCCTCGACGAGGCACAGAACACCACGCCCGAGCAGATGAAGATGTTCCTCACCCGGCTCGGCTTCAATTCCAAGATCGTCGTCACCGGTGACGTCACCCAGGTGGACCTCCCCGGCGGCACGACCAGCGGCCTGCGGGTGGTCCGGGAGATCCTGGAGAACGTCGAGGACGTGCACTTCGCCGAGCTCTCCAGCTCCGACGTGGTCCGCCACCGGCTGGTCGGGGAGATCGTCGACGCGTACGCCCGCTGGGACGAGCGGGAGAACCAGCAGGCGCAGAGCGTGCACGCCGTGCCGGGGCGGTCCGCCCAGGGCGGCCGGGCCGGCCGGCGCCGCTAGACCGAGGGAAGACTGTTGTCCATCGAGATCGCCAACGAGTCGGGTGTCGACGTCGACACCGACGCCGTGCTCGCCGTCGCCCGGCACGCCCTCGACGAGATGGGGGTCAACCCCCTCGCCGAGCTCTCCGTGCTGCTGGTCGACATCGACTACATGACCGAGCTCAACCACCGGTGGATGGGCGGCGACGGCCCGACCGACGTGCTGGCCTTCCCCATGGACGAGGGCAGCGTCGACCACGGGCCCGGCGAGACGTCCGCGGCCGGCGGCGAGCCCGCGCTGCTCGGCGACATCGTGCTCTGCCCGGAGGTGGCGGCCAAGCAGGCGGCCACCGCCGGCCACGCCGCCGCCGACGAGCTGCACCTGCTCACCGTGCACGGCGTGCTGCACCTGCTCGGCTACGACCACGCCGAGCCGGAGGAGGAGCGGGAGATGTTCGCCCTCCAGGCCCGGCTGCTGGCGAGCTGGCGGTCGACCCGGTCCCGGTGATGACCACCCCGACACTGGCGGCCGGCGCCACCGGCCTGCCCGACCTGCAACTGCTGGTCTCCGCGGCCGGCCTGGTGGTGCTGGCCGGCCTGATCGCCATGACCGAGGCGGCGCTCGCCGCGGTCTCGCCCGCCCGCGCCGCCGAGCTGGCCCGCGACGGCGTGCGGGGCGCCCGGACGCTCCAGGCCGTCGCCGGGGACGTGGTCCGCCACCTCAACCTGCTCCTGCTGTTGCGGCTGCTCGCCGAGCTGACCGCCACCACCCTGGTGGCGCTGGTCGCGGTGGACACCTTCGGCGCGGGCTGGCGCGCGGCGCTGGTCACCGCCGGGGCGATGACCGTGATCAGCTTCGTGGTGGTCGGGGTCGGTCCCCGCACCATCGGCCGGCAGCACGCGTACGTGGTCGGGCGGTCCGTCGCCCCGCTGGTCCGCTGGCTGGGCCGGGCGCTCAACCCGCTCGCCTCGCTGCTGATCCTGATCGGCAACGCGGTCACGCCGGGCCGGGGCTTCCGGGAGGGGCCGTTCGCCACCCAGGTGGAGCTGCGCGAGCTGGTCGACCTGGCCGAGCAGCGCGGTGTCGTGGAGCACGGCGAGCGGCAGATGATCCACTCGGTCTTCGCGCTCGGCGACACGATCGCCCGCGAGGTGATGGTGCCGCGTACCGAGATGGTGTGGATAGAGGAACGCAAGACGCTCTCCCAGGCGCTGGCGCTCTTCCTGCGCTCCGGCTTCTCCCGGATCCCGGTCATCGGCGAGAGCGTCGACGACGTGCTCGGCGTGCTCTACCTCAAGGACCTGATCCGGCGGACCCAGGGCGGCGCCCCGGAGGACCGGCAGCTCCCGGTCGCCGAGCTGATGCGCCCCGCCACCTTCGTGCCGGAGTCCAAGCCGGTCGACGACCTGCTCTCGGAGATGCAGGCCGCCCGCAACCACCTGGTCATCGTCGTCGACGAGTACGGCGGCACCGGCGGGCTGGTCACCATCGAGGACATCTTGGAGGAGATCGTCGGAGAGATCACCGACGAGTACGATGTCGAGCGCCCGCCGGTCGAGCACCTCGACGACGGGGCGGTGCGGGTGACCGCGCGGCTCCCGGTGGAGGACCTGGGCGAGCTGTTCGACACCGACCTTCCCACCGACGAGGTGGAGACCGTCGGCGGCCTGCTGGCCCAGTCCCTGGGCCGGGTCCCGATCCCCGGGGCACAGGTCGAGGTCGCCGGGCTCCAGTTGGTCGCCGAGGGCACCACCGGCCGACGCAACCGGATCGACACCGTGCTGGTGAACCGCGCGGAGTCGACCGACACACAGAACGGCCCGGGCCGCGGCGAGCACGCCGAGCCCCGGGACGACACGAACCGATCCGAGGAGAGGCAACCCGCCGATGCCTGAGTCACCCGCCGTACCGGCCGCCCGGCCCACCCCGTCCGACCCGGTCGAGCTGAGCGCCGAGGACGGCAAGCTGGTCGTCCTGGCGCGGGGCGCGCGTGGCCGGGTGGGCGCCGTGGAGGGCGCGGCGGTCCGCGACCAGGACGGCCGGACGTACGCCGCGGCGAGCGTCTCGTTGCCCTCGTTGACGATCACCGCGCTCCAGCTCGCGGTGGCCTCGGCGGTGGCGGCCGGCGCGACCCGGCTGGAGGCCGCCGTGGTGGTGACCGAGGCGTCGACGCTGGACGGCGCCGGGCACGCCGCGGTACGGGACCTCGCCGCGGACGCGCCGATCCACGTGGCCGCCCCGGACGGGGCCGTCCTGGGCACGGTGGTGGAGTGAGCGATCTCCAGCCGCGCCCCTACCGCGCCGGATTCGCCTGTTTCGTCGGCCGGCCGAACGCCGGCAAGTCGACGCTGACCAACGCGATCGTCGGGCAGAAGATCGCCATCACCTCGAACAAGCCCCAGACGACCAGGCACATCATCCGGGCCGTCCTGCACCGCCCGGAGTCCCAGCTGGTGCTGGTCGACACCCCGGGTCTGCACCGCCCCCGTACGCTGCTCGGCGAGCGCCTCAACGACCTGGTCCGGCAGACCTGGAGCGAGGTCGACGTGATCGGCCTCTGCATTCCGGCGGACGAGCCGATCGGGCGGGGCGACCGGTTCATCACCGGCGAGCTGGCCGAGCTGAAGGCCACCGTGCTGGCCGTGGTCACGAAGACCGACCTGGTGGACCGCAAGCGGCTGGCCGAGCAACTGCTCGCGGTCAGCGAGCTGGGCGAGTTCGCCGAGGTGGTGCCGGTCAGCGCGGTCTCCGGGCACCAGGTCGACGTCCTGGTCGACGTGATGACCGGCTACCTGCCCGAGTCGCCGCAGCTCTACCCGGACGACATGCTCACCGACGACCCGGAGCAGGTGCTGGTCGCCGAGCTGATCCGGGAGGCCGCCCTGGAGGGCGTCCGCGACGAGCTGCCGCACTCCATCGCGGTGGTCGTCGAGGAGATGGTGCCCGAGGGCCAGCTCATGAGGATCTACGCCGACGTCTACGTCGAGCGGCCAAGCCAGAAGGCGATCGTGATCGGCCACCGGGCCAGCCGCCTCAAGCACGTCGGCACCACCGCCCGCCGCCAGATCGAGGAGCTGCTCGGCACCCGGGTCTACCTCGACCTGCACGTCCGGGTGGCCAAGGACTGGCAGCGGGATCCGAAGCAGCTGCGCAAGCTGGGCTTCTGACGCCGGTGCCGGGGCGCAGGCGCGTCCCGGCACCGGCGTGGCCCCGGTTGGGGTGATCGTTCCCGGTCGGGCGTATGGAGGATGTCACGTTCCGGGTGGGGTGTTTGTCGTTTGCCGCGCACGCCCCGGAGGGTAGGGGTAGAACAGCCCCCGTATCCCCGGACATAGATGCAGGCTGATGCGAAACCGATACCTGGACCTGCTCCGCTTCCTGGCCATCGTTCGAGTCGTCGTCTACCACGTCACCGGTTGGGCCACGCTGACCCTCGTCTTCCCGGCGATGTCGGTGATGTTCGCGCTCGCCGGCTCGCTGATGGCGGCCTCACTGCACCGGTGGGGGCCCCAGGCGGTCGTCCGTCGGTTGCGGCGCCTGCTGCCGTCGCTCTGGGTGCTCGCCGCCGTCTTCGTGCCCGCCATGCTGCTCACCGGGCTGCCGCTGAGCCCGAAGGTGCTGCTCTGGCTCTTTCCGATCGCCGACCCGCCGGCCAACGGCTGGGGCGCGATCGCGCTCAGCGTGATCTGGTACCTGCGCGACTACCTCTGGTTCGTGCTCGCCTCGCCGGTGGCCCTCTGGCTGTTCCGGCGCGCCCCGGTGCCCACCCTGATCGCCCCGTACGCCCTGCTCGCGGCGGCCGAACTGGGCCTGCTCCCGGCGCTGCCGGTGGCGCTGCACCAGTTCGGGCTCTACTTCGGAGCGTGGCTGCTCGGCTTCGCCCACCAGGCCGGCATGCTGCGCCGCCTGGCCAACCGGGTGCTGGTGCCGCTCGCGCTGGCCCTCGCCGCCGCCGGCGCGGCCTGGATCGTCACCCACCCCGGGCCGCGCGGGTACGACCTGAATGACAACCCCCTGGGCAACGCCCTCTGGTCGGCGGCCTTCGTCCTCGTGCTGCTCGGCCGGGGGCCGGCGAGCGCGTCCTGGGTGGACCGCAGCGCCGCGTTCGGCCGGGTGGTGACCGTGTTCAACCGGCGGGCGCTCACCGTCTACCTGTGGCACATGCCGTTCGTGGTGGCGCTCACCCCGCTGGTCGACGTGGTGGGCTGGTCGCATCAGGACCCGCTCGGCCTGGCGATCCGGGTGGCGCTGGTCTTCGCGCTGGTCGCGGCGGTGACCGCCCTGGTCGGCTGGGTCGAGGACGTGGCGGCCCGCAGACCGCCGGAGCTGGTCCCCGGCCGCGCCCGCCCCCGCCCGGCCACCGCGCGCCCGGCCGCCGGCGGGAAGCTGGGCGGCCCGGCCACCGCCCGCGCGCCCGCCGCCGGCGGGACGGTCGACGGCCCGGCCACCGTCCGCGCGGCCGCCGGCCGGAGGGTCGGCGGCCCGGCCACGGGGCGGGCCGTGGTGCCGGCGCCCCGGGTCGCCCGGGAACCGGAGACCGTCGAGATCAGCGCTGGGTGACCGTCACGTTGCCGCTGCCGGTGGAGAGGTCCAGCACCAGCGTGGCGGACGGGTCGTCGGTGACGCCCAGCTCGGCGTCGCCGCTGTCGGTGCTGGAGCGGACCCGGTAGCGGCCCGGCGGTACGACCAGCTCGACGTTCCCGCTGGAGGCGTGCACCCGCGCCGAGGCGGGCGTCGTGAGGTCGACGGTGACGTCACCGGAGCCGGCCTCGGCGTCCACCCCGCCGTCGAGGCGGTGCGCGGTGATGTCGCCGGAGGAGGTGCGCAGCGTGACCGCCGCCGCGACCTCGGCGACCTCGACGTTGCCGGAGCCGGCCTCCGCGCGGACGGGGCCACCGGCGCCGGACACCTGGATGTTGCCCGAGCCGGTCTCGGCGCGGACGGGGCCGCTGGACGCGGTCACCCGGATGTTGCCGGAGCCGAGCCGCATCTCCACCGGGCCCACCCTGCTCAGGTCGACGTCACCGGAGCCGGTCTCGCCCTTCACGCTCACCCCGTCCGGGGCGGTGACCTCGTAGGAGACGGTGCACCGGGAGCCGCAGTCGGTGTCCAGCACCAGCTCGGCACCCTTGATCTCGTACGTCGTGTCGGGCTGGCCGCCCTGGTAGCGCACCACCCGCTTGATCCGCACCTCGTCCTGCGCGCCGATGGCGCGGACGGTCACGTCGCCGGCCCCCGGGAGCACCCGGATGCTGCTGATCCGGACCGCCTCGGTGTTGTCGTAGTCGAGCCGGCGGAACGACAGGTTGTCGCACCCGGCGGAGACGATCAGGGTGGTGGCCGCAGCGAGCGCGGCGGCGGTGCGGTGCAGAGCCATGCGAGCACGCTACGAGGCGCGGCCCGCCCCACGCATCGGGGTTCCGCGCGCGGACACCCCGAGCTGACCCTGATTCCGCACCCCGAGAGAGAATGGTCCGATGGCCGGGTACCGCCGACAGCTCTACCGCGACGACGCGGTGGTCCTGCGCGTGCAGAAGCTCGGCGAGTCCGACCGGATCATCACCCTGCTCACCCGCCGGCACGGCCGGCTGCGCGCGGTGGCCCGGGGAGTCCGCCGCACCACCAGCAAGTTCGGCGCCCGGCTGGAGCCGTTCGGTCACGTCGACCTCCAGCTCGCCGGCGACCCGAAGGGCAACCACGGCAGCTCGCTGCACACGGTCAGCCAGGTCGAGGGCATCGACCTCTACGGCAAGCGGTTCCTCGGCGACTATTCGCGCTACACGGCCGCCAGCGCGATCGCCGAGACCGCCGAGCGGCTCACCCCCGTCGAGCGGGAGCCGTCGCTGCGGCTGTTCCAGCTCACCCTGGGCGCGCTGCGGGCGCTCGCCGAGGGCAGCCACGCCACCACGCTGGTGCTCGACGCGTACCTGCTGCGCGGCATGACGCTGGCCGGCTGGGCGCCGGCGCTGATCGCCTGCGCCGTCTGCGGCACGCCGGGGCGGCACCGGGCGTTCTCCGTACCGGCCGGCGGCGCGGTCTGCCCGGACTGCCGGCCGCCCGGCGCGGCCCACCCCGCCCCGGCCACCATCGACCTGATGTCCGCGCTGACCAGCGGCGACTGGGGGATCGCCGACGCCACCGAGACCGGCGTACGCCGGGAGTGCAGCGGCCTGGTCGCGGCGCACCTGCAGTGGCACCTGGAGCGCGCGCTACGCTCGCTGCCGCTGGTCGACCGGGGCGCCCCGGCGACCGGCCCGGTCCCGCCGCCGGGTGGCGTCGGGACCGGTGCGGACGGCGCGAGCAGTGGGAGGACCGAGTGATCCGATCGTTCAGGGCCGGGCGTCGCGAGCCGGTGCCGCCGACACCGCACCCGTCGGGCGCCCGGCCGCCGGCGCTGCCCGCCGACGCGGTGCCGAAGCACGTCGCCGTGGTGATGGACGGCAACGGCCGGTGGGCCAAGGAGCGCGGGCTGCCCCGCACCAAGGGCCACGAGGCGGGGGAGTTCTCCCTCTTCGACACCGTCGAGGGCGCCATCGAGCTGGGCATCCCCTACCTGTCGGCGTACGCCTTCTCCACCGAGAACTGGCGGCGCTCGCCGGACGAGGTCCGGTTCCTGATGGGCTTCAACCGGGACGTCATCCGCCGCCGCCGCGACCAGCTGGTCGATCTCGGGGTGCGGGTGGTCTGGTCCGGCCGGGCCGGCCGGCTCTGGAAGAGCGTCATCTCCGAGTTGCAGACGGCGGAGGAGATGTCCCGGGGCAACTCGACGCTGACCCTCCAGTTCTGCGTCAACTACGGCGGTCAGGCCGAGATCGCCGACGCCGCCGCCGCCATCGCCCGCGACGTCGCGGCGGGCCGGCTGGACCCGGAGAAGGTCACCGAGAAGACCGTCGCGAAGTACCTCTACCACCCGGAGATCCCCGAGGTGGACCTGTTCCTGCGGCCCTCCGGCGAGGAGCGGATCTCGAACTTCCTGCTCTGGCAGACCGCGTACGCCGAGCTGATCTTCCTCGACACGCTCTGGCCCGACTTCGACCGCCGCCACCTCTGGTACGCCTGCGAGCTGTACGCCCAGCGGGACCGGCGCTTCGGCGGCGCGCTGCCCAACCCGGTCGCCCCGCCGCCCGCCTGAGGCTTACCGCCCGGTCGTACGGGGTACCACGGTGGTCAGCAGCCACCGACGGAGGTGAACCCACATGATCCAGAAGCGAATTGCCCAGTGGGCGATGATGGCCGTCGCCGTGCCGTTGGCGGCGGCGGGCGCGCGCCGGCTCAGCCACACCCTGGAGGCCCGCCGTGGCCCGACCGGGGTGAGCCGCCTGCTCACCAAGGGCGCCGACATGCTCCGCCCGCAGAAGGCCAAGCGTCGCCGCTTCTTCTGACCGACTCACCTGGCCGTGACCTGACCTGCCTTGCCCCGACCCCCGACCCGCTCGCCGATCATGCAGTCGTGGTGCCCCGCGAAAGCCCCGTACCGGGGCGTTCCGCCCACCGGAAGTGCATGATCGACTTGCGGGTCGGGGGTTCGGGGTTTCGGGGGGTGGGTCAGGGGTGGGGTGGTTAGGGTCGAGGGGGGCGGTGGTCCCGGGTGGCGCGGCGAGTCTCGGGGGTGGGGATGCGGGAACTGCGGGACAGGATGGTCGCGGCGTTGGACGCCGTCGACCTCGGTGACCCGGTCCGCGCGCAGGTGGCGGAGATCTGTGCCGGGATCGCCGAGCAGCACTGCCGGGAACTCGGCCACGCGACGCAGCCGCGCTCCGGGGAGATCGGCGAGCTGGCCAGCGGCGATCCCGCACTCACCTGGGCCCCCACGGAGACCGGGCAGCGTGCCTGGTGACGGCCCCCGCGCCGGTCGGACCCGAGAACGCGGCGGCCGGGTCCGAGCGACGACCGATGGTGTGGTGACCGCCCCCTCGCCGGTCGCGAGCCCTGCCCGGCAGGTGCCCCCCGCCGTCGCCTGACGCCCACGGGAGCGGGCGGGGTCAGGCCTCGATCTCGGCGCGGTCGGCGGACCAGCGGGTGTGGAAGGTGCCCTCGCGGTCCACGCGCTGGTAGGTGTGCGCCCCGAAGTTGTCCCGCAGCGCCTGGACCAGGGCGGCGGGCAGCCGCTGCGCGCGCAGCGCGTCGAAGTACGCCAGCGACGAGGCGAACGCGGGCGCGGGCACCCCGGCCCGGGCCGCCTCGGCCACCACCCGCCGCCAGCTCGGCACGCCGTCGTTCACGGTGTCCGCGAACCACGGCGCCACCAGCAGCGTCGGCAGGTCGGGCCGCTCGTCGTACGCCTGGCGGATCCGGTCGAGGAAGCGGGCCCTGATGATGCAGCCGCCCCGCCAGATCGTCGCGGTGCCGCCCAGGTCGATCCCCCAGTCGTACTCCCGGGAGCCGGCCCGGATGTGGTCGAAGCCCTGCGCGTACGCGACGATCTTCGAGGCGAGCAGGGCGCGGCGGACGTCCTCGACGAAGGCGTCGGAGTCCTCGACCCGCCAGGTCGCGCCCGCGTCCGGGAACGCCCGGCGGGCCGCCTCGCGCTGGTCGGCGTGCCCGGACAGCGACCGGGCGAAGGTCGCCTCGGCGATACCGGTGATGGGGATGCCCAGGTCGAGCGCGCTCTGCACCGTCCAGCGGCCGGTGCCCTTCTGCTCGGCGCGGTCCAGCACGACGTCCACGAACGCCCGCCCGGTGGCCGCGTCGGTGTGTGCCAGCACGTCCGCGGTGATCTCGATCAGGAAGGACTCCAGCTCGCCGGAGTTCCACCCGCGGAAGATCTCCGCGACCTCCGCCGGCTCCGCGCCCAGCCCGGCCCGCAGCAGGTCGTACGCCTCGGCGATGAGCTGCATGTCGGCGTACTCGATGCCGTTGTGCACCATCTTGACGAAGTGCCCGGCGCCGTCCGGCCCGATGTGCCGGCAGCACGGCACCCCGTCCACCTGGGCGGCGATCTGTTCGAAGATCGGCCCGAGCGTGCGGTACGACTCCGCGGACCCGCCCGGCATGATGCTCGGGCCGCGCAGGGCGCCCTCCTCGCCGCCGGAGACGCCGGTGCCGACGAAGTGCAGGCCGTGGGCGCGCAGCGCCTCCTCCCGCCGGCGGGTGTCGGCGAAGTGCGCGTTGCCGCAGTCCACGACGATGTCGCCGGCGTCGAGCAGCGGGACCAGCTCGTCGACCACGGCGTCGGTGGGCTTGCCCGCCTTGACCATCACGATGACCGCCCGGGGGCGCTCCAGCGACGCGACGAAGTCGGCCATCGACTCGGCGGGCAGGAAGGTCCCCTCGTCGCCGTGCTCCGCGAGGAGGCTGCGGGTGCGCTCCGCCGAGCGGTTGTGCACCGCCACGGCGAAGCCGTTGCGGGCCAGGTTCCGGGCCAGGTTCCGACCCATCACCGCCAGCCCGGTCACGCCGATCCGCGCCGTCGCCCGCCCGGCCATCCGCCCGCCCTCCGCCGTCGAGACCTGTCGCGGCGACCGTATCGCGGGCGGGGCGCCCCGGAGGCCGTGTCGGGCAGCCTGTCACCGGGTGGTGGCCCGAGGGGCGCGGGGCTGGCCGACGATCCGCCGCCGGGCGGCCTCCGCGCAGCGCGACCGGCCCGCCGCCGACCCCGCCGGTAATTCGGCTGCGCGCGACCGGTCGGGCGGCTACCGTGTGGGCATGCGCAACTGACGCCCCACCTCCGAGCCGACCCGCCGCCGCATCGCCGCGGGTCCGCGTGCTCCCGGGCGTCCGCATTCCGCACCTGCCGTCGAGGCGGCGGTGTTCCTCGTGGCCGATCCCGGGCAGCAGTCCCGATCCCGCCCGACCGTCGCGCGACGGTCGCCGAACGAGGCGGGCCAGCTCACCGGACGTCGCTCCGGTGCGGAAGGGCCCGCAGACCCGAGGAGGCACCGGATGCCCGCCAGGCGCAACCCGAAGAAGTCCCGTACCACCGTCCCCACGCCGTCCGTCGCGGACCTGACGCCGGTCAACCTCGACGAGGTGGCGGTCGCGCCGGTCGTGCCGGCGCTGCCGGTCGACCGGCCGGCGGCGCCGAAGGCCGGTCCGCCGGTCTCCGGCGCCGGGCGTTCCGGCGCGCTGCGCGGCCAGAAGGCCGGGCAGGCCCGCCGGTACGCCTTCCGGCGCAGCTGACGGCGCCGGCCGGGTGGAGCCGTCGTCACCGGCGACTCCACCCGGCCCGTCCGCTGCCCGGCCCGTCCGCCGCTCGACGGGCTACGTCAGCCCGTCGACGGGCGGCGTCAGCCGATCAACGGGCGGAAGGTGCCGAGCAGCACGCTCACGGTCAGCGCGGCCCCGGCGAGCACCGCCGCGCCGATGATCAGCAGGCCGTCGGCGACCACGAAGTGCTGTCGCCGGGCGACGGTGCGCGGGGTCCCGGCGTCGAAGCCCCGGGCGTCCATCGCCACGGCCAGCCGGGTGCCCCGGCGGATCGCCCCGACCAGCAGCGCGAAGGCCGTCGACACGAACAGCCGCAGCTGCGCCAGCGGGTTGCGGCCGGCCTCGACCCCCCGCGCGCGGCGGGCCATGGAGATCATCTGCCACTCCTGCCCCAGCAGCGGCACGAGCCGGAACGCGGCCAGCGCCCCGATGGCGAACCGGGCCGGCGCCTTCGCGTTCTGGATCAGCGCGTCCGCCAGGTCCGTCGGGTCCGTGGTGGCGAAGACGATCACGCCGGGCAGCGCGACCGCGAACATGCGCAGCACCAGGCCGAGCGCGGTGAGCAGCACCCCGGAGGTGACCACCGCCGGGCCGGCCTCGACCAGCACCCGGCCGGAGCGCTCGGCCGCGAAGAGCACCAGCGTCACCACCACGCCGACCGCGCCGACGAGCAGCGGCCAGGCCCGCCGCGCCAACACCCGGAGGCGGACCCCGAACAGCGGCAGCACGGCCAGTTCGACGGCGATCGCGATGGCCGGGGCCACCGGGTCCAGGGTGGCGATCAGGATGAACGAGAACACCAGCGCCGCGGCGAGCTTGGCCACCGGGTTGCGCCGGGCCAGCGGCGCCTCCGGCGCGGCGACGGGCTCGAAACTGATCACGCCCGCTCCCGGGTGAGGCGGCGGCCCGGCTGGGTGACCGGTGCGGCGGTCCGGTCGGGGCTGGTCACGGGCGCTCCAGGGTGAGGCGGCGATCCGGCTGGGTGACCGGTGCGGCGGTCCGGTCGGGGCTGGTCACGCCCGCTCCAGGGTGAGGCGGCGGTCTGCCAGGGCGGCGACGAACTCCGCATCGTGGGTCACGGCGACCAGGCCGTGCCCGGCGTCGCGCAGCTCGGCGAAGAGGTCCACCAGCTCCAGCCAGGTGCGCCGGTCCTGGCCGAAGGTCGGTTCGTCGCAGACGAGCAGGCGGGGCGCGGTGGCCAGGGCGGTCGCGACGCTCAGCCGCCGCGCCTCCCCGCCGGAGAGGGTGTACGGGTTGGCCGCCGCGAGCTTCGTCAGCCGCAGCCGGGACAACAGTCCGTCCACGATGGACCGGACCGCCGCCTCGGGCTGGCCGGTGCGGCGCGGGCCGAGCGCCAGCTCGTCGAAGACGGTGTTGGTGACGAACTGGTGCTCCGGGTCCTGGAAGACCGAGCCGACCCGGCGGGCCAGCGCCGGGGCGCGCCAGCGGTGCGGGGGAGTGCGGGCGTCGTCGCCGGCCAGTGCCGTCGTCGCCGCGACCCGGCCGGCTCCGGGCTTGAGCAGGCCACCGAGCAGCAGGGCGAGGGTCGACTTGCCGGCCCCGTTGGGCCCGAGGACGGCGAGCGCCTCGCCGGCGCGTACCGCCAGGTCGACGGCGGCCAGCCGGGGCGGCAGGGCGAGCCGGTCGGCGGTGAGCAGCACGTCGCCGGCCGGCGCGGTCGCGTGGCGGGGCGGTACCGGGCGGCCGGGCACCCAGACGCCCTCGTCGGCGAGCGCGTCGCCGTGCGTGCCGAAGACCGCCTCGGGCGTGCCGTCGGCGCGGACGCCGCCGCCGGGTTCGAGCACGACCACCCGGTCGACCAGGGGCAGCGCCTCGGCGACCCGGTGCTCGACCAGGATCAGCGTGGTGTCGGCGTCCAGCGCGCCGGCCACCGCCGCCCGGATCAGCGCCGCGCCGGTCGGGTCGAGGTTGGCGGTCGGCTCGTCGAGCAGCAGCAACCCGGGCCGCAGCGCCAGCACCCCGGCCAGGGCGAGCCGTTGCTGCTCGCCGCCGGAGAGCGCGGCGGTGGGGCGGTCCCGGGGGTACGGGAAGCCGACCCGGGTCAGCGCCTCGTCGACGCGGGGCCAGATCTCCCCGGCGGGGACCCCCCGGTTCTCCAGCCCGAACGCCACGTCGTCGCCGCTGCGGGCCATCACGAGCTGGGTCTGCGGGTCCTGGAAGACGATGCCCACCCGCTCCCGGCCCTTGCGGGGGTCGAGCCCGTCGATCTCGACGGTGCCCTCCTGCTCGCCCGAGTCCTCGGGCAGCAGCCCGGCCAGCGCGGCGAGCAGGGTGCTCTTGCCGGCCCCGGAGGGTCCCAGCAGCAGCACCCGCTCGCCGGCCTCGACGCGCAGGTCCACCCCGCGTACGGCCCACGCCCGCCGCCCGGCGTGCCGCCACCCGAACCCCCGCAGCGTCACCGCCCCCACCGCGCCCCCCTTCGGGCCCGCCCGCGGGCGCCGATCATGAGGTTGGCGGCGCCCACGGAGATCCACGTCGCCGTCAACCTCATGATCGGCCCCGATTCCGTGGTGCGGGTCAGATCGGGGCGCGGTCGCGGGCGGCGGGGAACCGGTCCAGGGCGCCCGTGGTGGCCAGGGCGCGGGTCAGGGCCCAGCCGCCGGCACCGGCGACGACGGTGGCGCTGACGATGGTGAGCAGGGCGTACGGGATCCGGTAGCTGCCCAGGGCGTACTCGCTGTTCCAGACGAAGAAGTCGAACAGCGCCGCGCCGAGGCCGGTCAGCGCGCCGGCGAGCAGCGCGGTGGGCAGCCGGAACGAGCGGTAGCGGAACGCGGCGAAGGCCAGCTCGGCGCCGAGCCCCTGGATCAGGCCCTGGACGATGGTGACGCCGCCCCACTCCGAGCCGAGCAGCGCGGAGACCGTCGCCGCCACCGCCTCGCAGAAGAGCGCCGCGCCGGGCTTGCGGATCACCAGGCCGCCGAGGACGGCCGGGACCAGCCACACGCCGTACATGATCGCCTGGCCGGCGGGGAAGAACGCGAACGCCGGGTCGACGGCCCGCCACAGCAGGCCCCAGGCCCAGAAGATGACGCCGAAGGCCACCGCGATCACCGCGGCGACGACGACGTCGACGGTGCGCCACCGGGTGGTGGTGTTGTTGTCTCGCATGATTGCTCCCAGTCCCGAACGAGAACCAGGAGAAGACGCACGCCGCGCCCGGATGTGCCGGACGTCGACGCGGCTGGAGGTCGACCGAACTCCCTGCGCTGGCATTACCCAGATCAGGTTCGAGGGTCTGCGGGCGGTGCCCGCACTCTCAGCGCTGTGCGCTCCCCTGTCGGATGTGAAGTTGTCGCGCCGACGCTAACACCTTTGAAGATCATCGGGCAAAGTGATCTTTCCGCAGCTCACCAGCGCGTTCGATCGACGCGGTCGATTTCGCCCCGGTACTCTCGGACGGCCACTGGAGAACCGGCAGAGGGACACGTACGTGACATCCGAGGCTGACCGCCGCGCGCCGGACGGGCCGCACCCGGGCGCGGTGGGCGTGGCCGCCCCGGGCGTACGCGAAAAGACGCCGGCGGCGCCCCGCCGCCCGGAGCGGCGGATCGGGTCGGTGGAGGTGCTCGCCGGCCTGCTGATCCTGCTGATCGTCTTCCGCGAGCCGCTCGCCCGCGCCCTCTCCGCGCCCCGGTTGCAGACCTGGACCACCGTCTTCGTCTCGGTCATGGTGCAGGCGGTGCCGTTCCTGGTCTTCGGGGTGCTGCTCTCCGCGGTGATCGCGGTCTTCGTGCCCCGGTCGTTCTGGGCCCGGGCGCTGCCGCGCCATCCCGCGCTCGCGGTGCCGGTGGCCAGCGCGGCCGGCGTGGTGCTGCCCGGCTGCGAGTGCGGGGCCGTGCCGATCGCCGGCTCGCTGATCCGGCGCGGGGTCACCCCCGCCGCCGCCCTGGCGTTCCTGCTCGCCGCCCCGGCGATCAACCCGATCGTGCTCACCGCCACCGCGGTGGCCTTCCCCGAAGACCCGGCGATGGTCCTCGGCCGGGCCGTCGCGAGCCTGGTCGTCGCGATGGTCATGGGCTGGCTGTGGCTGCGCCTCGGCCGGGCCGACTGGATCCGGCTGCCGCGCCGCCCGGAGCTGGACGACAGCTCGCGCGGGCGGGCGTTCTGGGGGGCGGTCCGGCACGACGTCACACACGCCGGCGGGTTCCTGGTGATCGGCGCCGCGGCGGCGGCCACGATCAACGTCGTCGTGCCGGAGCGCTGGTTGCAGACCCTCGCCGACGAACCCGTGCTCTCGGTGCTCGCGCTGGCGGGGCTCGCGGTGCTGCTCTCGCTCTGCTCCGAGGCGGACGCCTTCGTCGCCGCCTCGCTGTCGCAGTTCTCGCTGACCTCCCGACTGGTCTTCCTGGTGGTGGGGCCGATGGTCGACCTCAAGCTCATCTCGATGCAGGCCGGAGTCTTCGGCCGGCGGTTCGCGCTGCGGTTCGCCCCGACCACCTTCGCGGTGGCCGTCGCGGTGGCCGCCGCGACCGGGGCGGTGCTGCTGTGAACCGGCAGGCGCAGGCGGTCGTCCTGCTGCTGCTCGGGGGCGCGGTGGTCCGGGCCAGCCTCACCGACCTGCACCTGCGCTACGTCAAGGAAGGGCTGCGGCCCTTCCTGATCGCCGCCGGCCTGCTGCTGGTGGCCGCCGCGGTCATGACCCTCTTCTACGAGCTGCGCCCCATCCTGCGGCGCACGCCCGCCGACCAGCACGACGCACCAGACCACGACGACGCGCACGACCACCACGAGCCGCGGGTCGGCTGGTTGCTGATCCTGCCCGTGCTGGGCCTGCTGCTGGTCGCCCCGCCGGCCCTGGGCTCGTACGCGGCCGGCCAGGCCGGCACCGCCGTCTCCACCCGCCAGCAGCCGTCCGACTACCCGCCGCTGCCCGACGGCGACCCGGTGCGGGTGGCCGTGCTCGACTACGCCTCCCGGGCGCTGTTCGACCGGGGCGCCTCGATCGGCGACCGCCGGGTCCAACTGACCGGCTTCGTCACCACCGGCCCCGACGGCCGGCCGCTGCTGGCCCGGATGGTGCTCTCCTGCTGCGCCGCCGACGGGCGGCCGGTGAAGCTGGGCCTGACCGGCGCGGCCCCCGACCGGCTCGCCGACGACACCTGGATCGAGGTGACCGGCCGCTACAGCGACCGGATCGCCCGGGACCCGGTCAACGACGCCGAGATCCCCTACCTGGACGTGGAGTCCTGGCGGCAGGTGCCCCCACCCCGGCAACAGTACGAGTGACCCGCGCCCACCGTGGGTAGGCTCACGATCATGCGGATCGAGGCCCGGGGGTTCACGTTCGACGTCCGCGTCGGCGGACCGGAGGGCGGCGCGCCCGTCCTGCTGCTGCACGGCTTCCCCCAGCACGGCGGGGAGTTCGACGACGTGGTGCCGGCGCTGCATGCCGCCGGCCTGCGCACGTACGCGCCGGACCAGCGCGGCTACTCGCCGGGCGCGCGACCCGAGGCGGTCGAGGCGTACCGGCTGCCGGAGCTGGTCGCCGACGCGGTGGGCCTGCTCGACGGGCTGGGCGTCGACGCGGCGCACCTGGTGGGGCACGACTGGGGCGCGATCGTGGCCTGGGCCGTCGCGGCCCACCATCCCGAGCGGGTCCGCACGCTGACCGCGGTCTCGGTGCCGCACCCCGGCGCGATGGCCTGGGCGCTGGCCGAGGACGCGGGGCAGAAGGCGCGCTCGGCGTACATGACGCTGTTCCGCAAGCCGGGCAAGGCGGAGAAGGCGCTGCTCGTGCTGGGCGCGACCGGGCTGCGCCGGATGCTGCACGGGGTCGGCGACGACGCGCGGGTGGCCGCGTACGCGGACCCGATGCGCGAGCCGGGCGCGCTGACCGCCGCGCTGAACTGGTACCGCGCCATGTCCCGCCGGGACCTGGCGGCCACCGGGCCGGTGGCGGTGCCGACCACGTTCGTGTGGAGCGGCCGCGACATCGCGATCGGCCGGACCGCCGCCGAGGCGTGCGCCGAGCACGTGACCGGCGACTACCGCTTCGTCGAGCTGCCCCGGGTGAGCCACTGGATCCCCGACGAGGCGCCCGCCCCGCTGGCCGAGGCGATCCTGGCCCGCGTGCACGACCCGGTGTGACCCTCCCCGCGACACCGCCCGGCGGACGCCGGGCCCCCCACCCCGACGGAGGTACGACATGGACGGAGCAGACATGCCGGTGAGCGCCGAGGAGTTCCTGGCCGTGGTGACCGCCACGATGAACCGGGTGGCCGAGAGCCAACGCGAGGCGGTGGGGCGGGCCGCCGACCTGATCGCCGAGGCGGTACGCGCCGACGGCGTGGTCCAGGCGTTCGGCACCGGCCACTCCGAGGCGCTGGCCATGGAGATCGCCGGGCGGGCCGGCGGGCTGGTGCCGACGAACCGGATCGCCCTGCGGGACCTGGTGCTGCTCGGCGGCGCCCCGACGGACGTGCTCGGGCCGTTGCTGGAGCGCGACCCGTCGGTGGCGCACCGCCTCTACGAGCTGGCCCCGATCGGCCCCCGGGATGTCTTCGTGCTCGCCTCCAACTCCGGCGTGAACGGCGCGATGGTGGAGTTCGCGTCGCTGGTCAAGGAGAAGGGCCACGGGCTGGTCGCGATCACCTCGGCGCAGCACTCCGGGCAGATGACCTCGCGTCACCCGTCGGGGCGCAAGCTCGCCGACTTCGCCGACGTGGTGCTCGACAACGGCGCCCCGTACGGCGACGCGACGCTGCCGCTGCCCGGCGGCGGCGCGGTCGGCGCGGTCTCGTCGATCACGGCGGCGCTGCTGGCGCAGCAGATCACGGTCGAGGTGGTGGCCCGGCTGCTGGCGGCGGGGGAGCGTCCCCCGGTCTACCTGTCGGCCAACATCGCCGGGGGCGACGAGCACAACAGCGCCCTGGAGGCCCGCTACGCCGGCCGGATCCGGCGCGGCTCCTGATCGGGCGGACCGGCGCCTCCGGTGACGACGTGAGTCGGTTTCGCGCGTCGGCCGGTGGGGCATGAGCGATGCTGCCGCCGGCCGCCCCCCGCCGGCAGTACCGTCTGACCGGAGGTAGCGCGTGTCCAAGGAAACCGAGAAGCAGCGCTGGCAGCGCAACTTCGCCGACCTGCTCCAGGAACTGCGGGTCGCCCAGACCGGTGTGCAGATCCTCTTCGCCTTCCTCCTCACCCTGCCGTTCAGCAACGGCTTCACCCGCACCAGCGGCTTCCAGAAGGACGTCTACATCGTCGCGTTGCTGGCGGCGGCCGCCGCCACCGCGATGATCATTTCGCCGGTGGCGTTCCACCGCGCGCTGTTCCGGCAGGGCCGCAAGCCGGAGCTGGTCCGGTTCGCCCACCGGATGGCCAGCGGCGGCCTCGCCTTCATGCTGATCTCGATGGTCAGCGCGGTCCTGCTGATCACCGACTTCGTGCTGGACCGGAGCATCGCCCTGGTGCTCAGCGGCCTCACCGGGCTCTGGTTCCTCACCTTCTGGGTGTTCCTGCCGTTCTCCCGGCGCAACTGGGGCGACGACGACAGCGACGACGACGACAACGAGCCGCGGTCCCTCGGCGACTGACCGAAGTCGACACAACTCGATCTTTACCGACCGCTACCCCTGGGTAACAGCCGGGGGTAGCGTGCTGTTTGTCGAGCACGTTGACGCATCCGGACCGAGGTTCGAGGGGGCCGCCGTGACCACGACACAGAACAGCCGACCCGCGCCCGACGAATCAGGCGCCGACCAGCCGGCGTCGACCGCCGCCGACGGCCCGCCACCGGCCGGCGCGGCCGGACCCCTGCCGACGGAGGCTGGTCAGGTCTCCGAGAAGGAGGCCCGCCAGGTCGCCGAGGCGGCCCGGGAGTCCTCCTGGGACCGTCCCAGCTTCGGCAAGGAGCTCTTCCTCGGCCGGTTCCGGCTCGACCTGATCGACCCCTGGCCGCGCTCCGACCCGGCGGACGCCGCCCGCGCCGACGAGTTCCTCGGCCGGCTCCGCGAGTTCCTCGCCTCCGAGGTGGACGGTGCCGCGATCGAGCGGGACGCGTCCATTCCGGACGAGGTGTTCGAGGGACTGGCCCGGCTCGGCGCGTTCGGCATGAAGATCGACCGGTCGTACGGCGGGCTCGGGCTCAGCAACCTGCACTACTGCCGGGCGCTCATGCTGGCCGGCTCGGTCAGCCCGGCGATCGGCGCCCTGCTCTCGGCGCACCAGTCCATCGGGGTGCCCCAGCCGTTGAAGATGTTCGGCACCGCCGAGCAGAAGCAGCGCTTCCTGCCCCGGCTCGCCGCCGGTGAGGTCTCCGCGTTCCTGCTCACCGAACCGGACGTCGGCTCCGACCCGGCCCGGCTGGCCACCACCGCCGAGCCCACGCCCGACGGCACCGGCTACCGGCTCAACGGCGTGAAGCTGTGGGCCACCAACGGCACCGTCGCGACCCTGCTCGTGGTGATGGCCCGGGTGCCCGCCGCCGAGGGGCGGCGCGGCGGGATCACCGCCTTCGTCGTCGAGGGCGACACCGAGGGCATCACCGTCGAACGGCGCAACGCCTTCATCGGCCTGCGGGGCCTGGAGAACAGCCTGACCCGCTTCCACGACGTCTTCGTGCCGAAGGAGAACGTCATCGGCGGCGAGGGCAAGGGCCTCAAGATCGCGCTGACCACCCTGAACACCGGGCGGCTGTCGCTGCCGGCCATGTGCGTCGGCGCCGGCAAGTGGGCGTTGAACGTCGCCCGGGAGTGGGCCGCCGACCGGGTGCAGTGGGGGCGGCCCGTGGGCGAGCACGAGGCGGTGGCCCAGAAGCTCTCCTTCATCGCCGCGACGACGTACGGCATGGAGACCATGCTGGACCTCTGCTGCCTGCTCGCCGACGACGACCGCAACGACATCCGGATCGAGGCGGCGCTGGTCAAGCTCTACGCCAGCGAGATGGCCTGGAAGATCGCCGACGAGCTGGTGCAGATCCGGGGCGGCCGCGGCTACGAGACGGCCGACTCGCTCGCCGCCCGGGGCGAGCGGCCGGCCGCCGTCGAGCAGATGCTGCGCGACCTGCGGATCAACCGCATCTTCGAGGGCTCCACGGAGATCATGCACCTGCTCATCGCGCGGGAGGCGGTCGACGCGCACCTGTCGGTCGCCGGCGACATCATCGACCCGGACGCCGGGCTCGGCCGCAAGGCGAAGGCCGGGGCGCGGGCCGGCGCCTTCTACGCGAAGTGGCTGCCCACCCTCGCCGTCGGCAGGGGACAGCGCCCGTCGGCGTACGCCGAGTTCGGCCCGCTCGCCGGGCACCTGCGGCAGGTGGAGCGCGCCTCGCGCAAGCTGGCCCGCTCGACGTTCTACGCGATGTCCCGCTGGCAGGGGAAGATGGAGCGCAAGCAGGCGTTTCTCGGCCGGGTGGTGGACATCGGCGCGGAGCTGTTCGCGATGTCCGCGGTCTGCGTGCGCGCCCATGCCGAGCGGGAGGCCCGGCCCGAGAACGTGGAGCTGGCCGACCTGTTCTGCCGGCAGGCCCGGGTCCGCGTCGACGCGCTCTTCGCCGCCCTGTGGGACAACACCGACTCCGTCGACACGGTCGCCGCGAAGCGGATCCTGGCCGGGCGCTACGCCGCGCTGGAGGACGGTGTGATCACCCCCGCCGACGACCTGCCCTGGGTGGCCCGCTGGTCGCCCGGCCCGTCCACCGCCGACGACGTCCGCCGCCGCATCCCGCCCGCGCGGTGACGTCGACCGCCCCGCCCGCCGCACCCCTGACCCGGGTCGATCATGCAGTTCTGGTGCCCCGCAGAAGGGGCGGGTGCGGACGCTCCGGGCACCACAACTGCATGATCGCGGGGGTGAGGGCGGGGTCAGCGCGTGCTGCGGAGGCCGAGCTGGCGTAGCTCCAGCGCGGCGAGGGCGTCCACGGTGGCGTCGTCGCCGCGCCGCCACGCCTCGGCCACGTCGGGCGCGATCCGGGTCAGCCGCCCCAGCGGCTGGGTGGCCAGCGCGCGCAGCGCGAGCAGGTCCCGGCCGGCGGGGGCGGCGGCCAGCTTCGCGGCCGAGGCGGCCCGGCGCATCCAGCGCACCCGCAGCGGCAGCCACCCGAAGAGCACCAGGCCGAGCGGGAAGACCAGCACGGCGACGGCCAGCGCGAGCGCGAGCTGGTCGACCAGCTCCTGCTGGTCCCGGCCCGCCTCGGCCAGCGAGCGGGCGGCGGTGGCGGCGCGCTCGAACGGCGCGGTCAGCTCGTCGCCGACCAGCGGCACCCGGCCGACCTTGCCGCCCGCCTCGGCCAGGTTGTCGGCCAGGCCGCCGCCGGCGCCCTCCAGCTTCTGCCCGGGTACGGCGAGCTTCTGGACCAGGTCGTGCAGCCACAGCGCGCCACGGATCGCGCCGTACACCCAGGCGACGACGAGCAGGTCGGTGATCATCTGTCGGACGGCGGTCGGGAAACGATCGGCGTAGATCTTCACGCCGGACAGCGTGCCACGCGCGGCCGTCCCCGGCACGCGACGGACCGGCGGCACACCGCTCGGCGGCGGACGGTGCAGCGGCGGGGCACCGTCCGGCGGCGGGCGGTGCAGCGTGGCACACCGCTCGGCGGACGGTGTGCAGCGGCGGCGGGGGAGCAGCGGCGGCGTGCCGCCCTGTGTCAGCCCGTGCAGGCCGGGCAGGTGCCGAAGATCTCCAGGGTGTGGCTGACGTCGGCGTAGCCGTGCTTCGCCGCCACCCGCTCGGCCCAGTTCTCCACCGTCGGCCCCGCCACCTCCACGGTGCGCCCGCAGGCCCGGCAGACCAGGTGGTGGTGGTGGCCCTCGCTGCACCGGCGGTAGAGGTGTTCGCCGCCCGGCGGGCGCATCACGTCGATCTCGCCCGTGTCGGCGAGCCCCTGCAAGGTGCGGTAGACGGTGGTCAGCCCGACCCGCTCGCCGCGCTCGCGCAGCATCGCGTGCAGCTCCTGCGCGCTGTGGAAGCCCTCCAGCTCGCCGAGCAGCGCGCTCACCGCCGAGCGCTGCCGGGTGTTGCGGACCGTGGAACCGGTCATGCTCATGATCCCTCCCCGGCGTGGCTCACCGCGTCGGCCACGATGTGTGCGACGTGCTCGTCGACCAGCGCGTACGCGATCTCGCGACCCCGCCGGGAGCCGCGCACCACGCCGGCGCCCCGCAGCACCCGGAGGTGCTGGGAGACCAGCGGCTGCGCGGCGCCGAGCTTGTCGACCAGCTCGTGCACGCAGCGCTCGCCCTCGGCGAGCTCGCTGACGATGGCCAGCCGGATCGGCGCCGAGAGGGCACGCAGCAGCTCGCTCGCGCCCTCGAAGGCGTCGTAGCCTGATCCGTCGGTCACCCCGTAACGGTAACCAATCCCGCCGACACGCCGCTGACCAGGATCACACGCCGCCGGCCCGGATCAGTGCAGCACCACCTCGTGCGGCTCGGGCGCGGGCGCGGCGGCCGGGGTGCGCCGTCGGCGCAGCACCCGCCACACCGCGCCGAGGACCGCGACCACCCCGAACGAGGCGATCGCCATCAGCACCACCGAGGCGCCGGGGGCGGTGTCGGCGTTCGCCGCCACGTAGACCCCGGAGCCGGCCGCGAAGAGTCCGAGCGCCATCGCCGCCGTCATCGTGCTGCGGAACCCCCGGGTCACCTGCTGCGCGGTGGCCACCGGCACCACCATCAGGGCGCTGATCAGCAGCACCCCGACGGCCCGCATGGCGATCGTCACGGTGACCGCGGTGGCCACGGCGAGCAGCAGGTTGAGCGTGCGCACCGGCAGGCCGGAGACCCGGGCGTACTCCTCGTCGTGGCAGACCGCGAACAGGGCCGGGCGCAGCGCCAGCATGGTCACCCCGATCGCGACGCCGAGCACCGCGATCGTGGTCAGGTCCTGCGGGGAGATCGTGGTCAGCGATCCGAACAGGTAGGCGTTCAGGTTGGCGCTGGTGCTGTCGGAGAGCCCGACCAGCGTCACGCCGCCGGCGATGCCGCCGTAGAAGAGCAGGGCCAGGGCCAGGTCGCCGGAGGTGCGCCCGCGGGCGCGGACCAGCTCGATGGTGATCGCACCGGCGGTCGCCACGGCCACCGCGACGAGCACCGGGGACCGGTTGAGCAGCAGGCCCGCGCCGACGCCGGTGAGCGCCACGTGCCCCACCCCGTCGCCGATCAGGGCGAGCCGCCGCTGCACGAGGTAGATGCCGAGCGCCGGTGCGGCCAGGCCGATGATCAGCGCCCCGATCAGGGCCCGCTGCATGTAGGGGTACTGGAAGAGTTCCATCTCAGCTGCTCCACAGCCCGGCGGGCTCGTCGGGACCGTGCGGGTGCACGTGGTCGTGGTCGGGCTCCGCGTGGTGGCCGGCGGGCTCGGGCACCGCGCCGTCGTGGCAGATCCCACCCTGGTGTACGACGACCGCCCGGCTGATCAGCGGCCGCAGCGGCCCGAGCTCGTGGGCCACCAGCAGCACCGTGCCGCCGCCGGCGACGAAGTCGTGCAGCGCCCCGGCGAACGCCTCCTGGCTGGCCGCGTCGACCCCGGCGGTCGGCTCGTCGAGGACCAGCAGCTCCGGCCGGCCGGCCAGCGCCCGGGCGATCAGGGTGCGCTGCTGCTGCCCGCCGGAGAGGGTGCCGACGGGATCGTCGGCCCGGTCGGCGAGCCCGACCGCCTCCAGCGCGGCGGTCACCGCCGCCCGGTCCGCCGCGCCGGGCGGGCGCAGCACCCCGCGCCGGGCGAGCCGGCCGGAGGCCACCACCTCGCGGACGGTGGCCGGCACGCCGCTGCCGGCGCCGAGGCGCTGCGGTACGTACCCGATCCGGTGCCACTGCCGGAAGCGGCGCAACGGACGGTCGAAGAGGGTGACCGACCCGGAGCTGAGCGGCACCAGGCCGAGCGCGGCGCGGATCAGGGTGGACTTGCCGGAGCCGTTGGCGCCGAGCACCGCGACCACCTCGCCGGCGGTCACGGTCAGCGAGACGTCGCGCAGCACGGGGCGGCCGTCGTAGCCGACCACCCCGTGCGCGACGGTGATGACTGGGGATGTCACGAGCAGCTCAACGCCGTCCTCAGGGTCGCAAGGTTGGTACGCATCACCGAAAGGTAGTCGCCGCCGCCGGTCGACAGCCCCTCCAGGGGGTCCAGCACCGCGGTCTTCGCGCCGACCTCGGCGGCGATGGTCTGGGCCACCTTCGGGCTGACCAGCGTCTCGAAGAAGATCGTCGTGGCCTTGTGCTCCCGGGCCTCCTGGGCGACCTCGGCCAGGCGCTGCGGGGCGGGCTCGTTCTCCGGGCTGAGGCCGGTGATGCCGATCTGCTCCAGCTTGTAGCGCTCGGTCAGGTAGCCGAAGGCGGTGTGGCTGACGACGATCTCCCGCCGCTGGCAGGTCTTCAGCCCGGCCGTGAACTCGGCGTCCAGCTTCTCCAGTTCGGTGCGCAGCGCCCCGGCGCGGGCGGTGTAGTCGGCGGCGCGGTCCGGGTCGGCCTGGCCGAGCCGCTCGGCGAGCTTGTCGCCGACCGTGGCCAGGCGGGTCGGGTCCAGCCACAGGTGCGGGTCCTTGGTGCCGCCCTCCTCGTGGCCGGGCTCCTCGTGGCCGGGCTCCTCGGCCTTGCCCGACTCCTTAGGCTTGCCCGACTCCTCGGGGTGGGCGTGCTCCTCGCCCTCGTGGTCGTGGTCGTGGCCGCCCGCGGCGGCGTCCATCAGCGGCTGCACGGTCGACACGTCGAACGCGCGGTCCTTGGCGTTCTGCTCGACGGCCTCGTCCAGCGCCGGCTGGAAGCCCTTGAGGAGGACGACCAGCTCCGCCTCGGCGACCTGGCCGACCTGGCCCGGGTTCAGCTCCAGATCGTGCGGTTCCGCCCCGGGCTTCACCAGGTTGCTCACCTTCACCGCGTCGCCGCCGATGCGCTCGGCGAGGAACTGCAACGGGTAGAAGGCGGCCACCACGTCGACCCGCTGCGGGTCGGGGCCGGCCGTGTCGTCGTCGGAACAGGCCGCGACACCGCCCAGGGCGAGCAGGGCGGTGGTGGCGACGGCCAGGGTGCGTGGGGCGGAACGGAGGTTCATGTCTCGAACTGTCCGCGACAACGATAATGATTGTCAAAAACGCATGCTTGCATGTCAGAACAGCTTCACCAGGCCCGCGGTGACCAGCAGGGTGAGCGCCACCAGCCGGATCAGCCGGGTCTGCGCCGTCTGCACCGACCAGGTGGTGACCATCAGCGCGGCCACGGCCGCGGCGAGCAGCAGGGTGAGCAGCCCGCCGACCACGCCGGGGGTGAAGAACGCGACCAGCACCAGCACCAGGGTGACCAGGAACACCGTCGTCGGGTTCGCCCGGGCCAGCCGGGCCGGCAGGGGGCTCTGCGTACGCTGCATCCCACAGACTCTACGAGGAGGAACCCCGTGCTGGTGACGAACCGGTTCGTGGTCGACGTCGATGTCGCCGACGCGTTCACCGAACGGGCGCACGCCGCCCTCGCCGCGCTCGCGGCCCGCCCCGGTTACCTCCGCGGCCAACTGGTCCGGGCGCTGGACGACCCCCGGCACTGGTGCCTGGTCACCGAATGGGAGTCGGTCGGCACCTACCGGCGCGCCCTGGGCGGCTTCGACGTCAAGATCACCGCCGTGCCGCTGCTCGCCGAGTCGGTCGACGAGCCGTCGGCGTACGAGGCGCTCGCCAGCGCCGCCCCGGGCGGGGACGTCGTCCCGGCCGCCAGTGATCGGGCCGCTGGTCCTTACCGCTGAGCCCGTGGGCACTACATTGCTCTCATGACCGCTCCCGGACCGGCGATCCCGCCGCCGTACCCTCCGCCGCCCGGCCAGCAGGGGGCGCAGCCGCCCGCCGTGCCCGGTCCGCCGGCGGACCCGGGCGCGCCCGCCCCGCCGCCCGGACCGGGGGTCGCCCCGCCGTTCGCGGCACCGCCGACCGAGGGGCGCAACACCCGGCTCTGGCTGGGGCTGGGCGCCGGGGCACTCGCCGTGCTGCTCTGCTGCGGCGGTGGCGGCGCGGCCGTGGTCGGTCTGGCCGTGACCGGGGTGCAGGCTGTGCGCGAGCAGGGGCGCGCCGTCTCCACCGACTACTACCAGGCGCTCGTCGAGCGGAAGTACGGCGCGGCGTACGACCAGCTCTGCGACGACGCGCAGCGGCGCGAGTCGCGCCGGGAGTTCGAGCGCCGGGTGGCCGCCGAGCCGCGGATCGCGACGTTCCGGGTGGGCGACGTCGATGCCGTCTCCCTCACCGTGCCGGTCGACGTGACCTACACCGGCGGCCAGCAGGACCGGCAGGAGGTCACCCTCGGGCAGGACCAGCAGACAGGCGGCATGGAGGTGTGCGGGGTGAGCTGACCGCCCCGGTATTCTGCTGGGCCCGGGACGGCGCGGGTCCCGAGCTGTTCCTTCCGTCCTTCCGCGTCTCCGCCGGCCGCCAGTCGGTGTAGGAGGAAACATGTCAGCCGACCGTCTCGACGCCGTCGTCAGCCTCGCCAAGCGCCGAGGCTTCGTCTTCCCCTCCAGCGAGATCTACGGAGGCAGCCGGTCGGCGTGGGACTACGGTCCGCTCGGCGTGGAGCTGAAGGAGAACGTCCGCCGGCAGTGGTGGAAGACGATGGTCCAGCAGCGCGACGACGTGGTCGGCCTGGACTCCGCCGTGATCCTCGCCCGCGACGTCTGGGCTGCCTCCGGCCACCTGGACGCCTTCGTCGATCCGCTGACCGAGTGCCAGTCGTGCCGCCAGCGGTTCCGGGCCGACCGCTTGGAGGAGGCGTACGAGGCCAGGCAGGGCAGGCCGCCGGCCTCGCTGACCGAGCTGAACTGCCCGAACTGCGGCAACAGGGGCACCTTCACCGAGCCGAAGATGTTCAACGGCCTGATGAAGACCTTCCTCGGCCCGGTCGAGGGCGAGGAGGGCATGCACTACCTGCGGCCCGAGACCGCCCAGGGCATCTTCGTCAACTACCGGAACGTGGAGACGGTCGCCCGCAAGAAGCCGCCCTTCGGCATCGCCCAGACCGGCAAGTCGTTCCGCAACGAGATCACCCCGGGCGACTTCATCTTCCGCACCCGCGAGTTCGAGCAGATGGAGATGGAGTTCTTCGTCGAGCCGGGCTCGGACGAGCAGTGGCACGAGTACTGGCTCTCCGAGCGGTGGAACTGGTACCTCGACCTGGGCCTGTCGGAGGGGAACCTGCGCTTCCACGAGCGCCCGAAGGAGAAGCTCGGCCACCACTCGAAGCGCACGGTGGACATCGAGTACCGCTTCCAGTTCGGCGGCACCGAGTTCGCCGAGCTGGAGGGCATCGCCAACCGCGCCGACTTCGACCTCTCGACGCACAGCAGGCACTCCGGCGTCGACCTGTCCTACTTCGACCAGGCCAGGGGCGAGCGCTGGATACCGTACGTCATCGAGCCGTCCGCCGGCCTGACCCGCGCGGTGCTCGCGTTCCTGCTGCAGGCGTACGACGAGGACGAGGCGCCGAACACCAAGGGCGGCGTGGACAAGCGCACGGTGCTGCGCCTGGACCCGCGGCTGGCCCCGGTCAAGGTGGCGGTGCTGCCGCTGTCGCGCAACGACGCGCTCTCGCCGAAGGCGAAGGGCCTCGCCGCCGACCTGCGCAAGCGCTGGGTGGTGGAGTTCGACGACTCGCAGGCGATCGGCCGCCGCTACCGCCGCCAGGACGAGATCGGCACCCCGTTCTGCGTCACGGTCGACTTCGACACCCTCGACGACGACGCGGTGACCGTCCGGAACCGGGACACCATGGCCCAGGAACGCATCGCGCTGGACCAGGTCGAGCGCTACCTGATCGAGCGCCTCCCCGGCTGCTGAGCTGCGGCGGGGCCTCGGCCGGCGCGGGAAGGCGCGCCGGCCGGCCCCGTACACTTGTCCGGTGACCGCGCCGACCGTTCCCGCCCTGCGCCCGCTGACCCTCGGACGGCACGAGGTGTGGCCGCCGGTGGTGCTCGCGCCGATGGCCGGCATCACCAACATCGGCTTCCGGCAGCTCTGCCGGGAGCAGGGCGGCGGCATCTACGTCTGCGAGATGATCACCACCGTCGCGCTGGTCGAGCGGAACCCGAAGACGCTGCGCATGATCGCGTTCGGCGACGACGAGCGGCCCCGCAGCCTCCAGCTCTACGGCACCGACCCCGAGGTCACCGCCGCCGCCGTGCGGATCGTGGTGGAGAAGGATCTCGCCGACCACATCGACCTCAACTTCGGCTGCCCGGTGCCCAAGGTCACCCGCAAGGGCGGCGGCTCGGCGCTGCCGTGGCGGCGCCGGCTCTTCGCGCGGCTGGTCAGGGCCGCGGTGGACGCCGCGTCGCCCGCCGGGGTGCCGGTCACGGTCAAGATGCGCAAGGGCATCGACGACGACCACCTGACGTACGTCGAGGCGGGCCTCGCCGCCCAGGACGCCGGCGTGGTGGCGGTCGCCCTGCACGGGCGTACGGCGGCGCAGCGCTACTCCGGCACGGCGGACTGGGACGCCATCGCCACGCTCAAGCAGGCGCTGGACGTGCCGGTGCTCGGCAACGGCGACATCTGGGAGGCCGACGACGCGCTGCGGATGGTGGCGCACACGGGCGTCGACGGCGTGGTGATCGGCCGGGGCTGCCTGGGCCGCCCGTGGCTCTTCGCCGACCTGGAGGCCGCGTTCGACGGCCGCCCGGAGCGCCGGCTGCCCACCCTCGGCGAGGTGGCGCGGACCATGCGTCGCCACGCCGAACTGCTGGTCGACCAGTTCACCGCGGGCTCCCGCACCCCCGCCCGGGGCGAGCGGGACGGCTGCACCGACTTCCGCAAGCACGTCGCCTGGTACCTCAAGGGCTTCCCGGTCGGCAGCGAGCTGCGCCGCGAACTCGCCATGATCGAGAGCCTGGCCCAGCTCGACGACCTGCTCGGCAAGCTGGACCCGACAGTGCCCTTCCCGGTGGCCACGCTGGGCCAGCCGCGCGGCCGCACCAACTCGCCCGGCAAGGTCTTCCTGCCGGAAGGCTGGCTGGCCAGCCGCGACGACGACACCGTCCCGGAGGGCGCCGAGCTGGCCGACTCGGGCGGCTGAGCCTGGCTCCGGCGGGGCTGGGCCTGGCTCCGGCGCGGCTGAGCCCGGCTCCGGCGCGGCTGCGGACGCGGGGCGCGGACGGAGACGACGAAAGGGCCGGCCCCGTGGGGCCGGCCCCGTGGGGCCGGCCCTTGTCGTCGTTCGGTGGTGTGGGTCGGGTCAGGCGGTGTAGCCGCGGGTGGCGATCCAGTCGGCGAGGTTGTCGACGCTCATCCG
>NZ_JBFABA010000036.1:0-60837 GCF_040640115.1 Micromonospora sp. NPDC023644 | reverse complement strand
TGGTCGGCGGCGGCCATGCCGGCAGCGCCGGGGCGGGCACGACCGGCGCCGCGGAGGCCGGCGGCGCGGACGCCGGCGGCGCGGACGCCGGCGGCGCGGAGAACGAGGACCCGGAGGCCGGCGGCGCGGAGGCCGGGGCCGCGCCGAACAGCGACCCGGAGGCCGGCGGCGCGGATGCCGGGGCCGCGCCGAACAGCGACCCGGAGGCCGGTGGCGCGGATGCCGGGGGCGCGCCGAACAGCGACCCGGAGGCCGGTGGCGCGGATGCCGGGCGCGCGGAGGCCGGTGGCGCGGAGAACGGCGGTGCCGAGGCCGGGGGCGCGGAGAACGGCGGCGCGGGGGCCGGGGCCGCGCCGAACAGCGACCCGGAGGCCGGCGGCGCCGAGAACGAGGGCGCGGGGAACGGCGGGGCGCTCGCGACGGGTGCCGGTCTGGTGCCCGAGGCGGCCGTGAGGGGCGGCGGCGGGAACGGTGGTGCCGGCGTCGGGCCGGGCGGGGGCGGCGGGGCGGGCACCGGTGGCCCGGGTGGCGGCGCGGGCGGACCCGGCACGGGCGGTACCGGCCCCGGCGGCCGGGGCCCCGGGGGCACCGGGGGCACCGGGCCGGGCGGATAGGGACCGGGGACCGGCGGCGTCGGGGTCGGGACCGGAGGGGCCGGCGACGGCGGGTTCGGGCCCGGCACCGGCGGCGTGGGGGCCGGCGCCGGTTCGGGCTCCGGGACCGGTGGGGTCGGCGGCTGCGCCGGCTCCGGGGGCCGGGCGGGCTCGGGGGGCTCCGGGTCGACCGGCGCCGCCCGGTAGATCCGGGCCTCGCCCGTCCGGGAGCGGATGGCCCCGGCCTCGTCGGCCGAGATCCGCCTCATTCCGGGTACGGAGGCGCTGGCCCGCGCTCCCGCCGTGCCCCGCTGCCCGGGGACCGGAGCGGCGGCCGGGGCGGCCGTTCCGGCGGCCCGGTAGGTGGTGCCGGCGCTCGGGCTGGCCGGCGGCGCCGCGTCGCCCTCGCCGGGCGCGGCGGCGGTGGCCACGGACACCCGACCCCGGGCCGGCGCGGCGGGCTGTCGGCGTACGTCGTCGGCGGGCGGCTCGGGCGACGACCCGGACGGGCCCGCGGAGCCGGGCTCCGACGTGGCCGCGCCGCCGGGCGTGGTCGCCGACGGGGTGCCGCCGGACGTCAGGGGACGCGGTGCCTCGGCACGGCTCCGGTCGGGCGTGGATCCGTGGTCGACCGGCTCCGCCGGAACCTCTTGCTCGGCCATGCTCGCCCTCCGCGCACGCTCGCGCCCGGATCCGCGACGTCGGACCGGGCGTGCCTGTCTGTCACCGTGCCACATTCCGGCCCGGCGGCACAGCCGGAGCGCGTTCCGGGGGCGGTGTCGATCCGATCCGGTCGGCGGGCCCGGCGAGGGCCGTGGTCAGCTGCCGGTGCTCGCCGAGGCGGTGGCCGAGGTGCTGCCCGACGGCTCGGAACTGCTCTGCGCCGTGGTCGGCGCCACACTGCCGGTCGTCGGCGACGGGCTGGCCGAGCGGCTCGGGGACGAGCTGGCCGAGCCGCTCGGGGACGAGCTGGCCGAGCCGCTCGGCGACGAGCTGGCCGAGTCGCTCGGCGACGGCGACGGCGACGTGCTGGGCGTGGCCGTGGGGGAGCCGGTGGGCGACGGCGAGGTCGACGGCGACGTCGACGGGCTCGGCGACGGCGAGGTCGGCTTCGGGGTCGGCTTCGGGCTGGTCGGCGGCTTGGTCGTCGGCGGCTTCGTCGCGGGCGGCTTGGTCGGCGTCGGCGTCGGCGAGGGGGTGCTGACCGGCGCGGGCACCGCCCCGATGACCCGGGTGGCGGCGTAGAGGCGCGACCAGCGCACGGTGGAGATCTTGACCACGTCGCCGGTGGTGGGCGCGTGGATCATCTTGCCGCCGCCGACGTACATGCCCATGTGGTGGATCGTCGTCCAGCTGGTGCCGGAGGCGAAGAAGAGCAGGTCACCGGGGAGCAGCGCGGTGCGGGACACGGTCCGGGACCGGGTGGCGTAGTACTGGTCGCGGGAGACCCGGGGCAGCCCGTGGTAGCCCGCCGACCGGTAGGCGGCGTAGATGAGGCCGGAACAGTCGAAGCGGTCCGGCCCCTCGGCGGCCCACAGGTAGGGGTCGCCGAGCTGTGCCTTGGCGTACGCCAGGGCCTTCAGGGCCGTCGGGTGGGCGGCCAGGCCGTTGGCGGTCTCGTTGCCGAGGTAGCCGGCGCCGAGGCGCTGCTCGGCGGCCTCCTGCTGGCGCTCGATCTCGATGAGCTGCGCGGCGTTGTCCCGCCGCAGCTTGTCGAGCTTCTTCTCGGCATCGCGCAGGGCCTTCTCGCCGGCGGCGTAGTCCGCCTTGGCCCCCGTGAGGCGGGACTCGGCCGAGACCATCGACTGGCTGGCCGCCTGCTCGCCGACGCGGGCCCGGGACACCTCGCCCTCGGCGGCGGTGGTGCCACCCTCGGCCTTCTCGCCCCGGATGATCCGGGAGAGCCGGCTCAGCTCGTGCAGGTCGTTGGCGAACTCGCCGGGCGGGAGGGCGGCGGCGGCCTTGAAGGCGCCCGCGGCGGCGGCGTCGGCGCCCTCCTGGGCGCGGGCCACCGCGTCCCGGGCGAGGGCGAGGTCCCGCTCGGCGGTGGCGCGCTGCGCCTCGGCCTCGGTGCGCTTCTGCTGGAGCAGGAGCAACTGGTCGCGGAACTGCCCGACCTGGGCCTCGGCGGCGTAGATCTGGGCGGCGAGCGGGCCGTTGCCGACGTTGCCGGCCGGCACGCCGGGGACCGCGCCCGGCAGCCCGGGGACCGCGCCCGGCAGCCCGGGGACCGCGCCGGGCAGCCCGGGGACCGGCGCGCCGCCGGGGAGCTGGAGCTGGCCGGAATAGGACGGACGGGAACCCGTGTCGGGGACGCTGGTGGGCAGCGACGGGTCGGCCTGGACCGGGTTGGCGAGGACCGTGGCGGCGACGGCGCCGAGCAGGGCGGACCAGAGCGCCGGACGTAGCACCGGCGAGATCACCGGGCTCCGTCGTCGCTGCCGTCGCCCGCGCCCACTGTCGACCATTCCGCTCCCCGTCCGGCGTGAGTGGCCGCGCCGGGTGGGCGCGGCCGTGGGGACGCTACCAGCGTGTGGCGAACGTCCCACCCTGTCTTACCGCACCCACGCAGCGATGTCGATGCGTGGCAGGTAACGGGAGCCTGAGAGTTCGGTGAGCGGGCGCACGGGCGCCGACCATGCTGCGGCGGCGTCGGCGGGCCGACGTACGCTCGATTCCTACCGCAGGTGGAAGGGACGTGGCTTTCGATGGACGCCGGACTCAAGCGTGAGCTCGAAGCGAAGGTGTACGCCGGCGAGCGGCTGACCCGCGAGGACGGGATCGCCCTCTACGACAGCGACGACCTCGCGTGGCTGGGGCGGCTGGCGCACCACCGGCGCACCGAGCTCAACGGCGACCGGGTGATGTTCAACGTCAACCGGCACCTCAACCTGACCAACGTCTGCTCCGCCTCCTGCGCGTACTGCTCGTTCCAGCGCAAGCCGGGTGAGAAGGACGCCTACACGATGCGCATCGACGAGGCGGTCCGCAAGGCCAAGGAGATGGAGGACGAGCAGCTCACCGAGCTGCACATCGTCAACGGCCTGCACCCGACGCTGCCCTGGCGCTACTACCCGAAGGTGCTGCGCGAGCTGAAGGCGGCGCTGCCGAACGTCAAGCTCAAGTGCTTCACCGCCACCGAGGTGCAGTGGTTCGAGAAGATCAGCGGGCTGAGCGCCGACGAGATCCTCGACGAGCTGATGGACGCCGGCCTGGAGTCGCTGACCGGCGGCGGCGCGGAGATCTTCGACTGGGAGGTCCGCCAGCACATCGTCGACCACGCCTGCCACTGGGAGGACTGGTCGCGGATCCACGCCCTGGCGCACAGCAAGGGCATGAAGACCCCGGCGACCATGCTCTACGGCCACATCGAGGAGCCCCGGCACCGGGTCGACCACGTGCTGCGGCTGCGTGAGCTGCAGGACGAGACCGGCGGCTTCGCGGTCTTCATCCCGCTGCGCTACCAGCACGACTTCGTCGACTCGGCGGACGGCAAGATCCGCAACCGGATCCAGGCCCGGACGACGATGGCCTCGCCGGCCGAGTCGCTGAAGACCTTCGCGGTCTCCCGGCTGCTCTTCGACAACGTCCCGCACGTGAAGTGCTTCTGGGTCATGCACGGGCTGTCGGTCGCCCAGCTCTCGCTCAACTTCGGCGTCGACGACCTGGACGGTTCGGTCGTCGAATACAAGATCACCCACGACGCCGACTCGTACGGCACCCCGAACACGATGCACCGGGACGACCTGCTGCACCTGATCTGGGACGCCGGCTTCCGCCCCGTCGAGCGGAACACCCGCTACGAGGTGGTCCGCGAGTACGACGCCCCTTCATCCCTGGCCGAGCGCCGCGCCGAGCCGCAGCAGGTCTGGGCCTGAGCCGGCACGTACCCTCGTAGGCCATGACCGAGCAGCGGAGCGGGTTTCCCCGGCGCGACGCCGAGGGGCGCATCCTCACCCTGGGCGACCTGCTCGGGGTGAGCCTGGCCGGCCTGGTCATCGGCGTGCTGGCGGTGGTGCTTTTCGACTGGGCGTTCGCGCTGATCGGCAGCGGCGACTTCGGCCGGTCGAACGGCTGGCTGGCGATCATCCTGCCGGCCTGGCTCTTCTGGGACGACTTCCGCGCCTGGGAGTTCGGCGCGGCCCGGGTGGTGGCGGCGCTGGCCGCCGCCGCGGTGGGGGTGGTCGCCGGGTTGGTGGTGGCCGGTCTCGTCGCCGGGCTCCCGTCGCTGCTCTCCGGCGGGCTGGGGGCGGCGACCTTCACCCTCGGTTACGCGGTGGTCTGGTTCCACGGCGTCCACTGGCTGGCCCGCCGGACGGGCTGAACCTGCCGCCGGGAGCCCCGGCGGCGGAGAACGGAGTGCGGAACGTGAGCGCGGCGGTCAAGTACACGCTGGGCCGGATCGGGCTGTTCGTCGCCGTGCTGGCGGCCCTCTGGCTGATCGAGCTGAACATCTTCATCAAGCTGATGGTGGCGCTGGCCTTCTCGGCCGCCCTGTCGTTCTTCCTGCTGAAGGGCTGGCGGGACGAGATGGCCGAGGAGATGGCCACCGCCGCCGAGCGCCGTCGCGCCGAGAAGGAGCGCCTCCGCTCCGCCCTCGCCGGCGAGGACCAAGACGGGGAGACGCCCGGCTCCCCGAAGTGAGCCGGGCCGCCGGAGCGACCGCGACGCCCGGCTTCCCGGAAGCGACCGAGGTGAACCGGGACGCCCGGTCGCCGCAGACGACCGGGGTGACCGCGACGCCCGGTCCCCGGGAACGGCCGAGGGGCCCGGTCGCCGGCCTGAGCCGGGCGACGCGGACCCCTCGGACGACCGGGTCGGTGTCTAGGTCACCAGTTGGTGGAGCCGGCCACCTTCGGCCACGGCTTCACCGTGGGCTTGATCAGGTAGACGACGCCGCCGGAGCCGCCGGACACCCCGCCGCTGGCGTTGGTCCGCTTGGTCCGCAGCCAGATCTGCTCGAACTGTTCACGCGGGTAGACGTTGCGCACCGCCTCGTTGCTGGACGAGGCCGGGTCGTTGACGATCACGTCGCCCTCGGCGGTGAAGCCGACCACCACGAACAGGTGCCCCGAGGTGCCGTAGCCCGCCCCGTCCAGCTCGCTGGCGAGGAACGACTGGCTGGTGACGACCGGGATGCCGGCGGCGATGAAGCGCTCCACCTCGTCCAGCGAGTGCAGCCGGGTGACCCGCGCCTCGAGGCCGGGGAAGCTGGCCGCGTACGCGGTGTTGAAGGGCCAGTTGCCGGCGCCGTCGTACTGGTAGTCGTAGACCATCCGGGCGGCGTGGTTGACCGTCGGGTCCGGGTAGGTCGGGTCGACCCAGGAGGTGTCCTCCTCGGACGCCTTGCGGCCCCAGTACTCGACCACCATGGTGGTGGAGGTGGGGGAGCACCAGGCCTGGCCGCCGCCGTCGTACTCGGGGTAGTGGCCGGTGTGGATGTTCTGCGAGTAGCGGGGCACGGCGAGTTCCTTGCCCCAGGCGATGCCGCCGGCGCTCGGCTCGACGGTGAACCGGTCCGGCACGTTCGAGCTCATCGCGCCCACCGTGTGGACGACCGGCGCGGCCTGCTGGCCCGGGGCGCGGTAGAGGGTGAGTCGCAACTGGTACGCCCGCAGCAGCACGCCGACGGAGGCGTCGTCGATGCTGAACGTGTCGGTCCAGATGGTCGACCAGGGGTCGCCCTGCCGGTTGACGCTGGTCCGCTTGATGTCGGCGTCGCCGGAGGCCCACCGCCCCATCACGTACCACTTGGTCTGGGTGCCGGTGTTGTAGGTGCCCTGCATCTCCACCTGGATCCAGGTGCCGGCCGGGGTGTCCGCGTTCCACGAGGCGATCAGCTCGGTGGCGTCGAACCCGATCTGGGTGACGGGGGAGGTCCAGGTCCCGTACTCCCAGCTCTTGGTCAGGCCGGTGTGCGGGTCGGTGTAGTCGGTGGTGCCGACCGGTCGGGCCAGCGTCACGCCCGGCCGGAGGCCGGGGACGGCCCGGGTGCCGGCGTGGGTGCCGCGACGCCACTCCGGGTAGCGGGACCAGTCCTGGAAGGTGATCTGTTCGTCGTGGACCACCGGGCGGGTGGTCGACGGTGCCGCGACGGGCGCGGCGACGGCGGGTGCCGCGGTGCCGAGAAGGGTGAGCGCGGTGGCGGCCGCGAGGGCGGCCGTGCGCAGGCGTTGTCTGGCCATGGGTCCTCCGCAGGGACGGACGGATCGTTGCAGGTCAGTGTCGCGCCCGGAAGGAACTTTCGCCAGAGGTCGACAGTTGGAAAATCCTTGCCGGTGTGAGGATCAGGATGGCATGAAAACTAGGCAGCGATGGATGTTGATATGACCATGTGCTCGGTGGTGGAGTGTCCTCCACCGAGCGGGATCTCCTCCCGCCCCCCGAGGAGGTTGTCCATGGCCTTCCGCAACACCACCCTCCGCCGTCGCCTGGCGGTCGCCGTAGCAGCCGGGTTCGGTCTGCTCACGGTCGCCGCCGCGCCGGCCACCGCCCGGCCGGCCCCGGACCGGGCCGACTCCGCGGCGGCGTCCTACCGGGTGCTCGGCCCGCGGACGGTCGACGACCGCACCGCCGTCGCCGGCACCGGCGCCGCCATCGACTTCGTCGAGCACGGCGTGCTGAACGTCTCGGCCACCCCGGCCGAGGCGGCGGCGATCACCCGGCTCGGCTTCCGACTGGAGGCGGTCCCCGCCCCGTCGGCCGACGACCACGGCCACAGCCACGCCGAGGGGGACGTCGGCACGGCCGCCTTCCCGCCGGCCGACTCCAACTACCACGACTACGCCGAGCTGACCGCCGCGGTGAACAAGGTGGTCGCCGACCACCCCGGGATCGCGCGGAAGATCAGCATCGGTTCCTCGTACGAGGGCCGGGACCTGATGGCGGTGAAGATCTCCGACAACGTCGCGACCGACGAGAGTGAGCCGGAGATCCTGTTCAACTCGCAGCAGCACGCCCGCGAGCACCTGACCGTCGAGATGGCGGTCTACCTGCTCAACCTCTTCACCGACAGCTACGGCACGGACTCCCGGATCACCAACATCGTGAACACCCGGGAGATCTGGATCGTGCCCACGGTCAACCCGGACGGCAGCGAGTACGACATCGCCACCGGCTCCTACCGCTCCTGGCGCAAGAACCGGCAGCCGAACAGCGGCTCGTCGTACGTCGGCACCGACCTGAACCGCAACTGGTCCTACCAGTGGGGCTGCTGCGGCGGCTCGTCCGGCTCGACCTCGTCGGACACCTACCGGGGCCCCTCGGCGTTCTCCGCCCCGGAGACGGCGGCGCTGCGGAACTTCGTCAACAGCCGGGTCGTCGGCGGCACGCAGCAGATCAAGGCGAACATCGACTTCCACACGTACTCGGAGCTGGTGCTCTGGCCGTTCGGCTACACGTACAACAACACCGGCACCGGGATGACCGCCGACCAGTACAACACCTTCGCCACGCTGGGCCAGCAGATGGCGAACACCAACGGCTACACCCCGCAGCAGTCCAGCGACCTCTACATCACCGACGGGGACAGCATCGACTGGATGTGGGGCCAGCACGGCATCTGGGCGTACACCTTCGAGATGTACCCCGGCTCGGCGACCGGCGGCGGCTTCTACCCGCCCGACGAGGTGATCCCCACCCAGACCTCGCGCAACCGGGAGGCGGTCCTGCTGCTCAGCGAGTACGCCGACTGCCCGTACCGGGCCATCGGCAAGCAGGCGCAGTACTGCGGCGGTGGCGGCGGCACCACGGTCTGGTCGGACACCTTCGAGACGGCCACCGGCTGGACCATCAACCCGAGCGGCACCGACACCGCGACCGTCGGGGCGTGGGAGCGGGGCGCCGCCCAGGCGACCACCTCCAGCGGGGCGAAGCAGCTCGCCCCGTACGCCGGTGCCAACGACCTCGTCACCGGCCGGCTGGCCGGCACGGCGGCCGGTGACTACGACCTCGACGGCGGCGTGACCAGCGCCCGGTCGCCGGCGGTGACCCTGCCGTCGAGCGGCACGCTGACCCTCTCCCTCGCCTGGTACCTGGCCCACGGCTCGAACGCCTCGTCGGCCGACTACCTGCGGGTGAGCGTGGTGCACAACGGCGGCACCACGGTCCTGTTCACCCAGTCCGGGGCGGCCACCAACCGCAACGGCGCCTGGGCGGTGTCCAACGCCAACCTCACCCCGTACGCCGGTCAGTCCGTGCGGATCCTCGTCGAGGCGGCGGACGCCTCGGGCGCGAGCCTGGTCGAGGCGGCTGTGGACAACGTCACCATCACCAGTTCCTGACCCGGTGGGGCCCCGCTCCGCCCCCGGCGGGGCCCCACCACCGGCCAGCAGACGTCGATCCAGGGCATATCGCTGCCGTTGGCGATCAACGAGCGCCGATGCGCCCTGGATCGACGAGGCACGTCCGGGGCGTGCGCTACCGTTCTACCGACCACGCGCAGCGAAGCCGGTGCGACACCGGCGCTGTCCCGCAACTGTGATGTCCCGCCACCCCGGCCGCGCCGGAGCGTGACGGGAACGAGCCAGGTCGCCTGCGTCCGTGGTCGCGACACGCGCTCTCGAGGAAGGGCGCCTCGCGGACGGGCGCCCCGCTCCCTGTCGGCGAAGCACCACGCTCCTCGACCGACAGGAGGACCCGTGCTCAGACGTACCCCCCGGCTCTTCGCCGCGACCCTCGCGGTGGCCGCGCTCGCCCTCGGCGCGTGCGCCGAGAAGAGCTCCGACGACGCCCCCGCCGCCGGCGCCAGCTCGGCCGGCGCCGCCTTCCCGGCCACCGTCGGCTCGCTGACCCTGGAGAAGCGGCCCGAGAAGATCGTCTCGCTCTCCCCGACGGCCACCGAGATGCTCTTCGCCATCGGCGCCGGCAAGCAGGTGACCGCCGTCGACGACAACTCGAACTACCCGGCCGACGTGCCGAAGAGCGACCTCTCCGGCTTCCAGCCGAACGCCGAGGCGATCGCCGGCAAGAGCCCCGACCTGGTGGTGCTCGCCAACGACACCAACAAGATCGTCGAGCAGCTCACCGCGCTGAAGATCCCCGTCCTGCTGAACCCGGCGGCGACCACGCTGGAGGACACCTACCGGCAGATCACGGACCTGGGCACCCTCACCGGTCACCCAGGCGAGGCCGCCGACGTGACCAAGCGGATGAAGGACGACATCGCCAAGCTGGTCGCCGACCTGCCGAAGCGCTCCGAGAAGCTGACCTACTTCCACGAGCTGGGCCCGGAGCTCTACACGGCCACCAGCAAGACCTTCATCGGCTCGCTCTACACGATGGTGGGCCTGGAGAACATCGCCGACGCGTCCGACGCCGACGGCAAGCAGGGCGGCTACCCGCAGCTCTCCCAGGAGGTCATCGTCAAGGCCGACCCGGACTTCGTCTTCCTCGCCGACACCAAGTGCTGCAAGCAGAGCGCGGAGACGGTCAAGGCGCGCGGCGGCTGGGCCGGCGTCACCGCCGTCAAGAACAACCAGATCGTCGCCCTCGACGACGACGTCGCCTCCCGCTGGGGGCCCCGCGTGGTGGAGCTGCTCCGCGTGATCGTCGACGCGACCGCCAAGGTCCCCGCGTGACCCGCACCCGTCCATGAGCCGTCCGCTCGTGAAGGCACCGCCCGCCCGGCCGGCCGGGACGCCCCCCGCGTCCCGGCCCGCCGGGCTGCGGCCCCGCTGGCTCGTCGCCGGGGTCGCCGCGGTGCTGGTCGCGCTGGTCGCCGGGGTGTCCCTCGGCCCGGTCAGCCTGCCGCCGGGCAGCGTCGCGGCCGAGCTGCTCAACCTCATCCCCGGGGTACGCATCGACAGCGGGCTGACCGAGCGGGAGATCGCCATCGTCACCGAGCTGCGGCTGCCCCGGGTGGTGCTCGGGCTGCTGGTCGGCGGGCTGCTGGCCCTGGCCGGGGGCTGCTACCAGGGCGTGTTCCGCAACCCGCTGGCCGACCCGTACCTGCTCGGCGTGGCGGCCGGGGCCGGGCTCGCGGTCACCGCGGTGATCACCCTCGGCGCCGGGGCGGGCGGGGCGCTGACCGGGCTGCCGCTCACCATCCCGCTGGCCGCGTTCGTCGGCGCGCTCGGCGCGGTGGCGATGACCTACCTGCTGGGCGCCTCCGGCGGGCGCGGCCGCTCCACCGCCACGCTGATCCTCGCCGGGGTGGCCGTCTCCGCGTTCCTCTCGGCCGGACAGACCTACCTGCTGCAACGCAACTCCGACAGCATCCAGCAGGTCTACTCCTGGCTGCTCGGGCGGCTCGCCACCGCCGGCTGGCACGACGTGCGGCTGGTGCTCCCGTACTTCCTGCTCACCGCCCTGGTGGTGCTGCTGCACCGGCGGGAGCTCGACGTGCTCTCCGTCGGCGACGACGAGGCCGCGAGCCTCGGGCTGCACCCGCAGCGGTCCCGCTACCTGCTCATCGCCGCCGCCTCGCTCGGCACCGCCGCCGCCGTCTCCGCGTCCGGCCTGATCGGCTTCGTCGGGATCATCGTGCCGCACACCGTCCGGCTGCTCGCCGGGTCGAGCTACCGGGTGATCCTGCCGCTCTCGCTCCTCTTCGGCGGCGCCTTCCTGGCCCTGACCGACGTCGTGGCCCGCACCGCCGCCGCCCCGTCGGAGATCCCGATCGGCGTGGTCACCGCGCTGCTCGGCGGCCCGTTCTTCGTCCTGGTGCTGCGTACCTCCCGCCGGGTGCTCGGGTGAGCGCGCGGCGCGTGCCGGCCGCGCGGCCGGCGGACGGTGGGGCCGTGCGGGCCCCCGACGCGACCACCGTGCCCGCCGTCGAGGTGCGCGACCTGCACGTGCGCCTGGACGGCACCCCGATCCTGGCCGGCGTGGACCTGACCGTGGCCCCGGGCGAGTGGGTCACCGTGATCGGCCCGAACGGCGCCGGGAAGTCGACCCTGCTGCGCGCCGTCGGCGGCCTGCTGCCCGCGCCGGGCGCCGTCTCCCTCTTCGGTACGCCGAGCGAGGCGCTGCGCCGCCGCGACCGCGCCCGGGTGGTCGCCACGGTGGCGCAGTCCCCGGTCGTGCCGGCCGGCATGTCGGTCTTCGACTACGTGCTGCTGGGCCGCACCCCCTTCATCGCGCCACTGGGCCGGGAGTCCGCCGCCGACCTGGCCGCCGCGCACGAGGTGCTCGACGGGCTGGACCTGACCGGATTCCACGACCGGGAGCTGGCCACCCTGTCCGGCGGCGAGCGGCAGCGGGTCTTCCTGGCCCGCGCGCTGGCCCAGGGCGCGACCCTGCTGCTGCTGGACGAGCCGATCAGCGCCCTGGACATCGGCCACCAGCAGGAGGTGCTGGAGCTGGTCGACCGGCTGCGCCGCGAGCGCGGCCTGACCGTGCTCGCCACCATGCACGACCTCTCCATCGCCGGCGAGTACGCCGACCGCATGGTGCTGCTGGCCGACGGCCGGGTGGTGGCCGCCGGCACCCCTCGCGAGGTGCTCACCGAGCAGCTCCTCGCCACCTGGTACCGCGCCACCGTCCGCGTCATCCCCGGCGACCACGGCCCCCTGGTCGTCCCGGTCCGCCCCCGCCCCTGACCCCGCTCCCCTCCACGCCCCTGACCCCGCCCCTGACCCCGCTCCCCTCCACGCCCCTGCCGCGTCGATCATGCAGTTGTGGTGCCCCGCAAAAGGGGCGGATCGGCGTGTTCCGCCCACCAGAACTGCATGATCGGCGAGGGAGGGGCGGGTCAGGGGCGGGTCAGGACGTTGAAGAGGGCGCCGTGGGGGTCGCGGAGGGCGGCGAAGCGGCCCGCCGGGGTGGTCTGCGGCGGGACCAGGATGCTGCCGCCGAGTTCGGCGGCGCGGGCCGCGGCCGCGTCGGCGTCGGCCACCGCGAAGTACACCGACCAGTACGCGGGCGTGTCCGCGGGAAACCCGTCGCCGAGCGGCGGCACCATGCCGGCCACGATCCGGGTGCCGAGCCGCCAGCCGGTGTACGTGACCGGGCCCGCCCGCTGGTCGTCCGGGTGCCAGCCGAAGACCAGCTCGTAGAAGACCTTCGCGCCCTCCGGGTCCGGGGTGACCAGTTCCGTCCAGGTGAGCGCCCCCGGGACGTCGAAGACCTCCGCCCCGGGCATCGACATCGGCTGCCAGACGCTGAACGTCGCCCCGGCGGGGTCGGCGAAGACCGCCATCCGTCCCTGGTCGAAGACCTCGAACGGGGGCACCACGACCTGCCCACCGGCTCGCTCGACCCGGCCTGCCACCAGGTCCGCGTCGTCGGTCGCCAGGTACGTCGACCAGATCGGCACCTGCTCGGGCACGGCCGGCGGGCCCGCGCCCGCGACCGCCCGCCCGCCGAGCAGGAAGACCGTGTAGCCGCCCGCCGCGGGCTCCGGGTCGATCCGGCCGGTCCAGCCGAACAGTTCGGGGTAGAACCGCCGCGCCTCGGCGAGTCCGGGGGTGGCGAGGTCGGCCCAGCAGGGTGTGCCCGGCGGGACGGTGCTCACGTCGACCCCTCTCGGCGGGGGACGGCCACGCCGGCACGCCCCTGCCGGAATCGTGGCACCGACCCGCGGCGCCCCGGGGCGGATCCGAGGAAACGTCAGCTGAACCGTCGACCCCGTCGCGCCGGGCAGGTCGCCGGTCAGCCCAGCGGCGCGGGCAGCGGTCGGGCGTGCAGCACGGCCAGGCGGGAGACCGCGCGGGTGAGCACCACGTAGAGCCGGTGCAGGCCGCGCGGCTCGGCGGCCACGATCGCGGCCGGCTCGACGACGATGACGTGGTCGTACTCCAGGCCCTTGACCAGGGTCGCGGGCACCACCGTGACGCGCGCCGCGGCGGCCGGCTCGTCGACGGTCGCGGTGTCGACGCCGGCGGCGTCCAGCGCCGCCCGCAGCCCGCCGACGGCGTCGTCGGCGGCGATCACCGCCACCGAGCCGTCGAACGTCAGCGCCGCGCGCACCTCGGCCACCGTCGCGGCGGCCAGGTCGTCGACCGTACGCACGTCGAGCGCGCCGTCGCGGCGCAGCGACTCGGCCGGGGGCACGTCGACGGCGAGCGCCGGCAGCAGCCGGTTGGCGAACGCCACCACGGCGGCGGGCACCCGGAAGCCGACCGTCAGCGGGACCACGACGGCGTCCGGCTTGCCGAGGTGGCGCAGGGACTCCCGCCAGTCGGCGGCGGCCCACGGGGCGGTGCCCTGGGCCAGGTCGCCGAGGAGGGTGATCGACCCGTGTTCGCTGCGCCGGGCGATGACCCGGCACTGCATCGGGGAGAGGTCCTGCGCCTCGTCGACGACGACGTGTCCGAAGCCGCCCGGCCGCTCGATCAGCCCGGCCGCCTCGTCGATCAGCACGGCGTCGGCCGCCGTCCATTTCGTGGCCTTCGGCGTCCGCCCGAGCTTCGTTCCGGTCGTGGTCGGGCGGCGCGCCGGGCGCGGGGCGTCCGCCGCGCCGGCTGCGGTCGTCGGGTCGGGCGTTCCGTCCGGGACGGCGATCCCGCGCAGCCGCGCCTGCTCCTCGGCGCTGAGCAGCCCGTCCGCCGCCGAGGCGAGCCGCTGCGGGTCGGTGAGCAGGGCGTGCACCAGCCCCTCCGGGGTGAGCGCCGGCCAGACCGCGTCGAGGAAGGCGGTGACCGGCGTGGCCTTGCCCATCCGGCGCAGCCAGGCGTCGCTCGGGGACTCGGCGCGGCGCGCCTCGGCCTGCCGTTGCAGCAGCGACACCACCCGGGCCCGGACGCGCTCGCGCCCCGTGGCGTACGGCAGCCGCTCCCGGCGGGTCTCCTCGACCACCCGGTGCAGCGGGTCCAGCCCGATCCGCCAGCGGAACGAGCCGTCCGAGACCATGATCGGCTCGGTCGCCTCGCCGATGTGCGCGTCGACCGCCCGGCGCAGCACCTCGGCCATCCGGGCGTCGTGCTTGATCGCGGCCACCGCCGGGTCGTCGACGGCCCGCACCGGCACCCGGCCGACCAGGTCCTCCACCGTGGCCTGCTCGACCTCGACCTCGCCGAGCGCCGGCAGCACCGCCGCGATGTACGACAGGAAGGCCCGGTTCGGCCCGACGATCAGCACCCCGGACCGGCGCAGCCGCTCCCGGTGCAGGTAGAGCAGGTACGCCGCCCGGTGCAGGCCGACGGCCGTCTTGCCGGTGCCTGGCGCGCCCTGCACGCAGATCGAGTCGGCGAGGTCGGCCCGGACCAGCTCGTCCTGCTCCGGCTGGATGGTGGCGACGATGTCGCGCATCGGCCCGACGCGCGGTCGTTCGATCTCGGCGGTCAGGATCCGGCTGGTCGTGCCCAGCTCCTCGCCCCGGTCGAGGCGCTCGTCCTCGAAGCTGGTCAGCATCCCGTTGCTGAACCCGAAGCGGCGCCGGACCGCCACGCCCTGCGGGTCGCGCGCGCTCGCCCGGTAGAACGACCGGGAGACCGGGGCCCGCCAGTCCAGCACCAGCGGCTCGCCCCGGTCGTCGGTGACGTGCCGCCGGCCGACGTGGTACCGCCGCCCGGCGTGGTCCGTGTGCCACCCGTCGGGCCCCTCGCCGGGGCCGGCGGGCGGGGCCCCGGTCGCCGGGCCGAAGTCGAGGCGGCCGAAGAAGAGCGGTGTGGTGGGGTCGTCGGCGAGTTCGGCGACCCGGCGGGCCAGGGTGCGCCCGAGCGTCTCGGCCGTGTACGCGTCGCCGGCCACCTGGTCGCCGGTGGAGAAGAGGGCCCGGGCGCGGTCCCGCATCCGGGCGAGGGCGGCCCGGGAGGTGGCGAGGTGCTCGCGTTCGGCGGCGAGGTCGGCGTCCAGGTGGAGATCAAGGTCGGTCACGGTGCATCCCGTCGGGTCAGCTGCCGGTCGCTCGCGTGTCCGGCGGGCGGATGGCCGGCCCCCGGCGCGGGACGTCCGATGCGGTGGTCACCTCACCCTGGCCGTCGAGCGACCTGACAGCTTACGCGCCGGGCGCGCGACGCTCCACCGAATTTCGGCCGTGGCGCCGTCCGGTTCCCGGTGCCGACCGGCGCCGACCCATGGGGGTCGGGTGACCAGGAATCATGGACGCATGACGGAGGCGCGTCCCGAGCGGCGCCAGATGACGGTCAGCGATCCGCAGGTGATGCGGGCGCTGGCCCATCCGGCCCGAATCGCGATCATGGAGCATCTGGGCAGGGTGGAGGGCGGTGCGACCGCCACCGAGTGCGCGGAGGTGGCCGGGCTGTCGCCGAGCGCCACCAGCTACCACCTGCGGGCGTTGGCGAAGTCGGGCCTGGTGGAGCAGGCGCCGAGCCGGGGGGACGCGCGCGAGCGGCTGTGGCGCACGGTCGGTCAGGGCCTGATGGTCGACGCGGGCCGCTCCGCCGGGCCCGAGGTGCGCGCGGCCGAGCAGGCGCTGGTGGAGGCGCACGCGGCGCGGGACCTGGAACGGGCCCGGGACTGGCTGCGGCGGGCGGGCGACGAGCCCCCGGAGTGGTACGACGCCGCGCTGTTCAGCGACACGGTGCTGCTGCTCACCGCCGAGGAGTTGGCCGGGCTGAACGAGGCGGTGAGCGCGCTGTTCGAGCCGTACCGGCAGCGGAACCGGCAGGGGGACGCGCCGGCCGGTGGGCGTTCCGTGGCGGTGCACTACCGGGTGGTGCCGCTGGCGTAAGGGGGTTGATCCGATCAGTTGTGAAGGATTATTTTCGAAGTATGTCTTTCACAACTGACGGTTCGCGCTGGTCCGACGTCTGGCTCGCCGCCGTCGCGCGTGGCACCTCGATCTGCGGGGACTTCCTCGCCGCCACCGCGCTGGCGCTCGCGCTCCAGGCCGCCGGGGCCAGCGGGCTCGCCGTGTCCGGGCTGCTGCTGGCGGCCACCCTGCCGCTGGTGGTGCTCGCCCCGGTCACCGGGCGGCTCGCCGACCGGGTGGACAGCCGCACGCTGCTGGTCGCCGTCGGGCTCGGGCAGGCCGCCGTGTGCTCCCTGCTCGCCTTCGCCGACCACCCCGCCCTGATCATCGGGCTCGTCGCGCTGCTCGCCTGCGGGTTGGCCGCGACCCAGCCCTGCCTCGCGGCGCTGCTGCCGACGATGGTGCGCCCCGCCGACCTGCCCCGGGCCAGCGCGATCAGCCAGACCGCCTCGTCCCTGGGCGCGCTCGGCGGCCCGGTGCTCGCCGGGCTCCTCGTCGGGCAGTTCGGCACCCGCGTACCGCTGCTCATCGACGCCGCGAGCTATCTCGCGCTGGTGGTCGTGGGCCTGCTGCTGAAGACCCGGCGGGGCGGCCGGCGGACCGCCGCGGCCACCCCGGAGACCGGGGCCGGCCAGGCCCCGGCGTGGCGGCTGCGCCGCGACCCGCTGCTGCTGGCCGTCGTCCTCAGTACGGCGGCCGTCATCACGGCGGTGGGCGGCATCAACGTGATCGAGGTCTTCTTCATCCGGGAGACCCTCGGCGGCTCGCCCACCACGTACGGGCTCGTCGGTGCCGCCTGGATGGCGGGCATGATGCCGGGGAGTTGGCTCTGCGCCCGGCTGGCCCGTCGGCTCACCGACGACGGCGCCCTGGTGTACGGGGTGCTGGCGACGCTCGGTGGCATCTGCCTCATGGTGCTGGTCGCCGCCGCCGTGCCGGCGGCCGCGCTGCTGGTCCCGCTCTGGCTGGTCGCGGGCGCGGCGAACGGCGGGGAGAACGTCTTCGCCAACGTGCTCACCGCCCGGCGGGTGCCCGAGGCGGCGCGCGGCCGGGCGTACGCCGCTTACGGCGCGGCCGTCCAGGGTGGCTCGATGGGCGGCTACCTCATCGGGGGCGCCCTGTTGGCCGTGCTGTCACCGCGACCCCTCATCGCGGCCGCCGGTGCCGTCGGCCTGCTGGTCGTGGCGGCGATCGTGCCGGCCGTCGTCCGGTCCGTCCGGCGTGCCCGGTCCGTCGACGCCGCCGGCGGTGGCGGACGCGCCGGCGGCGTCGACGTGGCCGGGTCGGTGGTGGCGGAGCGGACCGGCGGGGTGGCCGGCGCGCAGGGCGGCGGCGACCCGGCGGCGGATGCGGGGTTGGCCACTTCCACCCCGGCCCACTGAGCCCCCGCCCAGCGGCGGGGATACGGTCGGGGCATGGCTGAGCACGTCGCACGTCCCCGGGTCGGGCACATCCAGTTCCTGAACTGCCTGCCGATCTACTGGGGGCTGATGCGCTCCGGCGCCCTGATCGACGTCGACCTGCACAAGGACTCCCCGGACCGGCTCAGCGCCGCGCTGGTCGCCGGTGACCTGGACATCGGCCCGATCTCCCACGTGGAGTACCTGCGCCACGCCGACGAGCTGCTGCTCCTGCCCGACCTGGCGGTCGGCAGCGACGGCCCGGTGCTGTCCGTCAACATCGTCTCCACCCGTCCGCTGGCCGAGCTCGACCACGGCAAGGTGGCGCTGGGCTCGACCTCGCGGACCGGCGTGCTGCTGGCCCAGTTGCTGCTCGGCGAGCGGTACGGGGTGAACCCGGAGTACTTCCGCTGCCCGCCCGACCTGACCCAGATGCTGCTGGAGGCCGACGCCGGGGTGCTGATCGGCGACGTGGCGCTGCGCGCCCTCTACGAGGCGCCGAGGCGTGGCCTGGAGGTCACCGACCTCGGGCAGGCGTGGCGGGAGTGGACGGGCCTGCCGATGGTCTTCGCCGTCTGGGCGGTACGCCGCGACTTCGCCACCGCCCACCCGGGCCTGGTCAAGGAGGTGCACGAGGCGTTCCTGCGCTCCCGGGACCTCTGCCTGGCCGAACTGGACCAGGTGGCCGAGGCGGCCGCGCGCTGGGAGCCGTTCGACGCGGCGACCCTGGCGACGTACTTCCGCGCGCTGGACTTCTCCCTCGGCGAGCGCCAGGTGGCCGGGCTGCGCGAGTTCGCGCGTCGCGCCGCCGCCATCGGCGCCGCCCCGCCCCTGCCGGCCTCCGGCCCGGCCTTCTTCATGGGCTGAGCCCCTGACGGGCCCGGGCGGGGGCCGGGTCGGGCCGGGCGGGGGCCGGGTCTAGGTGGTAGGGCGGAGGAGGGCTTCGGTGATCTTCTGGCAGTTCCTCATGCCGTACTCGTAGCCCTTGCCGATCGGGTAGCGGACCATCACGCCCATCGTCCAGGTGTCGCCGATGGCGAGGCAGTTGATGTGCATCTCCTGCTCCCGCGTTCGGTCGATCCAGCCGTTCTTGATGGCGATGGTCTTGCGCTCCGCGGCCGGGAACGCCTTGCGGATGCCGAAGTCACCGCTGCCCCGGACGAGCCGCATCTCGCCGACCAGCCACTTGGTCCACTCGGCCCCGGCGGCGCGGCCGTCAGCGATGCAGGCGCCCATCCGGGCGGTGTCCCGGGGGGAGAGCGCGGTGCGGCTCCAGCCGCCGTCGGCGGCGACCTTGCTGTCGGTCAGCTCGCACAGGGAGATCAGCCGCTTGATCGAGGCGGACCGGCCGACCGTGTTGTAGAACTGCTCGGCCCGGGTGTTGTCGCTGTCCCGGATGATCTTCGTGGCGTCGGCGAGCCTGGCGGCGCTCGGGGTCTGGCCGGCGTCGTCGGCGCGGCGCAGGTAGTCGGCGACGATCCAGGCCTTGATCAGCGACGCGGTGGTGCTGGTCTCGTCCATGTTGTCCGAGCCGATGATCTCGCCGTTGCGGCGGTCGAGGACGCTCCAGGAGTACCAGCCCTCGATGTCCAGGTCGAGGTCCTTCGCCTGGAACGGCAGCGGCTCCGGCGTGGGGCTCGGCGTCGGCGACGGCCGCGAACTGCGGTCGCTCGGGGCGCCCGTGCCGCGTCCGGCCGGCTCGGCGGGGGCGCCCCACGTCGCGGCGGCGCGGGACTCGAACGGCGAGCCCGGCAGCAGCCGCAGCGAGACGAGCACCAGGCCGATGAGGACCACCGCGATGGCGATCAGCTTGAGCGGGGAGGCGTCGGCGGGCCCGTCGGCCCGGCGCTGCCGCGCCATCAGAGCTTCCCGGCGGGCTGCTGGGGCACCTTGAGGGCGGCACCCGGCTGCGGGGACACGAGCTGGCTGGCGACCGAGGCGCAGACCTGCGCGCCGTAGTCGAGGCCGCTCTTCTGCGGGTAGCGGAGCATCACCGCGAGGCTCCACCTGTCGGTGACCGCGAGGCAGTTGACGTGCCAGTTGCCGTCGTAGTTGAGCGGGGTCCAGCCGTTCTTCATGCTGACCGGGCCCTGGGCCTTGATGGCGGCGGGCAGGCCGTCGACGATGCCCCAGCGGCCACCGCCCGACCGGGCCTTCTGGTCCTTGGCGGCCGTGCTGCCCCTGACCTTGCTCATCTCGTCCAGCAGGAGCTTCGTCCACTTGGGGCCGGCGGCCGTGCCGTCGGCGATGCAGTCGCCGAGCCGGACGGCGTCGCGCGGGGACATCCGGGTGAAGCTCCACCAGCCCACGTAACCCGGCACGTTGCCCGGCTTGGTGTCGGTGAGCTCGCAGGTGCTGATCATCCGCTTGATCGTCGCGGCCCGGCCCACCGCGCCGTAGAGGGCGTTGGCGGCGTCGTCGTTGCTGTCCCGGATGGCGGTGGTGATCTGCTTCCTGCGCTCGGCCGGCAGCGGCTTGTCGCCGAGCTGGCGGAGGTAGTCCGCCGCGAACCAGGACTTGATCATCGATTCGGTGGAGCTGGTCGAGGTCATGTTCTTCGACCCGGAGATCTTGCCGCTCTCCCGGTCCATCAGGGCCCACGAGAAGAACTCGCCCTTGAAGTCCACCGTCACCGGGCCGGCGGCCAGGGTCGGCGGCGGGGGCGGGGTGGGCGCGGGGGCCGCGACGCTCCCGCCGCCGCTTCCGCCGCTCGCGGCGTCGTCGCCGGCGAGTCGGGCGTACGCGGCCGGAACGAGCAGGCCGCCACCGAGGAGGACCGCCACGACGGCGAGCACCAGGGTCACGCGGGATCGCATGAGTGGGTGAGCTCCAGAGGTCAGGGCCGGGGGGACCGGCTGGTTGTCGGACGGATCGGCGGCTCGCCGAGGGCCGGGGGATCCGCCCTCCGTGTTGCTCGGGGCGATCGTCGGCAGCCGATCGGTGTGACGGGGGAAGTCTACGTGCGGATCGGTGGCGCGCCAGAACCCGACACCTGGCAACTTGCCATGTAGGCGGGATATCGAGCCGCTATGCGGCTGTTGAGAGGATTCAGCTTTCCATAGTGAGCCAAGTCATAGTTTAGGCGGCTACCCGCTGTCGCGGCCCCGTGCCGAAAGTGTCTCCGGAAACCTGTTACACCCTCTGGTGTCTCGAGAGGCGAGCTGTAACACTTGACCCCATGTATGGCAACGACTTCTCCGCCGAGGACGCACCCGGCGGCGGCCTGCTCGGCGAGGTCGAGGCGGCGGAGGCGGCCCTGCGGGAGGCCGCCGAGCGTGGCCGCCGCTCCGGGGCCCCCGGCCCGGACGAGGACCTCGAGGCCTACTTCGCCGAGGTCATCGACGCCGACCAGAAGATCGAGCCGCGCGACTGGATGCCCGAGGCGTACCGCAAGACGCTGATCCGGCAGATCGCGCAGCACGCGCACTCCGAGATCATCGGCATGCAGCCGGAGGGCAACTGGATCAGCCGCGCCCCCTCGCTCAAGCGCAAGGCGATCCTGCTGGCCAAGGTCCAGGACGAGGCCGGTCACGGCCTCTACCTCTACGCCGCCGCCGAGACCCTCGGGATCAGCCGCGACGAGCTGGTCGAGCTGCTGCTGAACGGCCGGCAGAAGTACAGCTCGATCTTCAACTACCCCACGCTGACCTGGGCCGACGTGGGCGCCATCGGCTGGCTGGTGGACGGCGCCGCCATCGTCAACCAGGTGCCGCTCTGCCGCTGCTCCTACGGGCCGTACGCGCGGGCGATGATCCGGGTCTGCAAGGAGGAGTCGTTCCACCAGCGGCAGGGCTACGAGATCCTGCACACTCTGGCGCACGGCACGCCCGAGCAGAAGGCGATGGCGCAGGACGCCCTCGACCGCTGGTGGTACCCGTCGCTGGCGATGTTCGGCCCGCCGGACACCGACTCCACCCACTCGGCGCAGTCCATGGCCTGGAAGATCAAGCGCTTCTCCAACGACGAGCTGCGCCAGCGCTTCGTGGACATGTGCGTGCAGCAGGCCGAGATCCTCGGCCTGACCATTCCGGATCCGGCCCTGCGCTGGAACGAGTCCCGGCAGTCGTACGACTTCACCCAGCCCGACTACGACGAGCTGATGCGGGTCATCAAGGGCAACGGTCCGTGCAACCGGCAGCGGATGGAGCACCGCCGCCGCGCCCACGACGACGGCGCCTGGGTGCGTGAGGCCGCCGCGGCGTACGCCGCCAAGCGGGTGGAGAAGAAGGAGAAGGTAGCGGCGTGAGCGAGCGTAGCGAGCGAACGGACCAGCGCGGCGTGAGCGGTCCTTCGCCCTTGTGGGAGGTCTTCGTGCGGGCGCGGCGCGGGCTGTCGCACACCCACGTCGGCAGCCTGCACGCCCCCGACGCGGAGCTGGCCCTGCGCAACGCGCGGGATCTCTACACCCGCCGCCAGGAGGGCGTCTCCATCTGGGTGGTGCCGGCGGGCGCGATCACCGCGTCCAGCCCCGACGAGAAGGACGCGTTCTTCGACCCGGCGGCCGACAAGGTCTACCGCCACCCCACCTTCTACGACGTGCCGGACGGGGTGGCCCACCTGTGAACGAGCGCAGCGAGCGAACCATCCGGCTCAGCACCGGGGCGCCTCGCGCCGCCGCCGAGCGGAGCGAGGTGGCGGCGTGAACGGCCCCTTCGACTTCGTCCTCGCCCTCGGCGACGACGCGCTCGTCGCGGCGCAGCGGCTGGCCGAGTGGACCACCCGCGCGCCGGAGATGGAAGAGGACATCGCGCTGGCCAACATCGCCCTCGACCAGCTCGGCGCGGCCCGGCTCCTGCTGTCGTACGCGGGCGAGCTGGAGGGCGCCGGCCGGGACGAGGACGCGCTGGCGTTCCTCCGCGACGACCGGGAGTTCCGCAACTGCCTGCTGGTGGAGCAGCCCAATGGCGACTTCGCGGTCACCATGGCGAAGCTGTTCTTCCTCGCGGCCTACCAGCTCCCGCTCTACACCGCGCTGGCCGGGTGCGCCGACGAGCGGCTGGCGGCGATCGGCGCCAAGGCCCGCAAGGAGTCGGCCTACCACCTCGACCACGGCTCGCTGTGGGTGCGGCGGCTCGGCGACGGCACCGAGGAGTCGCACCGGCGCATGCAGGCGGCGGTCGACCAGGTCTGGCCGTACGTGCACGAGCTGTTCGCTTCCGACCCGGCGGCGCCGGTCGACCCGGCCACCCTGCGGGCCGACTTCGACGCCACCGTCGCCGCCGTGCTCGACGAGGCCACGCTGACCCGGCCGGAGTCCGGCTGGGCGCCGGCCGGCGGGCGGGACGGCGTGCACACCGAGCACCTGTCCTACCTGCTCGCCGAGATGCAGGTGCTGCACCGCGCCCACCCCGGGGCGCGCTGGTGACGGACCCCAGGGAGGCCGTGGCGGCGGTGGTGGACCCGGAGATCCGGGTCGTCACCATCGACGACCTCGGCATCCTGCGGGCGGTCGACGAGGACCCGGCCACCGGCCGGGTGGTCGTGACCATCACCCCCACCTACACGGGCTGCCCGGCGATGGACGTGATCCGCGCCGACATCCGGCGGGCGCTGGCCGCCGCCGGCCGCCCCGACGCCGACGTGCGGACCGTCTACAGCCCGGCGTGGAGCACCGACTGGATCTCCGACGCCGGGCGGGCCAAGCTCGCCGCCGCCGGCATCGCCCCGCCGTCGCCCGTGCGCACCGGCAACGTGGTGCCGCTGACGCTCGCCGTCCGCTGCCCGCGCTGCGGCTCGCCCGACACCGAGCAGGTCAGCCGCTTCGGCTCGACCGCGTGCAAGGCACTGTGGCGGTGCCGTTCCTGCCGTGAACCCTTCGACCACCTGAAGGCGCTGTGACTGTCACCATCACCCGCCCGGTCCGTCGCCGGCCGGTCTTCCACCCGCTCTCCGTCGCCGCCGTCGACCGGCTCACCGGTGACGCCGTGGCGGTCACCTTCGCCGTGCCCGAGGAGCTGCGGGAGACGTTCGCGTTCTCCGCCGGCCAGCACCTCACCGTCCGGCGCCCCGGTGCCGCCGGCGAGGACGTGCGGCGGTCGTACTCCATCTGCTCCACGCCCGACGACCTCACCCGGCACGGCCGGCTGCGGATCGGCGTGCGGGAGATCCCCGGGGGCGCGTTCTCCGCGTTCGCCTGCGGCGCGCTGCGCGGCGGCGACACGATCGAGGTGCTGCCGCCGCTCGGGCACTTCACCACGGCCTTCGCGCCGGACCGGGTCCGCCACTACGGCGCGGTGGTCGCCGGCTCGGGCATCACCCCGGTGCTCGCGCTGGTCGCGACGGCGCTCGCCGTCGAGCCGGCCAGCACGTTCACGCTGGTGTACGGCAACCGCACGGCGAACACGGTGATGTTCGCCGAGGAGCTGGCCGACCTGAAGGACCGGTGGCCGACCCGGCTGCACCTGGTGCACGTGCTCTCCCGGGAGCAGGGGGAGTCGCCGCTGCTCTCCGGTCGGATCGACGCCGACCGGCTGGGCCGGCTGCTGGACACCATCGTTCCCGGCGACGCCGTCGACGAGTGGTTCCTCTGTGGTCCGTACGACATGGTGGTGGACGCCCGGGAGGTGCTCGCGGCGCGTGGCGTGCCGGAGTCGGCGGTGCACACGGAGCTGTTCCACGTCGCCGAGGCCCCGGCCCCGCCGCGGCGCCCGGCCGACGAGCCCGGGGGCGGCGCCGAGGTGACGATCCTGCTGGACGGCCGGTCGTCGCGCTTCACGATGGGGCGCGACGAGCGGGTGCTGGACGCGGCGCTCAAGGTGCGCGGCGAGCTGCCCTACGCCTGCAAGGGCGGGGTCTGCTCGACGTGCAAGGCCAAGGTGGTCGACGGCGCGGTCACGATGGCCCGCAACTACGCGCTGGAGCCGGACGAGGTGGCCGCGGGCTACGTCCTCACCTGCCAGGCCAGCCCGACCACCGACCAGCTGACGGTCGACTACGACGCCTGACCGGTCTGCCCGCCGGTCGGCGGGGGGAAGCCGGTCGGCGGGGTCGGCGCCGGCACCGCGTCGACGCCGCCGACCTCACCCCGCCGGTGCTCAGCTCGGGGCCTTGACCTGGCCGTCGTAGGCGATGCTGCGCCACAGGTCGAACTGGCGGTCGTTGCCGACCAGGGGCTGGCCGACCAGCGCGACGGCGGCGTGCACCTCCTCGTCGTTGCGCAGCTGCCGGAAGTAGCCGGGGCCGACCAGGGCGATGCCCCGGTTGGTGGACTGGATCAGCTTCATGTCGTTCTCCGTGAGGTCGAGGGGCGGGTTGCCGGCGAGCTGGCGGGCCACGTCGGCGCGCATCGAGTCGAGGTCGACGAACGAGGGGTCGATCTTGCCGCTGGTGCTGGTCTCGCGGTGGCCCCGGGCGTGGCTGGCGTCCCGGCCGAGCCGCCGCAGCACCGCGGCGGTGGCGAGCACCGAGGCGGAGTACTGGGCGCCCGTCATGGCCTGGCTGACCCCGTTGTAGTCGATCTCCCAACCGATCATCAGGGTGTTGCCGTCGCCGGCCGGGATGGGGCCGCTGCCGCGGCTGACGCCGGCGTGGTTGGCCCGCCCACCGGAGATGACGTGGAAGACGCCGTGGTAGTCGACCAGGGCCTGGCAGAGCGGGCCGGGCAGGTCGGACCGGCCGTTGATGCAGATGTTCAGGGCGGGGTGCGGGTTGCCGGCGCTGGAGGTGGCCGCGGTGTGGTGCCAGAGCACGCCGATCGGGGCGAACGAGCTGCCGGCCACCCGGCCGAGCCAGTTGCCGTGCTCGACCACCGTGACGCCGGCGGCGCGGAGCACGTCGGCGAGCCAGGGGATGGTGGCCATCAGGCCGCCGTCAGGTCGGCGAGGCACTCCGGCGCCCGCGCCGTCGCCGCGTGCGCCGGTCGGCCCGCCGTCGCGACGGCCAGCGCGGCGGCCGCGAGCGGCGCGAGGCCCAGCAGCGCCCGGCGGCGTAGGGGAGGACAGGTGGGGGAAGGCGCTTCCACAATCATCCACGGATGCTAATTGATCGATGAGTTGGGGGTAAGTCCCCCGGTTCCCGGCCGCCCGGCGGGGGCCTGTGGCGCGGTCGACAGGAGTCCGGCGAGGCCGGCCGGGGAGGGGGCGACGTAGGCTCGGGGGGTGAGTGTGAGCCGGGAGATCGACGACATCCTGCAGCGTGGCGCGGACGGCGGGCGGATCACGCCCGAGGAGGCCCTGCTGCTCTACACCGAGGCGCCGTTCCACGCCCTGGGCGAGGCTGCCGACGCGGTGCGCCGACGGCGCTACCCGGACAACATCGTCACGTACCTGATCGACCGCAACATCAACTACACCAACGTCTGCGTGACGGCGTGCAAGTTCTGCGCGTTCTACCGGGCCCCTAAGCACAAGGAGGGCTGGACCCACCCGACCGAGGAGATCCTGCGCCGCTGCGGCGAGGCGGTCGAGCTGGGCGCCACCCAGGTCATGCTTCAGGGCGGCCACCACCCCGACTACGGCGTGGAGTACTACGAGGAGCTGTTCTCCTCGGTCAAGAAGGCCTACCCGCAGTTGGCGATCCACTCGATCGGCCCCAGCGAGATCCTGCACATGGCCAAGGTCTCCGGCGTCAGCCTGGACGAGGCCATCGCCCGGATCAAGGCGGCCGGGCTGGACTCGATCGCCGGCGCCGGCGCCGAGATGCTGCCCGCCCGGCCGCGTACGGCGATCGCGCCGCTGAAGGAGTCGGGCGAGCGCTGGTTGGAGGTCATGGAGCTGGCGCACCGGCAGGGCGTCGAGTCGACCGCCACCATGATGATGGGCACCGGCGAGACCGCCGCTGAGCGGATCGAGCACCTGCGGATGATCCGCGACGTGCAGGACCGCACGAAGGGCTTCCGGGCGTTCATCCCGTGGACGTACCAGCCGGAGAACAACCACCTCAAGGGCCGGACCCAGGCCACCACCCTGGAGTACCTGCGACTGGTCGCGGTGGCCCGGCTCTTCTTCGAGACGGTGCCGCACCTGCAGGCGTCCTGGCTGACCACCGGCAAGGACGTCGGGCAGCTCGCCCTGCACATGGGCGTGGACGACCTCGGCTCGATCATGCTGGAGGAGAACGTCATCTCCTCCGCCGGCGCGCGGCACCGCTCCAACCTGCACGAGCTGATCGGCATGATCCGCTCGGCGGACCGGATCCCCGCCCAGCGCGACACCCTCTACAACCGGCTGGCCGTGCACCGGACCCCGGCCGACGATCCGACCGACGAGCGGGTGGTCTCGCACTTCTCCTCGATCGCCATGCCAGGCGGCGGCGCCGGAAAGGCCCTGCCGCTGGTCGACGCCCGCTGAGCGGCGCGTCGCGGCCACCCGCGCGACCCCGACACCCCACCGTCGTCCGGCGGTGGGGTGTCGTCGTACGCGGGCCGCTGGGTGGACGGTGGCGCACGCAGCGTGACCGTCGGCGGCTTCGCGGGCCAACCGATCGGGTGAATTCCCGTGGGCCGTTGATCTCGATTAGGTTGCCATTCGGGGCCGGTGCCGGGGCGGCGGGGGCAGCAAGACATATCAATCCGGGCATTCCTTAAGCGATTCTTAGCCGCGCTGTTCAACGCGCCCGACCTGGGGGTGGCGTGCGTGATCGCTTACCGCTAACGTCCCCGGCCGTACCTTTCCTTCACCCCAACGGGGGGAACTCTTCCATGATCTTCCGTAACCGTTCGCTGGCGCGTATCGGCGCCGGCGCGCTGCTCGCCTCCGGCGCGTTGACCGCTCTCGGTAGCCCGGCCCACGCCGCAGGCACGGAGACGGACCTCGCGATCGAGGTGGCCGGCACGCGGGTCGCCGCCAACGCGCAGGGCAAGCTGGCCTACGCGAAGGTGACCAACCTCGGCAAGAACACCCCGAGTGAGCTGGCCGTGCGGGTGGACGTCTCCAAGGTGGACTTCGACAAGGTCATCGCCTGGCCGGCCGTCGAGGACGGCTGCGACATGGAGGGCACCGAGGAGAAGCCGACCGCCTTCATCTGCTACGCCACGGAGAAGGGCCTGCCGGGCCCGGGTGAGACCACCGACCTGCCGGTCGTCCTGTTCAAGAACGAGGCCGAGGGCACCTACCAGGCCCCCCTCTCCTTCAAGCTCGTCTCGAAGGACGACACCAACGCGGCGAACAACACCAAGACCGCCACGCTGGACCTCTCGGACGCCAGCGGGCCGGATCTCTCGGTCGTCGCCGAGGACGTCAAGCAGGCCGTGAAGATCGCCGACGGCGACCCGGTCTACTCCGGCGACCTGCACGCGGGCGGCCGGTCGGCGCTGACCTACTTCATCAGCAACCAGGGTGACCTGGCCGCCGCCGGTCTCAAGATCAGCGTCAAGCTGCCGAAGGGCGTGACCCCGACCGAGGTGGAGCCCGGCTGCGAGTACGCGGCCGACAAGTCCACCTTCACCTGCACCTACGCCAACTTCGGGCTGATCCCGCAGGACGAGGACACCAGCGACGAGGACAAGCTCTACTCGGCCTACGGCTTCTACCACCTGTTCGACGTGGCGGCGAACGTGAAGCCGGGCGCCCTCCAGGGTGGCCTGGTCAGCGTCGAGCCGGTCGGCACCGCGCCCAGCCAGCAGCGGACCAAGGCGGTCAACCTGCCGGAGAACATCACCGGCCTGCAGGCCAAGGATGTGGACGCCACCGACAACTCCGACGGCTACGCCGTGATCGTCGCGGCCAAGGGCGGCACGGGCGGCGGCGGTGACGACGACGGCGGCCTGCCGGTGACCGGCGCGCAGACCACCCTCATCGGCGGCATCGGCGGCGCGGTGCTGGTCGCGGGTGCGGTCATGTTCATGGTGGCGCGGCGGCGCCGGGTCGTCCTGGTGACCCCGGGCGACGAGAAGCCGACGGCCTGACGGTCGTCCTCCATCGACCCGCGAGGGTCGTTCACATAACGCACGGCAGCGGGGGCGGGATGGGTGACCATCCCGCCCCCGCTGTGTGTCTCCTCCGACCGTCCGGATCGGCCGGACGGAGGAGACACGGTCTCCCTGCTGGCGCGTCGCATCGACCTTCGATAACGTCCGCCCCGGTTCCGCAACCATCCGTTTCTTCCCTACCCCACGGGGGACCGATGACCCTGTTCCATCGCTCGGCCCTGGCCCGCGCCGGTGCCGTGGCGCTCCTCGCGGCGGGCGGCCTGACCACCGTCGCGGTTCCCGCCCACGCCGCCGACGGGCCGGACCTTGCCGTGATCCCGATCAGCACCCAGCTCGCGAAGGGTGTCGACGCGGCCCGGAGCAAGCCGTTCAAGTTCACCGTCACCAACGCCGGCACGGCCACGGCGGAGAACGTCTCGTTCCGGGTGGACACCCGGGAGCTCAAGAAGAGGCGGGTCGGCTTCGTGGTGCCCGAGGGCTGCCACGTCATCGAGGACTACCTCTACCAGTGCTCCCTCGGCGACCTGCCCGCCGGGACCAGCAAGGACTTCGGCGTCCCGCTGTTCAGCACGGGCGGCCGGGGCGACGGCGGCGTGCTGGTCGTCGGCGTGGCCACCACGACGCCCGAGAGCGACCTCGGTGACGAGGTCGTCGAGGTGCCGGTCACCGTGACGAAGCCGGGCTACGACCTCACCGCCTGGGTGCAGGACGTCCAGGGCAACGTCGTGGTCAACGGCGCGGTGGCCGACGAGCCGGACCTGAGGCCGGTACGCCGGGGCGAGACCGTCGCCCTGGACTGGGCGGTCTACAACGACGGCAGCCGGCCCGCGACCGGCGTCTTCTACGGCATCACCCTCCCGGCGGGCGTGAGCTTCGTGACGCTGCCGGAGGGCTGCGTCGAGCAGGCGCTTCCCGACAGGGAGCAGGCGTTCTGCGAGGACGCCGGCGTGACCGTCCGCCGCGGGCAGTACTACACCGCCGACGTCACGGTGAAGGTCGGCGACGACGTCACCGAGCCGGTGCTCCGGGAGGGCGACCTCTTCGCGTACGGGCTGGACGCCGCCGAGGGCGAGCCGGAGGGGGAGCCGCAGGTGGCCGGCCCGGCGCAGCGGAAGGCCTTCTCCGAGGTCGACGCGCTGGACAACCACACGGTCTTCGAGGCATTCGTCGACCTGTCGGCGCAGCCGAGCCCGACGCCGACGCCGACCGGGGAGCCGACGCCGACGCCGACCGTGGCGCCGACGGCCACCCCGACGGGCGGGCCCACGGCGGTCCCGACCACGACCCCGGGCACCGGTGGCGGTGACGGCGGCGGGCTGCCGGTGACCGGCGTGCAGGCCGGCCTGATCGGCGGCATCGGCGTGGCCGTGCTGCTGGCCGGCGGCGCGCTGCTGCTGGTCTCCCGGCGGCGCAGGGTCGTCCTGGTGGCGCCCGGCGACGAGAAGTCGACCGACTGACGTACGGCCGCACGGGGGCGGGGTGGGCGACCACCCCGCCCCCGTGGCGTACCCGGCCCCGTGGCGGGTCGGGCCACCGCGCCCTGTGACGTACCCCGGCCGCGGTCGACCCACCAGCCGTCGGCGCGGGCGGGGCTGGCAGAGTGGAGGGGTGAGCCGTACCCCGCAGGGCCAGCGCGCCAGCCTGGACAAGCAGCCGCACGAGGTCGCCGCGATGTTCGACGGCGTGGCGGCTCGCTACGACCTGACCAACACCGTCCTCTCCTTCGGGCAGGACCGCTTCTGGCGGCGGGCCACCCGGGCCGCGCTCGACCTGCGGCCGGGCGAGCGGGTGCTCGACGTGGGCGCGGGCACCGGCGTGTCCACCGAGGAACTGGCCCAGTCGGGTGCGTACGCGGTGGGCGCGGACCTGTCCCTCGGCATGCTGCGCGTCGGCAAGCGGACCCGCCCGGAGGTGCCGCTGCTGGCCGGGGACGCGTTGAAGCTGCCCTTCGCCGACGCCAGCTTCGACGCGGTGACCATCTCCTTCGCGCTGCGCAACGTGAACGACACCGACGCCGCCCTGCGGGAGCTGGCCCGGGTCACCAGGCCGGGCGGCCGGCTGGTGGTGTGCGAGTTCAGCACCCCGGTGAACCCGGCGTTCCGCACGGTCTACCTGTCGTACCTGATGCGTTCGCTGCCGAGCGTGGCCCGCGCCGTCTCCAGCAACCCCGACGCGTACGTCTACCTGGCCGAGTCGATCCGGGCGTGGCCCGACCAGCCCGCCCTGGCCGCGCGGATCGGCGCGGCGGGCTGGGGCAGGGTGGCCTGGCGCAACCTGACCGGCGGGATCGCGGCGCTGCACCGCGCGGTCCGCGCCTAGTCCGATCCGGCACGTTTTTCGCAAGTATCCGTTTTTGCTCCACTTTGTTCCGTAAGCTCGCCTCCATGACGGGACGACACCAGGCGGTCGGCGCGGAGGCCACCGACGACGCGACCGAACTCATCGCCCAGCTCAAGGAGCTGGCCGGCGCGGATCCCGCCGACGTCCGACAGGTGGTGGCCGAGGTGCTGGCCGCCCTGGACCGCGCCGCCGGCGGCGCGCTGCGCGAGCACCTGCCGGAGACGATCCGGCACGACGCCGGCCTGGACCCGGCCACCTCCGCCCGGCGCTGACGCCCGCCCCGGCACCCCGCCTCCGACCTCGGCCGACGTGTCCGGGGCAAGTTAGGTACCCCTGATCCGGCGTGGTCATGACGTCGGTCATAGACTCCCACCGTCTGGCTTGTGAAGCATTTCACGAGCATGCGGGAGGAGGCGCGGAATGGCCGCGGTGGAACAGGACGCCGACGTGATCGTCGTGGGCGCCGGTCCCGGTGGGTCGGCTACCGCGTACCACCTGGCTCGGCACGGCGTGCGGGTGTTGCTGCTCGAAAAGACCGAGTTCCCCCGGGAGAAGGTCTGCGGCGACGGGCTGACCCCGCGCGCGGTGCGGCAGCTGATCCGGATGGGCGTGGACACCTCCCCCGAGGCGGGCTGGCTGCACAACCGGGGCCTGCGGGTCATCGGCGGCGGCGTCCGGCTGGAGCTGGACTGGCCCGACCTGGCGAGCTTCCCCAACTACGGCCTGGTGCGCACCCGGCTCGACTTCGACGACCTGCTCGCCCGGCGGGCCGTGGAGTCGGGCGTCGAGCTGCGCACCGGCGTGAACGTCACCGGCCCGGTGCTGGGCCCGGACGGCCGGGTGACCGGCGTCGAGGCGGAGGTCGGCCCGGGCAAGGAGCCCGCCACCTTCCACGCGCCCCTGGTCGTCGCGGCCGACGGGGTCTCCGGCCGCTTCCCGCTCGCCCTCGGGCTGGCCAAGCGCGAGGACCGGCCGATCGGCGTCGCTGTCCGCCGCTACTACCGCTCGCCGGCCAGGCACGACGACAACTACCTGGAGTCCTGGCTGGAGCTGCGCAGCAAGGACAGCGGCGACAACCTGCTGCCCGGGTACGGCTGGATCTTCGGGCTGGGCGACGGCCGGGTCAACGTCGGCCTCGGCGTGCTCAACTCCTCGTCCGCGTTCGGCAAGACCAACTACCGTCGGCTGCTCACCGACTGGCTGGCCAACACGCCCGCCGACTGGGGCATGACCGACGAGGCGAACGCGGAGGGCCCGATCCTCGGCGCCGCCCTCCCCATGGGCTTCAACCGGGTGCCGCACTACACCCGTGGCGTGATGCTGGTCGGTGACTCCGGCGGCATGGTCAACCCGTTCAACGGCGAGGGCATCGCGTACGCGATGGAGTCCGGCGAGCTGGCCGCGGAGGTCGCCGTGCAGGCGCTCGCGCGCCCCGCCGGCGCGGACCGGGAGCGCGCCCTCGCGGCGTACTCGACGGAGCTGAAGGCCCGCTTCGGCGGCTACTACCGGCTCGGCGGCATCTTCGTGAAGCTCATCGGCCGGCCCGAGATCATGCGGATGGCCACGAAGCACGGCATGCCGCACCCGATGCTGATGCGCTTCGTGCTCAAGCTGCTGGCCAACCTGACCGACCCCCGCGACGGGGACGCGATGGACCGCGTCATCAACGCGATGACGAGAGTGGCGCCGGCCGTGTAGCGCGAGGAGTGAGCCCGCGAGCCCCCGCGGTCGCCAGCGAAGGCAGCCCCGTGTGACGGCCCCGTCCACGGTCGGCGACGACCGCGGAAGCGGACAAGGGAGATCGACCCCCGCCGACGACCGTCGCGAGGGACGTGAATAGTGTGATTTTTGACAAGGACCAGGGCAGGGAAGGACGAGCAGGAGAAAACGATGTCGCTCTCGCCTTACGCACCGATCATCGGGCTGTTCGCCCTCGCCGCGGGGTTCGCGCTGTTCTCCGTGGGCGCTGCCCGCTTCGCCGGTCCCCGGCGCTACAACAAGGCCAAGCTCGAGGCGTACGAGTGCGGCATCGAGCCCAGCCCGCAGCCGATCGGCGGCGGCCGGTTCCCGATCAAGTTCTACCTGACGGCGATGCTCTTCATCGTCTTCGACATCGAGATCATCTTCCTCTACCCCTGGGCGGTCTCGTTCGACGCCCTGCCGATCTTCGGCTTCGTGGAGATGGTCCTGTTCATCGTCGCGGTCTTCGTCGCCTACGCCTACGTCTGGCGGCGCGGCGGCCTGGACTGGGACTGAGGGAGGAACCTCAGATGGGTATCGAGGAGAAGCTTCCCGCCGGTGTCCTGCTCACCTCGGTGGAGAAGCTGGTCAACTGGTCGCGGAAGACGTCGGTCTGGGGGGCCACCTTCGGCCTGGCCTGCTGCGCCATCGAGATGATGGCCGCCGGCGGTCCGCACTACGACATGGGCCGCTGGGGCATGGAGGTCTTCCGGGCCTCGCCGCGGCAGGCCGACCTGATGATCGTGGCCGGCCGGGTGAGCCAGAAGATGGCCCCGGTGCTGCGCCAGATCTACGACCAGATGGCGGAGCCCCGCTGGGTCATCTCCATGGGCGTCTGCGCCAGCAGCGGCGGCATGTTCAACAACTACGCCATCGTGCAGGGCGTCGACCACATCGTCCCGGTCGACATGTACCTGCCCGGCTGCCCGCCCCGGCCCGAGATGCTCATCGACGCGGTCCTCAAGCTGCGCGAGAAGATCGGGCACGAGCCGCTCGGCCCGAACGGCCGCAAGATGCTCGAGGCGCGCCAGGCCCGCGGCGACGTCCCGGTCGTCCCCTACGGCTCGATGCCGTCGTCGTACCGCAGCGACAAGGCCCGGCGGGCCGAGTGGACCAAGGCGGTCCGTGAGGGTCGCGAGGAGCAGCTGCGGATCGAGAACTGGATGAAGGCCCAGAACCACCTTCAGCACGGGGGTGTCCAGAAGTGACCGCGCCTCAGGACAGGAAAGACGACGGCGGCGTGCCGGTACCGGTCACGCCGGCCGGCGCCAGCAGCACCGCACCCGCCGAGTACCCCCCGGCCAGCCCGGCCGGCCGGGGCATGTTCGGCAACCAGGGCACCGGGGACGTGTCCGGCTTCGGCGGCCTCGTCCGCCAGCGCCGGACGATCGAGGACGCGCCCCGGCCGTACGGGGGCTACTTCGACGAGGTCCGCGACGCGCTGGAGGAGGCGTACCCGGCCTTCGCCGACGCCGTCGAGAAGGTCGTGGTCGACCGGGGCGAGCTGACCCTGCACATCCGCCCGGAGCGGATCGCCGAGGTCTGCCAGGTGATGCGCGACGACATGGCGCTCCGCTTCGAGCTCTGCTCCTCGGTGTCGGGGGTCGACTACCTCGGCGCCGACGCCCGCCGCCTGCACGTCGTCTACCAGCTCACCTCGATGACCTACCGCCGCACGGTGCGGCTGGAGGCCGCGGTCTCCGCCGAGGACCCGCACCTGCCGAGCGTCACGTCGATCTACCCGACGGCCGACTGGCAGGAGCGCGAGGCGTACGACATGTTCGGCATCGTCTTCGACGGTCACCCCAACCTGACCCGGATCCTCATGCCGGACGACTGGGAGGGGCACCCGCAGCGCAAGGACTACCCCCTCGGCGGCGTGCCCGTCGAGTACAAGGGCGCTGAGATCCCGCCGCCGGACCGGAGGAGGTCCTACCAGTGACCACGTCGAACTACGCCGCCGAGCGCGACACCACCGAGGGCAGGGTCTTCACCGTCACCGGTGGCGACTGGGACAGCGTCGTCTCGGGGACCGACCCGATCAACGACGAGCGGATCGTCGTCAACATGGGCCCGCAGCACCCGTCGACGCACGGCGTGCTCCGGCTGGTCCTGGAGTTGGAGGGCGAGACGGTCCGCGAGGCCCGCTCGGTCGTCGGCTACCTGCACACCGGCATCGAGAAGAACCTCGAATACCGCAACTGGGTCCAGGGCAGCACCTTCGTGACCCGGATGGACTACCTCTCCCCGATCTTCAACGAGACGGGGTACGCGCTGGCGGTGGAGAAGCTGCTCGGGATCTCCGACCAGATCACCGAGCGGGCGAACACCATCCGGGTCCTGATGATGGAGCTGAACCGGATCTCGTCGCACCTGGTCTGGGTGGCCACCACCGCCATGGAGCTGGGCGCGATCAACATGATGCTCTACGGCTTCCGCGAGCGTGAGTACATCCTGGAGATCTTCGAGATCATCACCGGCCTGCGGATGAACCACGCGTACGTCCGGCCGGGCGGCGTCGCCCAGGACGTGCCGGACGAGGCGATCGTCAAGATCCGCGAGTTCCTCAAGCTGCTGCCGAAGCGGCTCAAGGAGTACGAGAACCTCCTCTCCGGGCAGCCCATCTGGCTCGAGCGGACGAAGAACGTCGCGGTGCTCGACGTGACGGGCTGCGTCGCGCTCGGCGTGACCGGCCCGGTGCTGCGCTCCGCCGGCCTGGCCTGGGACCTGCGCAAGACCATGCCGTACTGCGGCTACGAGACGTACGAGTTCGACGTGCCGACGCACACCGACGGCGACGTGTGGGGCCGCTACGTGGTCCGGCTCGCCGAGATCCGGGAGTCGCTCAAGCTCGTCGAGCAGGCGTTGGACCGGCTCAAGCCGGGCCCGGTCATGGTGGCCGACAAGAAGATCGCCTGGCCGGCGCAGCTCGCCATCGGCGTCGACGGCATGGGCAACTCGCTGGAGCACGTCGCGAAGATCATGGGTCAGTCGATGGAGTCGCTGATCCACCACTTCAAGCTCGTCACCGAGGGTTTCCGGGTGCCGCCGGGCCAGGTCTACGTCGGCATCGAGTCGCCCCGCGGCGAGCTGGGCGTGCACGCCGTCTCCGACGGTGGCACCCGGCCGTACCGGGTGCACTACCGGGAGCCGAGCTTCGTCAACCTCCAGGCCCTCCCGGCGATGGCCGAGGGCGGCCTGATCGCCGACGTGATCGCCGGTGGGGCTTCGCTGGACCCCGTCATGGGTGGGTGTGACAGGTGAGCGCGAGGAGTGAGCTTGCGAGCCTCGCAGTCGCGAACGGAAGGCGACGCTGATGAGTGTTTTCACTGACGAGACCCGCGAGCGGGCACGGGAGATCATCGCCCGCTACCCGGCCGACCGGTCGCGGTCGGCGCTGCTGCCGCTGCTGCACCTGGTGCAGGCCGAGGAGGGCTACGTCTCGCCGGCCGGCGTGGCGTTCTGCGCCGAGGTGCTGGGCCTGAACAAGGCCCAGGTCGGGGCGGTCGCCACCTTCTACACCATGTACAAGCGCCGACCGACCGGCGACTACCTGGTGAGCGTCTGCACCAACACGATGTGCAACGTGCTCGGTGGCCAGGAGGTCTACGACACCCTCGCCGAGCACCTCGGGGTGGGGCACGACGAGACCACCGCCGACGGGAAGATCACCCTGGAGCACGCCGAGTGCCTGGCGGCCTGCGACTACGGCCCGGTGATGACCGTCAACTACGACTTCTTCGACGGGGTGGACCCGCAGACCGCGCGCGGCGTGGTCGACGAGCTGCGTGCCGGTGGCCGGCCGATGCCGACCCGGGGCGCCCGGCTCTGCACCCTCAAGGAGATGGCGGTGCAGCTCGCCGGCTTCGCCGACGAGCGGGAGGGCGCGGTCGCCGACGGCGGGCCGGGGGAGCCCACCCTGCGGGGGCTGCGGCTGGCGCAGGAGCACGGCATCTCGGTGCCGGGCTTCGACCCGAACACCCCGATCCGGAGCAAGGCCGAGGCCGACAAGGCCGCCGCCGAGGCGAAGGCCAGGAGCGAGGCCGCCGCGAAGCCGGCCCCCGCGGCGGCCAGGGCCGTCCCGGCCGCGAGCGGCAACGGCGCCGGGCCCGCCACGGGCACCACCGGCAACGCGGGCACCGGCGCGCCGGCCCCCGCCGCCGAGGCGGCCGGCAGCACCACCCGGGACGTGAAGGCGCCGGACGACAAGTCGCCCGAGGTGCGGGCCGCCGAGACCCGGCAGCCCGACGCGGCGACCGCCGTGCCGGACGCGCCCGGCACCAAGATTCCGGTGGACCCCACGCCGCCGGCTCCCCGCGACGCGCAGGAGGCGGAGGCCGCCGGCGCGGCGGCCAACGCGCCGGCCGGCGACGGCAAGCCCGCCGGCGACGAGGCCGGGGCGCAGGAGCGCAACCTCAAGGAAGCCGAGGCGGGCACCGGTGGCGCCGGCTCCGCCGTCGCGAGCGAGACGGGGGTCCAGAAGTGACCACTCCCCGGCCGGAGACCCTGGCCAAGCTGACGCCGGTACTCACCAAGCGCTGGCTGTCGCCGGACGCCTGGCGGATCGGCACCTACGAGAAGCTCGACGGCTACGCGGCCCTGCGCAAGGCGCTCAAGGCGCACCCGGACGACCTGATCCAGCTGATCAAGGACTCCGGCCTGCGCGGTCGCGGCGGCGCCGGCTTCCCGACCGGTCTCAAGTGGGGGTTCATCCCGCAGGGCGACGGCAAGCCGCACTACCTCGTGGTCAACGCCGACGAGGGCGAGCCGGGCACCTGCAAGGACCTCCCGCTGATGACGCACGACCCGCACGCGCTCGTCGAGGGCGTGATCATCGCGTCGTACGCGATCCGGGCCAACCGCGCCTACATCTACATCCGCGGCGAGGCGGTGCACGCCGCGCGCCGGCTGCGCAACGCCGTACGGGAGGCGACCGCCAAGGGCTACCTCGGCCGGAACATCCTCGGCTCCGGGTTCGACCTGGAGCTGGTGGTGCACTCGGGCGCCGGGGCGTACATCTGCGGCGAGGAGACCGCGCTGCTGGACTCGCTGGAGGGCTTCCGGGGCCAGCCCCGGCTGCGCCCGCCGTTCCCGGCGACCCACGGCCTGTACGCGAGCCCGACGGTGGTCAACAACGTCGGCACCATCGCCAGCGTGCCGTACATCGTGCTGGGCGGCGCCGACTGGTGGAAGACCATGGGCACGGAGAAGTCGTCCGGCCCGATGATCTACTCGCTCTCCGGCCGGATCGCCAACCCCGGCCAGTTCGAGTGCACGATGGGCGTCACCCTGCGGGAGCTGATCGAGCTGGCCGGCGGCATGCAGCCCGGCCACAACCTGAGGTTCTGGACGCCGGGTGGCTCGTCGACGCCGCTGCTCACCGCGGAGCACCTGGACGTGCCGCTGGACTTCGAGGGGGTGGCGGCGGCCGGCTCGATCCTCGGCACCACGGCCACCCAGATCTTCTCCGACCAGGACTGCCCGGTCTACGCGACCTACCGGTGGCTGGAGTTCTACCACCACGAGTCGTGCGGCAAGTGCACCCCGTGCCGCGAGGGCAACTACTGGATGGTCCGGGTCTACCGGCGGATCCTCGCCGGTCAGGGCACCCACGAAGACCTGGACACCCTGCTGGACACCTGCGACAACATCCTCGGCCGCTCGTTCTGCGGTCTGGGTGACGGTGCGACCAGCTCGGTGACCTCGTCGCTGAAGTACTTCAAGCAGGACTACCTCGACTACATCGAGGGACGTACCGCGCCGAAGCTGTCGGACAAGCAGCTGGTGGGAGCCCACTAATGACCGACGTAGCGAAGCAGACCGAGACCGTCACGCTCACCATCGACGGCGTCGAGGTCACCGCCCCCAAGGGGGCGCTCCTGATCCGGGTCGCCGAGCAGTTGGGTACCGAGATCCCCCGGTTCTGCGACCACCCGCTGCTGGCCCCGGCCGGCGCGTGCCGGCAGTGCCTGGTCGAGGTGGAGGGGCAGCGCAAGCCCGTCGCCTCCTGCACCCAGACCGTCGCCGACGGCATGGTGGTGCGTACCCAGCTCACCTCTCCGGTCGCCAAGAAGGCGCAGGAGGGGGTCATGGAGCTGCTGCTGCTCAACCACCCGCTCGACTGCCCGATGTGCGACAAGGGCGGCGAGTGCCCGCTGCAGAACCAGGCGATGTCCACCGGCCGTGCCGACTCGCGGTTCCACGAGCACAAGCGGGAGTACCCGAAGCCGCTGCCGATCAGCACGCAGGTGCTGCTCGACCGCGAGCGTTGCGTGCTCTGCCAGCGCTGCACCCGGTTCTCCGAGGAGATCGCCGGCGACAAGTTCATCGACCTGATGGGCCGGTCGTCCGCCGAGGAGATCAACATCTACCGGGACGAGGACTACGGCGTGGACGCGGGCTGCCCCGGCCACGCCGACGCCACGTCCGACTCCGGCGACGTGCCCTTCAACTCGTACTTCTCCGGCAACACGGTGCAGATCTGCCCGGTCGGCGCGCTGACCGGCACCCAGTACCGGTTCCGGGCCCGGCCGTTCGACCTGGTCTCGAGCCCGAGCGTCTGCGAGCACTGCTCGGCCGGGTGCGCCCAGCGCACCGACTGGCGGCGGGGCAAGGTGCTGCGCCGGCTGGCCGGCGACGACCCGGCGGTGAACGAGGAGTGGAACTGCGACAAGGGGCGGTGGGGCTTCCAGTACACCCGCGCCTTCGACCGGCTCACCACCCCGCTGGTCCGCGACCCGCAGACCGGCGAGCTGCGTGAGGCGGCGTGGAGCGAGGCGCTGGCCGTCGCCGCCGAAGGGCTGCGCGCGGCGCGGGACGGCGGGCGGGGCACGGCGGTGCTCACCGGCGGTCGGCTGACCGTCGAGGACGCCTACGCGTACGCGAAGTTCGCCCGGGTCGCGCTGAACACCAACGACATCGACTTCCGGGCCCGGCCGGTCTCCCGCGAGGAGACCGACTTCCTGGCCAGCTCGGTGGCCGGGGTCACCGACGTGACCTACGCCGACGTGGAGAAGGCGCCGGCCGTGGTGCTGGTCGGGCTGGAGCCGGAGGAGGAGTGCCCGATCCTCTTCCTGCGGCTGCGCAAGGCGTACCTGAAGAAGAAGCTGACGGTGTACGCGATCGCGCCGTTCGCCACCCGCGGCCTGGAGAAGCTCGGGGCCAAGCTGGCCCGGGTGGTGCCGGGCGAGGAGGCGAGCGTGCTCGCCGAGCACGCGACGGTCGCCGAGGCGCTCAGCGCCGAGGGCGCGATCCTGATCGTCGGCGAGCGGCTGGCGAGCGTGCCGGGCGGTCTCTCCGCGGCGGCCGACGTGGCCCGGCGTACCGGCGCGAAGCTGGCCTGGGTGCCGCGGCGCGCGGGTGACCGCGGCGCGGTCGACGCGGGCTGCCTGCCCAACCTGCTGCCCGGTGGCCGCGTGGTCAACGAGCCGGCCGCCCGGGCCGAGCTGGGCGAGGCGTGGGACATCCCGGCCGGGGTGATCCCGAGCCAGGCCGGCCGGGACACCGACGGCATCCTCGCCGCCGCAGCCAACGGTCAGCTCGGCGCGCTGGTGGTGGCCGGGGTCGACCCGGCCGACCTGGCCGACCCGCGGCTGGCCGAGGCGGCCCTGGACGAGGTGCCGTTCCTGGTCAGCCTGGAGCTGCGGATGAGCGCGGTGGCCCGCCGGGCCGACGTGGTCTTCCCCGTCGCCCCGGTGGCCGAGAAGGCCGGCAGCTTCCTGGACTGGGAGGGCCGGCTGCGCCCCTTCGATGCGGTGCTGCGCACCGCCGCGATGACCGACGGCCGCGTGCTGGACGCGCTCGCCGCGCAGCTCGACGTGCAGCTCGGCACCGGCGACGTGCTCAGCGTCCGCCGCGAGCTGGGCGCGCTGCCGCGGACCCGCACCGAGCGCCCCGCCGCCCCGTCGGTGGAGCCGGTCGCGGTGCGCGAGCCGGGCGCCGGTGAGGCGGTGCTCGCCACCTGGCACCAGCTGATCGACCTGGGCAGCCTCACCGACGGCGACGAGCACCTCGCAGGCACCGCCCGCCCGCCGGTGGTCCGGCTGGGCAAGGGCACCGCCGAGGCGCTCGGCGTGGCCGACGGCGACCCGGTGACGGTGGGCACCGACCGGGGGGCGCTGACCCTGCCGGCGGAGATCACCGAGATGCCGGACGGCGTCGTCTGGCTGCCGACCAACTCGCCCGGCGCGACCGTGCGACGCAGCCTCGGCGCGACGTCCGGAGCGGTCGTGCGGATCTCCGCCGCCGCGGTCGCCGCCGACGCGGCCGACCGCCCGGGCCCGCTCCTCAACGCAGGGGGTGTACACCAGTGAACGCGGTCTACCTGGCCCAGGACCCGACGCTGGCCGACTTCGGCCGGGACCCGTGGTGGCTGGTCCTCATCAAGATCGTCTTTGCCTTCGCCTTCGGCCTGGTCGCCACGCTGCTCGGCGTCTGGTTCGAGCGGCGGGTCGTGGGCCGCATGGCGGTGCGGCCCGGCCCCAACCAGGCCGGCCCGTTCGGTCTGCTGCAGACCCTCGCCGACGGCCTGAAGATGGCCTTCAAGGAGGACATCCTGCCGAAGGCGGCCGACAAGGTCGTCTTCTTCTTCGCCCCGACCATCTCGGTGATCTGCGCGGTCACCTCGCTGTCGGTGGTGCCGTTCGGCCCGATGGTGAGCATCTTCGGCCACTGGACGCCGTTGCAGGTCACCGATGTGCCGGTGGCGGTGCTGGTGCTGCTGGCCTGCTCGTCGATGGGCATCTACGGCATCGTGCTCGGCGGTTGGGCCTCCGGCTCGACCTACCCGCTGCTCGGCGGCCTGCGCTCCACCGCCCAGATGATCTCGTACGAGGTCGCCATGGGCCTGAGCATCGTGGCGGTCTTCATGACCGCCGGCACGATGTCGACCAGCGGGATCGTCGCCGCCCAGGGCGAGGGCACCCGGCTGAGCATCGCGGGCCTCGAGATCCCGGCCCCCGGCTGGTACGCGATCCTGCTGCTGCCGAGCTTCATCATCTTCTTCATCTCCACCGTCGGTGAGACCAACCGCGCGCCGTTCGACCTGCCCGAGGCGGAGTCCGAGCTGGTCGCGGGCTACATGACCGAGTACAGCTCGCTGAAGTTCGCGCTCTACATGCTCAGCGAGTACGTCGCGATGGTCACCATGTCCGCGGTCACCACGACGCTCTTCCTGGGCGGCTGGCGGGCCCCGGCGCCGATCACCACCATCTGGGCCGGCGCCAACTCCGGCTGGTGGCCGATGCTGTGGTTCTTCGCCAAGGTCGTCATGCTGGTCTTCGTCTTCGTCTGGCTGCGGGGCACGCTGCCCCGGCTGCGCTACGACCAGTTCATGCGCTTCGGCTGGAAGGTCCTGCTCCCGATCAACCTGGTCTGGATCCTGGTCCTGGCCGGCCTGCGCTCGATCGAGGACTGGGACTCGCGCAGCAAGCTGATCGCCGTCGGCATCCCCGCCGGCCTCCTGCTGCTCGCCACGCTGCTCTGGCCCAGCCGGAAGCCGCAGCCGAAGCCGACGGTCCAGGAGCAGGTCAACGACCGGCCGCACGGCAGCTTCCCGCTGCCCCCGATGGACCTGCAGGTACCACCGAGCCCGCGCACGAGGCGCGTGGTCGCCGAGCGGGAGCCGGCCAACATCGCCGCCGGCCCGGACTCCAGGGAGGTGTGACGTGGGCGCGATCACCGGAACGTTCAAGGGATTCGGTGTCACCTTCTCGCACATGTTCAAGAAGGTCGTCACCACCGACTACCCGTTCAAGCCGCCGGTGTCGGCGCCGCGCTACCACGGGCGGCACATCCTCAACCGGCACCCGGACGGGCTGGAGAAGTGCATCGGCTGCGAGCTGTGCGCCTGGGCCTGCCCGGCGGACGCGATCTACGTCGAGGGCGGCGACAACACCGACGAGCAGCGCTTCTCGCCGGGTGAGCGGTACGCCAGCATCTACCAGATCAACTACGCCCGCTGCATCTTCTGCGGGCTCTGCATCGAGGCCTGCCCGACCCGCTCGCTCACCATGAGCAACGAGTACGAGCTGGCCCGGGACAGCCGGCAGGACCTGATCTTCACGAAGGAGCAGCTGCTCGCGCCGCTGCTGCCGGGCATGGAGCAGCCGCCGCACCCGATGCGGTTGGGCGACAGCGAGAAGGACTACTACGTCGGCGCGCTGACCAACCCGGGCACCTCGGCCGGTGCGGAGCACTCGGCCAACAACCCGGGCCGGTACCAGGTGGAGGAGCACCCCGGTGTGACCTTCCCCGGCGCCGAGCAGCACGCCCAGCGGGCGGCGGCCGCCAAGGGAGACGGAGCATGATCACGCAGACGGTGCTCGCCGCGGCGGGCGGGGTCTCCGGCGGGGAGCAGGTGACCTTCTGGATCCTGGCCCCGCTGGCGCTGATCGGCGCGATCGGGATGGTCGCGGCGCGCAACGCCGTGCACTCGGCCCTCTGGCTGGTGCTGACGATGCTCTGCCTGGGCGTGTTCTACGTGCTCCAGGCCGGGCCGTTCATCGGCATGGTGCAGATCATCGTCTACACCGGCGCGATCATGATGCTGTTCCTCTTCGTGCTGATGCTGGTCGGCCGCGACGCCTCGGACTCGTTGATCGAGACGCTGCGCGGCCAGCGGGTCGCGGCGGCGGTGCTCGGGCTCGGCTTCGCCGGCCTGGTCGGCGGCGGGCTGTGGCGCGCGCTGGACGGCACCACGGCCGTCGGCCTGGAGCAGGCCAACGCCGAGGGCAACGTGCAGGGCATCGCCCGGCTGCTCTTCACCAAGTACGTCTTCGCCTTCGAGCTCACCTCGGCGCTGCTCATCACGGCCGCGGTCGGTGCGATGGTGCTGGCCCACGTCGAGCGGCGCAAGCAGGACAAGCTGGACCAGCCGAAGACGATGCGGGCGCGCTTCGCCCCGGGCAACTACCCGGGCCCGAAGCCCGGCCCGGGTGTCTTCGCGACCTCCTCCTCGGTGGCCACCCCGGCCCGTCTGCCCGACGGCCGGCTGACCGATCGGAGCACCTCGGACATCCTGCCGGTGCGCGAGCTCACCGACCGGGAGACCACGCTGAAGGGGACGGACAAGTGAGCCCGAGGAGTGAGCTTGCGAGCCCCGCAGTCGCGAACGAAAGGTTGGCGCAGCGATGACGCCGGACTACTACCTGGTGCTGGCCGCGGTGCTCTTCACCATCGGCGCCGTCGGTGTGCTCATCCGGCGCAACGCGATCGTGCTGTTCATGTGCGTCGAGCTGATGCTCAACGCGGCCAACCTGACCCTGGTCACCTTCAGCCGGATCAACGGTGACCTCAACGGCCAGATCATGGCGTTCTTCGTGATGGTGGTGGCGGCGGCCGAGGTCGTGGTCGGGCTCGCGATCATCATGGCGATCTTCCGGACCCGGCGCTCCGCGAGCGTCGACGACGCCAACCTGCTGAAGTACTGAGGGGTCCTGCGGTGGGAACGATTCTGACGAACGCCCCGGCTGAGCCGGTGGGCACCGTCGCCTACGCGACGGCGGACGGGCTGCTGGGCAGCGTCTGGCTGCTGGTGGCGATCCCGCTGGTCAGCGCGGCGGTCCTGCTGCTGCTCGGCCGGCGCGCGGACCGCTGGGGGCACTGGCTCGGGGTGGCCGCCATCGGCGCCGCCTTCGTGCTGGGCCTGACCTACTTCTTCCAGCTGCGTGGCCTGGAGAACAAGTCGGTCGAGCTGAGCCTGTGGGACTTCATCACGGTCGGCGACCTGCGGGTGGACTTCGGTCTGCTCTTCGACCCGCTGGCCGCCGTCTTCGTGCTGCTGATCACCGGGGTGGGCTTCCTGATCCACCTCTACGCGGTCGAGTACATGGCGCACGACGCGGGACGTCGGCGGTTCTTCGCCTACTTCAACCTGTTCGTCGCCGCCATGCTGCTGCTGGTGCTCGGCAACAACTACGTGATGCTCTACTTCGGCTGGGAGGGCGTCGGTGTGGCGTCGTACCTGCTGATCTCCTTCTGGTACGAGCGGCCCAGCGCCGCCACCGCCGGCAAGAAGGCGTTCCTGATGAACCGGGTCGGCGACGCCGGCCTGGCGATCGGCATCTTCATCATGTTCGCCACCCTCGGCACCACCCAGTACGACGAGGTCTTCAACGGCGTCGGCTCGCTGACCGCGACCACGGTGCTGGTGCTCGGCCTGCTGCTGCTGCTCGGCGCGACGGGCAAGTCCGGCCAGTTCCCGCTCCAGGCGTGGCTGCCGGACGCGATGGAGGGCCCGACCCCCGTGTCGGCGCTCATCCACGCCGCCACCATGGTCACCGCCGGCGTCTACCTGATCGCCCGGTCGAACCCGATCTTCTCGGCCAACTCCACCCTCCAGTTGGTGGTGGTGAGCGTCGGCGCGCTGACGCTGCTGATCGGCTGCATCATCGGCTCGGCCAAGGACGACATCAAGCGGGTGCTGGCCTGGTCGACGGTCAGCCAGATCGGCTACATGTTCCTCGGCGTGGGCCTCGGCGGCGCGGCGTACGCGCTGGCGATCGTGCACCTGCTGGCGCACGGCTTCTTCAAGGCCAACATGTTCCTCGGCGCCGGCTCGGTCATGCACGGCATGAAGGACCAGGTCGACATCCGCCGCTTCGGCGGGCTGTCGAAGTACATGAAGGTCACCTGGATCACCTTCATGATGGGCTGGCTCGCCATCATCGGCATGTTCCCGTTCTCCGGCTTCTTCTCCAAGGAGCCGATCATCGTGGCCGCGTTCGAGCGGGACGACTGGACGGCCTGGCTCTTCGGCATGGCCGCGCTGCTCGGCGCCGGGCTCACCGCGTTCTACATGACCCGGCTCTTCGTGCTCACCTTCCACGGGCCGAAGCGCTGGACGGAGGACATCGAGCACCCGCACGAGTCGCCGAAGCTGATGACCATCCCGCTGATCCTGCTCGGCGCGGGCTCGGTCGGGGCCGGTTTCCTGCTCGCCACCTCGGTGCCGGACTGGCTGGAGGCCACCGCCGGGCTGGGCGCCCAGGAGGAGGGGCACCACGCGGTGCTCTCGCACACCGTGATCACCGTGCTCTCGCTGCTGGTCACCGTCCTCGGCGCGGGCCTGGCCTGGTTCCTGTTCCGGGGCGGCACGGCCACCGCGCCGCAGCCGGCCGGGGTGCTGGTCACCGCCGCCCGCCGCAACCTCTACACGGACGCGTTCAACGAGGCGATCTTCGAGAAGCCGGGCATCTTCCTCACCCGGGCCCTGGTCTACCTGGACAACCGGGGCGTCGACGGGCTGGTCAACGGCCTGGCGGCGGGGATCGGTGGCGGCTCGGGCCGGCTCCGGCGGCTCCAGACGGGCTTCGTCCGGTCGTACGCCACCTCGATCCTGACCGGCGCGCTGCTGGTCCTGGCGGCGTTCCTGGCCGTCGAGGCGGGGTGGCTGGCGTGATCGACCTCTTCCAGGCGGCCGTCACCGGCGGACCGCGCAGTGACGACGGAGGTAAGGCCGCATAATGTCCGACTTCCCGTTCCTCTCGGTGCTCACCGTGGCACCGCTGGTCGGCGCCCTGGTGGTGGCCTTCCTGCCGCGCAGCCGGCCGGAGCTGGCCAAGCAGGTGGCGCTCGGCTGGTCGCTGCTGGTGCTGGCGCTGTCGGTGGTCATGTGGGTGACCTTCAAGGTCGGCGGTGACCGCTTCCAGTTCCGCGAGTCCTACGCGTGGATCCCGAACTGGGGCGTCAACTTCACCTTCGCCGCCGACGGCATCGCGCTGGTGATGCTGATGCTGATCGCGGTGCTCGTGCCGCTGGTGATCCTGGCGTCCTGGCACGACGCCGAGTCGTCCAAGCGGTCGGTGCCGGTCTACTTCGCCCTGCTGCTCGTCCTCGAGTGCACGATGATCGGCGTCTTCGCCGCCGCCGACGTCTTCCTGTTCTACGTGTTCTTCGAGGTCATGCTGGTGCCGATGTACTTCCTCATCGGCAGCTACGGCGGCCACCAGCGGCAGTACGCGGCGGTGAAGTTCTTCCTGTACTCGCTGGTCGGCGGTCTGTTCATGCTCGCCGCGGTGATCGGCCTCTGGGTCGTCGGCGGGAAGACCTTCGACTGGCAGGCGCTGTCGCAGGTGGACATCTCCACCGGCACGGAGCGCTGGCTGTTCCTCGGCTTCTTCCTCGCGTTCGCGATCAAGGCGCCGTTCTTCCCGTTCCACACCTGGCTGCCGGACGCCGGTGGCGCGGCCCCGGCCGGCGCGGCGGCCCTGCTCGTCGGCGTGCTCGACAAGGTCGGCACCTTCGGCATCCTGCGCTACTGCCTGCCGCTGTTCCCGGACGCGGCCAAGTGGTTCGCCCCGTGGGCGCTGGCGCTGGGCGTGATCGGCATCATCTACGCCGCGCTGCTGGCCGTCGGCCAGAACGACCTGAAGCGGCTGGTGTCGTACACCTCGATCGCGCACTTCGGCTTCATCGGGGTGGGCATCTTCGCCTTCACCACCCAGGCCGGCACCGGCGCGGTGCTCTACATGGTCAACCACGGCCTCGCCACCGGCCTGCTCTTCCTGGTGGTGGGCATGCTCATCGCCCGGCGCGGCTCGGCGCTGATCAGCGACTTCGGCGGCGCCGGCAAGCTGGTGCCGATCCTGGCCGGGGTGCTCTTCTTCGCCGGTCTGGCCTCGCTCGCGCTGCCCGGCACCGCGCCGTTCGTCTCGGAGTTCCTGGTGCTGATCGGCACGTTCACGGTCAACAAGCCGGTCGCGGTGATCGCGACGCTCGGCATCATCCTGGCCGCCGCGTACGTGCTGTGGATGGTGCAGCGCACCACCCAGGGCACGCTCAACCCGGCGCTGACCCAGATCGACGGCATGCGGCGTGACCTGAACCTGCGCGAGAAGTTCGTGGTCGCCCCGCTGATCGCACTGATCCTGTTGCTCGGCTTCTACCCGAAGCCGGTCACCGACGTGATCAACCCGGCCGTGCAGGCGACCATGCAGGACGTCGGCCGAACCGACCCCGCCCCGACCTCGGGCGGCACCGTCCAGGAGGCGGCCAAGTGAGCGCGAGGAGTGAGCTTGCGAGCCCCGCAGTCGCGATCGAAAGGTTTGCGCAGTGACTGAGCTCAAGTTGCCCTCGATCGACTACGCGGCGCTCGCGCCGACCCTGATCATGCTGGGCGCCGCGCTGCTGGGCGTGCTGGTCGAGGCGTTCGTGCCCCGCCGGCTCCGGCACGTGGTCCAGCTGTCGATGGCCCTGCTGGCGGTGCTCGCCGCGCTGACCATGGTGGTGCTGGCGGCCGACGAGCGGAAGATCACGATCGGCGGCGCGATCGCGGTGGACGGGCCGACGCTCTTCCTCCAGGGCGCGATCCTGGTCCTCGCCGCGATGGCGCTGCTGCTCATCGGCGAGCGCTCGGTGGAGCGGGGCGGGGCGTTCGTCGCCCAGGCCGCGGTCACCGCCGAGTCGGCCGACGACCGGCGGCAGGCCGAGGGCAAGAACGGCCTCACCGAGGTCTACCCGCTGACCACGTTCGCGATCGGCGGCATGCTGATCTTCGTGGCGGCGAACGACCTGCTGACCATGTTCATCGCGCTCGAGGTCTTCTCGCTGCCGCTGTACCTGCTCTGCGCGCTGGCCCGCCGCCGGCGGCTGCTGAGCCAGGAGGCCGCGCTGAAGTACTTCATGCTCGGCGCGTACGCCTCCGCGTTCTTCCTGTTCGGCGTGGCCCTGATCTACGGCTTCACGGCGGGCATCCCGGGCCGGCAGGCGGGTGTCGACTTCGCCACCATCGACGCCGCCGTCGCGGACTCCCCGGCCAGCCCCGTGCTGCTCTTCGCCGGCATGGCGCTGCTCGCCATCGGGCTGCTCTTCAAGGCGGCGGCCGCCCCCTTCCACGTCTGGACGCCGGACGTCTACCAGGGCGCGCCGACCCCGGTCACCGGTCTCATGGCCGCCTGCACCAAGGTTGCCGCGTTCGGCGCCCTGCTGCGGGTGTTCCACGTCGCCTTCGACGGGGCCCGGTGGGACTTCACCCCGGTCCTCGGCGTGGTGGCGGTGCTGACGATGCTGGTCGGCGCGGTGCTGGCGGTCACCCAGACCGACATCAAGCGGCTGCTGGCGTACTCGTCGATCGCCAACGCCGGTTACCTGCTGGTCGGCGTGCTGGCCCCGGGGGCCGACGGCATCTCCGGGACGATGTTCTACCTGGTCGCGTACGGCTTCTCGGTGCTCGCCGCGTTCGCCGTGGTGACCCTGGTGCGCGACGCCGACGGGGAGGCCACCCACCTGTCCCGCTGGGCCGGGCTGGGACGGCGCTCGCCGTTCTACGCCGGGATCTTCACCTTCATCCTGCTGGCCTTCGCCGGCATCCCGCTGACCAGCGGCTTCACGAGCAAGTTCGCGGTCTTCGGCCCGGCGCTCGACGGCGGGCAGGCGTGGCTGGTGATCGCCGGCGTGCTGACCAGCATGGTGCTGGCCTTCCCGTACCTGCGGGTCGTGGTGATGATGTGGCTCTCCGAGCCCGGCGAGTCGACGCCGACCGTCGCCGTGCCCGGCGGGCTGACCTCGGCCGCGCTGATGATCGGCGTGCTCGCCACGCTGGTGCTCGGTGTGGCGCCCGCGCCGCTGCTCGACCTGGCCACCGGCGCCGCCGAATTTGTCAGATGACCGACGCTGACGCCCGCGGGGGCCGGTACGCCACGGCGTGCCGGCCCCCGCGCCGTATCCCCCGTCCCGGGCAGGTCGGAGGGGTGTGGCATGGTTGATGGCGTGGTGAATCCGGCTGGCGAGCGTTCAGGTGCCCCCGGGTCCGGCGGCCGTCGGACCAGGGTGAGCACGAGTCAGTTCGGCGCGCTCGGCCTCTATCTCGCCGACCCCCGCGTCGAGGCGTCCGTGCTGGGCCTGTTGGAGAGCGTCGAGTCGGAGCTGCGGGCGGGCGTGGCCAGCGCCGACCCGTTCGTCACGGAGGCCGCCCGGCACCTCGTGGAGGCCGGCGGCAAGCGGTTCCGGCCGCTGCTGGTGGCGCTGGGCGCGCAGTTCGGCGACCCGACCAACGCGCAGGTCGTGCCGGCCGCGGTGGTGATGGAGCTCACCCACCTCGCGACGCTCTACCACGACGACGTGATGGACGAGGCCGCCGTGCGTCGGGGGGCGCCGAGCGCCAACTCCCGGTGGACCAACTCCGTCGCCATCCTCGTCGGCGACTACCTCTTCGCCCGCGCCGCCGACATCGCCGCCGACCTGGGCATCGAGGCCGTACGCCTCCAGGCGCGCACCTTCGCCCGGCTGGTGCACGGCCAGATCGCCGAGACCGTCGGCCCCCGCCCCGGCGACGATCCGGTGGCCCACTACCTCGACGTGATCGCCGGGAAGACCGGCTCGCTGATCGCCACCTCGGCCCGCTTCGGCGGCATGTTCGGCGGTGCCGCCCCGGAGCACACCGAGGCGCTGGCCGGCTACGGCGAGACCATCGGCGTGGCCTTCCAGCTCTCCGACGACCTGCTCGACATCGCCTCGGAGTCGGTGGAGTCGGGCAAGACGCCCGGCACCGACCTGCGCGAGGGCGTGCCGACCCTGCCGGTGCTCTACGCGCTCGGCTCGGACGACGCCGACGCCGCCTCGGTGCGGCTGCGGGAGATCCTGGCGACCGGCCCGCTGACCGACGACGACCTGCACGCCGAGGCGCTCGGCCTGCTGCGCGAGAGCCCGGCGCTCAAGCGGGCCCGGGAGACGGTCCGCAGCTACGCCGAGGAGGCCCGGGAGCAGCTCTCGCCGCTCCCGCAGGGCCCGGCCCGCCGCGCCCTCGAATCCCTCTGCGACTACATCGCCGACCGCACGAGCTGACGCCCCGGGGCCGCCCCGCGGCGAGGGCGGCCCGTCGGTCGCTCACTCGTGCTCGTAGTACCGGACCTGGATCCCCTCCCGGCGCACCGTCACCTCGGCGTGGTCGCCGAAGGCATCCAGCAGGACGTTGTCGAAGCCGCCCTCCTCGAGGGCCACGGCGAGGGCGTACGCGCGCTGGTAGCGGCCCTCGTCGCGGCCCTGGTAGGGCCCGCGCCTGCCGGAGACCCGCCGCGGACCCCCGAGGCTGGGGTGGGGTTCGGCGTACTCGCCCACTCTGAGTTCTTCCGGGCCGACCCGAGGCATGTCGCCGGTGGTGCGCACCCAGAACCCCTCGACGCTGAAGTCGCACGTGTCGCCGTCGTTGAAGTAGGGGGAGTACTGCCGCCAGCCGAACTCGGTGACGGCGTCGTCGTCGAGCAGGGCTCGCAGCAGGGGCTGCAGTTCCTCCAGGGGGCGCTGCGTAGCCCGGCGGGCCGGGGTGATCTCGCCCTCGACCGGGATGCCGAGAAAGCTGATGTGACTCACGTGTCGCCTCCGAGCAGGGTGGAGAGGGGCAGGTCCTTACGTTGGGCGCCGGACATCCAGGGACGGATCGGCATCCCCGAGAAGTAGTCGGCGGGGCTGGGCAGCCAGCCGAGGTCCTCCAGTACGTGTCGTTCGGCGATCAGGCGGACCGGTACGCTCCTGCGGCCGACCTGCAACGTGTCGCCGAAGATCCGCTGGCAGAGGTAGATGCCCGCGGTGTGGTGGTACATCGCGCGGTGCCGGACGTCGCCGATGATCTGCTTGGAGGAGTCGATGAACTCCTCGATCGGCAGGTAGTCCTCCGGGGTGCCTCCCCACTTGCGCGCGGCCGACTGGGCGTGGTGCCAGGAGTTCATGACAGGCAAACTAGCTTCCGGTGCCGACAGGTCGGCCCGGCAGGGCTCACCGGCGGGCGAGCATCCGGCTGCCGGTGAGCATCAGGGCGGCGGCCAGCAGCATCGACCCGGCGGCCACGAGCCACATCGCCGGGTAGCCGGCGTGCGCGGCCACGGCGCCGAGGCCGAGCGGGCCGAGGCAGCCGCCCGCGTACACCCCGGTCTGGGTGACCGAGGTCGCGGCGGCCGGGGCCTGCGGGTGCAGCCGGACCACCGCGAAGGTCATCAGGCCCGGCCACGCCCAGCCCAGGCCGAAGCCGAGCAGCACGCCCGCCACCAGCGGCACCGACCCGGCCGCCGCGAGCAGGCCCAGCCCGGCCGCGCCGACCACGAGCATGCCGGCGATGAGGGCGACGTGCCCGGTGGCGCGGCGGTCCGCGAGCCAGCCGACGCAGACCCGGGCCGCCACGCAGACGGCGCTGCCCAGGGTCAGGGTCAGCCCGGCCAGACCGGGCGACAGCCCCCGGTTGGCGGAGGAGTCGACGACGAAGGTGCCGAGCGCGTTCGCGGCGGCGGCGGCGAAGGTCCCGGCGGCCCCGACCACCACCAGGGCCGCCGTGGCGCGGCCGGCGCGGCTGGGGGCAGCCGTCCGGGTGGGGCGTGGCTCCCGCGCGGGTACGGCCGGCAGCGTCGCCAGGGCCGCGCCGGCCGCGGCCACGAACGCCCAGCGCCAGCCGGCCGTCAGCGCCACGGTCGGCACCGCCGCCCCGGCCAGCAGGGTGGCGACGGGGATGGCGGCCTGCTTCACCCCGAACGACAACCCCTGTCTGCGGGCCGGCACGTGCCGGGCGAGGGTGGCGTTGCTGGCGAGCTGGCCGAGGGCGTTGGCCGTGCCGGCGAGCGCGAGCAGCCCGAGCAGGACCGGGTACGACCGGGCCACCACCACCACCGCCACCGCCAGCAGGCAGGCGGCGGAGAGCAGGATGCCGGCGCGGGCCACCACGGCCGGCCCGTGCCGCTCGGCGAGGACGCCGGAGGGCACCGAGGCCAGCGCGCCCACCCCGAAGTAGACCGACACGGCCAGGCCCAGGCCGGCCGGGGAGAAGCCCAGGTCCTCGCCCATCTGCACGGCGAGACCGCCGAGCAGGAAGACCGGCAGGACGCAGGCGATGGTGACGGCGACGGCCCCCGCCACCGCCCGGGCGGGCCGGGGCGGAGTGTCGCCCGGGGCGGACTGCAACGCGGTGTCGGTCATGGTCCGGCAAACCTACGTGAGCAGCGATTGCGTCACGGTACGTGCCTGTCGGGGTACGCGCCGTTCATGGCAATCTGGCATCCTCCACCCGAACAGGCATTTCGCACCGGGCCTGTTTTTCATATGGTGTAAGTCCCCGGCGGCGGAGGTGGTTGTGCGCGACCCCTTGGCGGAACCTTCGGATCTCATCCGGAGCGTGTCCCGCGCGCTACGAGTGCTCGAGTCGGTCGGTCGCGCCCCGAAGGGGCTCACCGTCAAACAGATCGCCCGGCGCTGTGAGCTGACCGTGGCGACGACCTACCACCTGGTCCGCACGCTGGCCTACGAGGGCTACGTGATCCGTCGCGAGGACGGCACGTACATCGTGGGTCTGGAGGTGGCCGACCGCTACCGCGAGCTGGTGACGGCGTTCCGGGGGCCGCCGGCGGTCGGGGAGAGCCTGCGCCGGGCCGCCCTGGACACCGGCTACAGCCACTACCTCGGCCGGTTCGTGGGCGGCCAGGTGGCGGTCACGGCCGTGGCCGAGGGCCCGCGCTCGCCGTACCTGGAGGACCTGGTGCCCGGGTTCGACGAGGGGGCGCACGCGACCGCCCTCGGCAAGGCCCTGCTCGCCACGCTCACCGCCGAGCAGCGCTTCCGCTACCTGCGCGACTACGGCATGCGCCCGTTCACCTCCGCGACCCTGACCACCACGGAGGCGTTCGAGGTCGACCTGGCCGCCGGGGACCGGCGGGGCATGCAGCTGGAGCTGGGGCAGTTCCGGCAGGGCGTGGCCTGCGCCGCGGTGCTGGTCAGCCCGGACAAGGACATGGAGCGCCGGGTGGTGCTGGCCTGCGCGCTGCCGGCCGGCGAGATGATGACCTCCGCCCGCGTGGTGCGGGCGAAGCTGCTCACGGTCGCCCGGACGATCGCCGACAACCTGGCCGCCGACAGCTGACCCCGCCGGCGCCCGCCGCGTCGGGCCGGAACGGCCCGGGGCCCTCTCCCCGGCTGGGAGAGGGCCCCGGTGGCGGTCCAGCGCCGGACCGCCCGAGGAGGGGTCAGCTGCCGATCGGGCCGCCGTCCAGGCGCCAGGCGACCACCACGCCCGGCTTGGCGTAGTCACCGTCCGGCCAGTTCGAGGCCGGCTTCTCGACGGACGCCCCGCTGACCTCGCCCGGGTGCTGCACGGCCACGAAGACCGAGCGGTTGTCCCCGGTGATGAACGGGCCGCAGGCCTCGGCGCCCACCGGCACCGTGAGGAACTGCTTCAGGTGGCCCCGTTCCGGCCCCTCGACGGCCGTGGCGAAGAGGCCGTCGTTGCTGCCCAGCGCGTTGCCGTCCGTGGAGATCCAGAGGTTGCCGGTGGCGTCGAACGCCACGTTGTCCGGGCAGGAGATCGGGGAGACCTTCGTCTTGTCGTACCCGGCGAAGAAGGTCGACGGGTCCGCCGGGTCACCCGCGACGATCGGCAGCGACCAGGCGAAGGTCTCGGCCGCGTTGTCACCGCGCTCCTCCACCAGCTCCAGCACCTGGCCGTGCTTGTTCAGGTTGCGCGGGTTGGCCTCGTCGGCGGCCGGCTTGCCGGCCTTGCCCCGGTCGGTGTTGTTGGTCAGCGCCACGTACACCTTGCCGGTGAGCAGGCTCGGCTCGACGTCCTCCGGGCGGTCCATCTTGGTCGCCCCGACCTTGTCGCCGGCGAGCCGGGTGAAGGTGAGCACGTCGGCGGCGGTCATCCCGTCGACGTACGAGCGGTTGCCGCTGACCAGCTTGATCCAGCGTCCCCGGCCATTGAACGCGCCGTCGGAGGGGAGCCGGCCGGAGCCGTCGATCTCGTCGGCGCTGCTCTGCTTCAGCTCGGCGACGTAGAGGGTGCCCGACTCCAGCAGGGTCAGGTTGTGCCGGCGGGCGACCCAGGAGCCGCCCTTCATGAACTTCTTGTCGGAGACGAACTTGTAGAGGTAGTCGAAGCGCTCGTCGTCGCCCATGTACGCGACCACGTGCCCGCTCTTCGCGACGATGACGTTCGCACCCTCGTGCTTGAACCGGCCCAGCGCGGTGTGCTTGCGCGGCCGGCTCTCCGGGTCGTACGGGTCGATCTCCACGATCCAGCCGAACCGGTTGGCCTCGTTGGGGTGCTTCGCCAGGTCGAACCGCTCGTCGGCGCGCTCCCACTTCCGGCTGCCGCTCGGGTGGCGGGTCGTGGTGGTGATGCCGTACCGGGACAGCTTCGGCTTCACCTCCTCGGCCACCGCGTCGCCGCCGACGAAGTACTGGTTGAAGTTCTCCTCGCCGGAGAGCACGGTGCCCCACGGGGTCACCCCGCCGGCGCAGTTGTTCAGCGTGCCGACGACCGTACGGCCCTTCGGGTCGGCGGCGGTCCGCAGGTGCGCCGAGCCGGCGGCCGGGCCGGTCAGCTCGAACTTCGTGGCCAGCGCCGTGACCCGCCGGTTGTACGGCCGCCGGCCCTTGGTGACCGGCCGCCACTGTCCGGTGCCGTCGACCCGCTCCAGCTCCACCACGGACATGCCGTGCGCGGCCATCGCGATCCGCAACTGCTCGACGGTCAGCGCGTCCTGGCTCACGAAGCCGGGGAACATCAGGTCCTCGTTGGTGTACTCGTGGTTGACCACGAGCAGCGCGCGGCGGCGCCCGTCGAGCGGCAGCACCCCGACGAAGTCGCTGTTGTAGCCGAACTGCCCGGCCTGGGCGGCGGCGGTCTGGGCGCGCAGGTCGAACTCGGGGGCGCCCGGCACGACCGGGTCGCCCCAGCGCATGACGACCGCGTGGTCGTACCCGTTGGGCACGACGAGGCTGTCCAGGGTGTTCGGCGGGACCGCCTTGAAGGTCAGCGCGCCGTTGCCGACGCCACCGGCGGGGCGGTCGAAAACGGCGGCGTCCGGGACCACGGGGGTGGCGGGGGCGGCCGCCGCGGGGGCGGCACCGGCCACCGCGCCGCCGAAGCCGAGGACCAGCGCGCCGACCGCGCCGGCCCGGACCACGCCGCGCCGGGACACCTCCGCCTTCACCACGTCGCCGAAGTACGCGTTGTCGGAGGTGTTGGGCACCGGGTGGTCGCACGCGTTGCCGCACCGGTAGAGACAGGTCATGGCATCGCGGCTGCCGTGGCGGGTGGCGCCCAGCAACGGGAGCAGCCGGGGACGGTCGCTCATGGAAGGAGCCTCCTGAAGGGGGGTCGGTGCACGCCGAACCAGCCGCTGGCGTGCGTACCCGCCGGACGCTAGGAGGGCGCGGTGAGCGGTCGTCGGCGGCGGCGTGAACCGGGTATGAACACCTCAGCCGGGAATCCCACGGTGACCTGCGGCTGAACCGTTCGGGGCGGCGGCACGTGTTCCCGTGCGAACGTCACCGCCGGACTCGCGCCGACAGCGAGGAGACCGCCATCAGCGACCACGACGCCCAACTGCTCCGCGCGCTGCACGACGAGCACGCGGAGGCGCTGTACGCGCACGCCCTGCGGCTGGTCAACGGCGACCGGCAGCGGGCCGAGGACCTGGTGCAGGAGACGCTGCTACGTGCCTGGCGGCACCCGGAGTCGCTCGACCCGACGCGCGGCTCGGTCCGCTCCTGGCTCTTCACCACCGCCCGCAACCTGGCCATCGACGCCTGGCGGCGCCGCGCCGCCCGGGTCGGCGAGGTCTACACCGACGAGCTGCCCGAGCCCCCCGTGGCCGTGGACGAGGCGGAACGCGCGGTGGAGGCGTGGATGGTCGCCGAGGCGCTGAACCGGCTCAGCCCCACCCACCGGGAGGTGCTGGTGGAGTGCTTCTACCAGGGACGGTCGGTGGCGGAGGCGGCCTCGCGGCTGGGCGTGCCGCCCGGCACGGTCAAGTCCCGGACCCACTACGCCCTGCGCTCACTACGGTTGGTCCTGGCCGAGATGGGAGTGACCGAATGACCCGGTGCGAGTTCGCGCACGACGACGGCGCGTACGTGCTGGGTGCGCTGGCTCCCGCCGAGCGGGTGGCCTACGAGCGGCACCTCGCCGGCTGCGCCGCCTGCCGGCAGGCGGTCGCCGAGATCGCCGTCCTGCCCGGGCTGCTCGGCCGGCTCGGCCCGGCCGGGCTGGAGCAGTTCCTGCCGCCGCCGGAGAACCCCCGGGTGCCCGAGCTGCTCGTCGCCGCGCGGGAGCGCCGCCGCCGGGAGCGGTCGTCCACCCGCCGCCGGTACGCCCTCACCGCACTCGTGGCAGCCGCGCTGGCGCTTCTCGTCGGCGTCGGCACCGCCGCCCTGCTGCCCCGGGAGGCCGCCGCGCCGACCCCGATCGAGGTGCGGATGGTCGCCATGCAACCGGTCGCCGGCACGGTGCCCGTGCACGCCGAGATCGCCCTCGACGGCACCGACTGGGGCACCGAGGTGCGGATGCGCTGCGGGTACGACGCCAGGGCCGGCTACGCCAAGGCGTACACCTTCCGGCTGGTGGCGCACGGCCCGGACGGCGCGACGGAGCAGGTCGCGTCCTGGCTCGCCGCGCCCGGCGACGACCTGCGGATCACCGGCGCGACCCGGTTCACCGACGCGGAGCTGGTCCGGCTGGAACTGCTCCGCGCCGACGGCACGCCCGTCCTCGCGTACGACGTGCGCTGACGGGCCGCGCCGGTCAGCGGGTCGCCGCGACGGCCCCGGCCCGCCGGGCGGCGAGGTTGGCGGCGCGGGTACGGCGGGCGTGGCGCACGGCGTCGACGGTGAAGACGATCAGCGCGACCCAGACCAGGGCGAAGCCGGCGAGCCGGGCCGGCGGCATCGGCTCGTGGAAGATCAGCACCCCGCAGCCGAGCTGGAGGATCGGGGCGAGGTACTGGATCATGCCCAGGCCGGTGAGCGGGAGCCGGTTCGCCGCCCCGGCGAAGAGCAGCAGCGGGATCGCGGTCGCCGCCCCGGCCGACACCAGCAGCACGGTGTGCCCGACCGACACCTGCCCGAAGGTGCCGTCGCCGGTGGCGGTGAGCCAGCCCAGGTACGCCAGCGCGGGCACCGCCAGCACCGCCGACTCGACGAAGAGCCCCTCCGCGGCGGGCAGCCCGAGCTGCTTCTTGGCCAGGCCGTAGCCGGCGAAGCTGAACGCCAGGACCAGCGCCAGGTACGGCAGCCGGCCGTAGTCGACGGTCAGCACGGCCACGGCCAGGCCGCCGATGCCGAGCGCCACCCACTGCGTGGGGCGCAGCCGCTCGCGCAGCACGGTGACGCCCAGCAGCACCACCACCAGCGGGTTGATGAAGTAGCCGAGGGCGGTCTCCACCACCCGGTCGGAGTTCACGCCGTAGATGTAGGTGCCCCAGTTCACCGCGATCAGTGCGGCGGCGACGCCGATGCCGGCCAGTGCCCGGGGCCGGCGCAGCAGCGCCCGCAGGAAGCCGACGTTGCGCATCGCCGCCAGCAGCAGGGCGACGAACACCACCGACCAGACGATGCGGTGGGCCAGGATCTCGATCGACCCCGCCGGGCGCAGCAGCCGCAGGTAGAGCGGGAAGAACCCCCAGAGCAGGTACGCGACGAAGCCGTAGAGGTAGCCGAGGCGGATTGGCGTCACGCCTCCACCGTAAGGGGCGCCTGGCCGCCCGGTTCCTTGCCGGTGACCGGGCTCACCGGCTGGTTGCGCTGGTCGAGCTGCATCCAGCGGTGCGGGTCGGTCATCGGGGCGAACCCGACCTTCGCGTAGACCGGGTGGGCGTCGGCGGTGGCCAGCAGGATCCGGCGTACGCCCAGGCCGGCGAGGTGGTCGCGGACCGCCCCGGCCAGCCAGGTGCCGAGCCCCCGGCCGCGCTCGCCGGGGTCGACGTAGACGTCGCAGAGCCAGGCGAAGGTGGCCCGGTCGGTGACCACCCGGGCGACCGCGACCTGCCGGCCGTCACCCGGGCGGTAGACGCCGAACGGCACCGACCCGGCGAACGCCCGCGCCACCGTCTCCCGGTCCCGCCCGATCGCCCAGTAAGCGTCGGTGGAGAGCCAGTGGTGCACCAGGTCCAGGTCGATCCGGTCCGCCTCGGTGCTGAGCAGGTAGCCGTCGTCGCGGGTCAGGGTGAACATGCCCGCGAGGCTAGCCCGGCCACCCGGCCCGATCAGCGACCAATTCCCGCCCTCTGGTCGCCAGCCTCTCCCCGGCCTGCCTCTGCCCGGCCCGCCTCCACGCGGCCCGGGTCAGTCCCGGTCCAGGACGGCCCCGAGGATCCAGGTGACGATGCCGACGAAGAGCGCGCCGAGCACCGCCTCGGGCCAGAAGCCGTCGACGTGGAAGGGCAGCCCCGCCTGGTCGGCGATCCAGCTGGTCAGCAGGAACAGCAGCCCGTTGACCACCAGCGCGATCAACCCGAGGGTCAGCAGGTAGAAGCCGCAGCCGACGGTCTTGACGATCGGCTGGAGCACCGCGTTGACCACGCCGAAGATCACCGCGACGAGGAGCAGCGTGACGACCGCCTCGCCCGCCGACGCCGAATCCAGCGTGATGCCCGGGATCAGCAGCGTGGCCAGCCAGAAGGCCAGCGCCGTGCTGCCCAGCCGGATCAGCAGCCCTTTGAGGAAACCCATGGCGGGGATCGTGCCACGGACGGACAACGTGCGGAAGCCGTGATCGTCGGACGTCCTCGCCGCGCTGCCCGGGCGGGACCCCGCGCTCAGCGGCGGGAGGGGCGGCCGATCAGTTGCGTCTCGATCGGGGTGGGGGAGACCAGCGCCCAGCGCAACGCCCGCCGGTTGACCACCGCGACCATGTCGTCCCGGATCCGGGTCAGCCACTCCGCCGACCCACCGAGGCCCAGCGCGGCGCCCGCCACGGCGGCCTCGGTCGGGTCGAGCGGTTGCAGCACGGCCAGGTCGGCGCGGCCCAACGCGTCGGCGTCGGCGGGGGTCAGCTCGTCGCGGACCAGCAGCGTGGTCCGCCACGGGGATCCCGGCTCCGTGTCGGCGGACGCCGGGCCGGCGTCGACCACCACCAGCAGCGGGCGCAGCGGCGAACCCGGCTCGCCCACCGGACGGCCGGGCGGGACCACCGGGATCATCGCGCCGGGGGTGCCGACGCCCCGGACGAACGGCTCCCACCCGCGCGGACGGGCGGTCTGCACCACCACCCGGGCCCCGAGCGCCATGGCCCGCACCACCACCAGCTGCGCCGCGCGTACGCCGCCCACCAGCATCACCCGGGTGCTCTCCGGCCGGAACAGCCGGATGGTCACCGCGCCGCCGTGCCGGTTCGTGCCGACCATCAGCCCCGCCTCGCCGAGGGTCAGCTCCAGGCCGTCGGGGGCGGGACCCGGACCCGCCGCGCCCGCCGCCGCCAACGGCAGCGTGCCGGCCAGCCCGTCGCGCTGCGCGCCGTCGAGCCGGTGCACCTCGCCGCCCACCTCGGCCACCAGCCGGCGCAGCGCCTGCGCCGCGAGCGAGAGCTCCGCCGGGGTGGCGGCGGCCAGTCGTACGGTCAGTTCGGTCGGCGCCGACGCGGGGTCGGCGCCGGCCCACGGCCCGACGCCGAGCGAGACGGTGGTCGCCGTCGCGGGCAGCGCGAGCAGCCGGGTCACCAGCCGCCGGCCCGCGTCGGTACGCGCGTCGGGCCAGCGGCGCAGCCGGAACGTGGTCTGGAGCAGGTCGCCCGCCCGGACCGCCTGCCAGGACTCCTGTGCGGGGTGGTCGTCGTGGTGGGCCAGCTCCGCCAGCACCCGCAGCGTCGCGTGCTCGCCCAGCGGGCGGACGGCGACGGGCCCGATCCGGCGCGTGATCCGGCGCACCGTGCCGGAGAGCGCCCGCCGCAGCTCCTCTGCCGTCCAGCCCTCGGCGCGGAGCACCCGGACGGCGAGCACGGCCCGTTCCCGGCCGGCGAGCCGCCCGTCGGTGAGCTGGCGGTACGAGGTGGCGACGGTGCCGCCACCCGCGCCGACGGTCGGCGCCGGCGAGCCCGTCAGCAGCAGCTGGAGTCGGACCGGGGGGCCGTCCGGCGCGGCGGCCGGCAGCAGCGACGCCGGGACCGGCAGCGCGCGGGGGGCGTCGCCGAGCAGGTCGGCCGGGTCGCCGAGCTCCAGCACGGCCACCATGCCCGCGGCGTCGTCCAGCACGGCGGCCGGCGTGCCGGCCAGTTCGGCGGGGTGGACGACCGCGCCCGGGTCGACCAGGTTCAGCAGGGCCGCCGGGCCGGCCGCCGGCGGCAGGGCGCGGCGGCGCGTGGCGTAGCCCAGGCCGGTGGCCAGCCACTCGAAGACCCACCGCCCCCGCAGCCGCACCCATGCCACGGGCAGCAGCAGCGCGGCCACCCCCACGGCGGCCAGCGTCGCCAGCACGCCCCGACCGGCGGCGGCGACCACGGCCGCCACCGCCACCTGCGTGGCGACGAGCTGACCGGCCCGGACACCGGCGCCGCTCCGCCGCGCGGCCGGGATCCGCGGCGGTGGTGGGGCGACCCGGGACGCCGCCGCGCCCGCC
>NZ_JBFABA010000035.1:0-61281 GCF_040640115.1 Micromonospora sp. NPDC023644 | reverse complement strand
CCCCTGCCGCTGGTGCTCTCGGTCCCCTGCGAACGGCCGCGGGGCCGCCGGGCGTCGCGTAGGTGACCCGGCCGGTGACGTCGGTGACCCGCACGGCGGCGGCCAGGCCGCGGCGGACCACCTGGCTCGCGGCGGCCGGCCGGTCGCTGGTCAGGGCGACGGCGTCGGCGGCGGCCCGCAGCTGCTGGCAGAGGGCGTCGACGGAGGTGCGCACGGTCGCGGCGGCCACCGCTAGCCGCTCGGTGGAGCGGCTCGAGTCGACCGCCGCCACGGTCGCCCCGACGAACATCACCCCGAGCACCACCGGGCCGAGCGCCACCGCCAGGAAGGCTGTGGTCAACCGCCCGCGTAGCGTCACTCGGTCCCCCCGGAAGTTCCGCCGCCGTTGCTTGCGATGCTGACACAGAGCCACCAGTCGGCGAGCGTTGCGTCAGGAGTGTTGCGTGCCTGATTTTTCTGATGGAGCGGAAGGTGCCAAGCGGGATGTGCGGGCCGTCCTGCTCGCCCGCCGCCGGGCGCTGACCGCGCCGCAGCGGGCCGCCGCCGCCGGGCGCGTCCAGGCCGAGCTGGTGGCTCTCGTACGCCGGCTGCGTCCGCTGCGGATGACGGCGTACGTGCCGGTCGGCTCCGAGCCGGGCGGGCCCGACCTGCCGGCGGTGCTGCACGCGGCGCTGCCGCCGGGCGGGGAGCTGCTGCTGCCGGTGCTCCGCGACGACCTCGACCTGGACTGGGCGGCCTGGAGCGGGCCGAAGGGGCTGGTGGCCGCCGGGCGGGGGATGCGCGAGCCGGCGGGGCCACGACTGGGGCGGGCGGCGGTCGCCGGGGCGCAGCTGGTGGTGCTGCCGGCGCTGGCGGTGGACCGCCGGGGGGTGCGGCTGGGCCGGGGCGGCGGCTCGTACGACCGGGCGCTGGCCCGGGTGCCGGCGTCCACGCCGACCGTGGTCCCGCTGCACGACGGCGAGCTGGTGGAGGCGCTTCCCGCCGAGCCGCACGACCGGCCGGTACGCGCGGTCGTCACGCCCGCCGACGGGCTGCGTACGCTGGACGCCGCCCCGGACGGCGCGGCGGGTGTCGCGCCCCACACTTCCGCTGGACGAATCCGGGGGCGATGACGCACCATTGGCACTCGAATACGTCGAGTGCCAACCGGCCGTGGCCAGATCCGGAGGAGAACGTGCCCACGTACCAGTACGCCTGCACCGCGTGCGGCCACCAGCTCGAGGCGGTGCAGTCCTTCTCCGACGCGCCGCTGACCGAGTGCCCGGCGTGTGAGGGGCGGCTGCGGAAGGTCTTCAACTCCGTCGGCATCGTGTTCAAGGGCTCGGGCTTCTACCGCACGGACTCGCGCTCGTCCGGCTCGGACGGCGCGAAGGGCGGCGCCGCCGCCAAGCCGGCGAAGTCCGACTCGTCCTCGGGCGGCGACTCCGGCTCGTCCGGCGGCTCGTCGTCGTCGAGCTCGTCCTCGTCGAGCTCGTCCTCGTCGAGCTCGTCCTCGTCGGGCTCGTCCTCGTCGTCGAGCGGGGGCGGCTCCACCGGCGGCGGGGGCAAGACCCCGGCCGCCAGCACCGCCAGCGCCTCCTGAGCCACGCCGCCGCGGCCCGAGGACCCGCCCCGACCCGGGGCCGGCCCTCGGGCCAGCCGCGTCGTCCACAGGGCGCCAAGGTCGTCCACAGGGCGGCGCGTCCGCGCCGCGCGGCAGTGGGCCCGGTCAGTCCCAGTGCGGAGGGCGCTCCGCGAGCAGCCAGTCGTCGTTGCCGCCGGAGCGCTCGCCCCAGCCCCGGTCGGTGTCGTCGGCGGTCTGCTCGGGCAGCACCAGGAAGTCGTCGCTGAGGTCGACGGTGCGGTCGTCGTCGCCGCGTACCGCCGCCGTGCCCGGGTCCTCGGGAATGCTCACGAGCGGCAAGACTAGCGCAGCCGCCACCGGCGGGACCGGCGACGAACCGCCGGGGCGCCGCGTCCGGCCGGCCGGCGGGCCGGGGCGTTGGTAGCGTCGGACGGCGTGACGACCCCCACCTCCGGCGGCCCCCCGGACGAGTACTGGCGGCGGCCCGACACCCCGCCCGAGCGGCCCACGGGCGCGCCGGCGGGGCCGGCCGCGCCGCCCCCGGCGCGGGGGAGCGGCTACGCGGGCCCGCCCGCGACCACCCCGCCACCGGCCGGGTGGCGCCCACCGGTGCACCTGCGCCCGCCACCGCCCCGGCGACTGCCGCCGCAGGACATGGCGGAGATCGACGCAGCGGAGCAGCGGGCGCAGCGGCTCACGTACGGCGTGGGGACCGTGGCCGGCGTGGTGCTGGTGGTCCTCGTCTGCGTGCTCTGCTCCCGGCTCGTGTTCTGACCCGGTGCCGGCCGCCGACGGGCCGCCGCGAGCGGCGGGAGGCTGTCAGAGGGTGTTGCCCCAGACGGTCTCGGCCCCGGAGTGCCCGGTCAGGTAGACGTAGACGATGCTGACGACGCCGAGCGCCACCACCGCGACCGACAGCACCGGGGTCACCCAGGCCGGCAGCTTCGGCACCCGCCGGTGCCCGCTCGTCGCCACGAGCAGCAGCAGCGTCGCCACGGCCAGCGGCAGCACCCAGCGGAACAGGACGTCGCCGTAGCGCGAGTGCGCGAGGATCTGCTCCAGGATCGGGCCCTGCATGCCCCGGGCGACGAACGCGTCGGTCAGCTCCTCCCCCGACTCGACCGCGACGAAGGCCGACACCGGCGCCGCCACGGCGAGGAGCGCCACCGCCCAGTCCAGCCGCGACCGGAACCGGGGCAGCGCCACGTACGCGGCGGAGAGCAGGGCCAGCAGCGGCACGAGGACGACGACCGCGTGCACCACCAGCACGTGGGCCGGCAGACCCAGGATCTCCTTGAACATCCACACCTCCGGCGGTACGCGGTTGCGGATTGCCAGCGTACGGTGCGCCGGTCGACCCGCCCAGGTCGTCTCGATCCACTACACGCGCCCGGAAGCGGTCCGGTTCACCACCGCTCGGCGACGATGCCCGCCGCGCTCCTCGGCCCAGTCGGGCGAGCTGGCTGTGGCCGGCGCCACCCTCTTCCGGAGGCCGGTTGTCGGTCCCCGACCCGCGTGCTGTCATTGGCACATGCCCGGTGGCGAGGAACTGCTCCGGTCGAGGGGCCTGCGGGTCACCCGGCCGCGCCTCGCCGTGCTCGACGTGCTGGCCGCCGGCGGTCACCTCGAGGTCGACGAGATCACCCGCCGGGTCCGCGAGCGCCTCGACTCGGTCTCCACCCAGGCGGTCTACGACGTGCTCGGCGCGCTGTCCCGGGCCGGGCTGTCCCGCCGCATCGAGCCGGCGGGCAGCCCCGCCCGCTACGAGGCCCGGGCCGGGGACAACCACCACCACGTCGTCTGCCGGGGCTGCGGCGAGATCGCCGACATCGACTGCGCGGTCGGCAGCGCGCCCTGCCTGGACCCGGACATCGCCCACGGGTTCGAGGTCGACGAGGCGGAAGTGACGTTCTGGGGCCTCTGCCCCACCTGCCAGGCCCGCCGCTCCGCCGACGACTGACGGCCGGCCGCTCTCCGCCGGCACCCGGTGGCGGGGCGTGGCACGCTTGGTCGGTGGACTCCGATGACCTCGGTCTCTTCGGTCCGGGTTCGGTCACGTGGAAGGTGCACGAGGAGCCGATCCTGATCGTCGCCGGCCTGCGTTCGCTCTACCTTCAGTCGCTGCATCCCCGGGCCATGGCCGGGGTCGCGCAGAACAGCAACTACCGCTCCGACGCCTGGGGCCGGCTGGTGCGCACCGCCACCTACGTCGGCACCACCATCTACGGCACCACCGCCGAGGCGGAGGCCGCCGGGCTCCGGGTGCGCCGCCGGCACGCCCGCCTGCGGGCCACCGACCTGTTCACCGGGGAGGAGTTCCGCGTCGACGACCCCGAGCTGCTGCGCTGGGTGCACGTCACCGAGGTCGAGTCGTTCCTCGACACGGCCCGGCGGGCCGGGCTGCCGCTGACCGCCGACGAGATCGACGCCTACTACACCGAGCAGCGGCGCTCCGCCGCCCTGGTCGGCCTCGACCCGGAGACCGTCCCGGGCACCGCCGCCGAGGTGGCCGACTACTACCGGCAGATCCGTCCGCAGCTGCGGATGACCCGCGAGGCGGCCGAGACGGCACTCTTCCTCACCGCGCCGCCGATCCCGTGGAAGCTCAGCCTGCCCGCCCGCATCGGGCTCAACCTCGGGCCGCCCCGCTGGGCGTACTTCGGCATCGCCGGCACCGCGCTCGCGCTGCTACCGGCCTGGGCCCGGCGCATGTACGGCGGGCTGGGCCTGCCCACGACCGCGTTCTCCGCCGACCTGAGCGTCCGGGCGCTGCGGCTGACCCTCGCCGCGGTGCCCCGCCGCTGGCGGGAGGGGCCGTTGCAGCAGGCCGCGAAGGAACGTGCCGCCCGGCTCACCGGCACGCCGGCCTGACCGCACGGCCGTGCCGGCTGCCACCCGGGCCCGGGGCGGTCGGTCGTGCCCGGGCGGGACGTGCGGGGGCGGTCAGGCTTGGCCGGGTGGGGGCGTGCGGGGCTGTCAGTTCTTGCCGGGCACCGGTTCGGTCGCCCGCTCGACCCCCGGGTCGGTCACGCGCTCGACGGCCGCCCACGGCTCCTTGCCCGGCGCCTGCGCCCCCACGGGGCAGGTGCGCCGGTAGTCGCACCAGCCGCAGCGCGGGCCCGGCGTGGTCGGGAACGCCTCGTCGGGGTCGTCCCCGTCGGCGACCGCCCGCTCGGCGGCCATGATGTCGCGGGCGGTCTCCTCCGCCCGGGTGAGCTGACGGGCCAGCGACTCCACGGTGTGCTCGTGCGCGGCCACCGTGCCGGTCGGCAGGTGGTGCAGCTCCACCCGGCGGCACGGCCGGCGGAACACCCGCTCGGCGGCGTACGCGTAGAGCGCCAGCGCCTGCGAGCCGCGCGCGTCGTCGGCGTCCAGCCCGGTGCGGCCCGTCTTGTAGTCGACGATCACCAGCTCGGGACCGTCGGGCCCGGGACGGGAGTCGATCCGGTCCGCCCGGCCGTTGAAGGCCAGCACGGCGGTCTTGACCGCCACCACCCGCTCCACGCCGAGCGGGTCGACCCCGGGCTCCAGGGTTTCGACGTAGGACTCCAGCCAGCCCAGGGCCCGCCGGTAGGCCGCCCGCTCCTGCTCGTCGTCGCGGTAGCCCTCGCGCACCCAGGTGCCCTTGAGCAGCGCGGCGAGGGCCTCGGGCCGGCGCCGCTCGGGGCTCAGGGCGTACCAGTTCTTCAGGGCGGTGTGCACGCTCGCGCCGAGGGAGTTGTGCGCCCACGGCGGGCCCTTCTGCGGGGCCGGACGGTCTACGTAGGAGTAGCGGTAGCGCCGGGGGCAGTCGGCGTAGGCGCCCAGTTTGCTGGGGGTGCAGACGAAGAGCCGCTCCGGCATGCCCTCGAAGCCGAGCTGCTCGGGCTGGTCACCGCGCGGCCGGGGCGCCCGGCCGCCGCTGGTGGAGGACCGTCCGGCTGAAGAGGCTCGTCGCACACCGCGATCCTGCCATCCGCCCCCGACGAAACCGGTCGCCGGTCAGGTCATGTTGGCGTACTGGGTCACGAACGCGGCCACCGCGTCCGCGATGAGCTGCACCGCGATCGCGGCCAGCAGCAGGCCGGCGATCCGGGTCAGCACCTCGATCCCGCCGGGCCGCAGGATCTTGACGATCCCGCCGGAGAAGCGGAGCACGATCCAGACGGTGACCATCACGGCCACGATCGCGGCGGCGATGGCCGTGACGTCCGCCCCGCCGTCGGCCTGCTGGACGAAGAGCATGGTGGCCACGATGGCGCCGGGACCGGCCAGCAGCGGCGTGCCCAGCGGCACCAGGGCGATGTTCGAGGTGACCTGCTGGCTCGGGTCGTCGGCCTTGCCGGTCAGCAGCTCCAGCGCGACCAGGATGAGCAGCAACCCGCCGGCGGCCTGGAGGGCCGGCAGGTCCACGTGCAGGTAGTCGAGCAGCGTCTGCCCCGCCACCGCGAAGATCACGATCACGCCCAGCGCCAGGGCGACGGCCTGCCAGGCCGCCCGGTTGCGGTCCCGCGCCGTCAACGGGCCGGTCAGCGCCAGGAAGATGGGCATCATGCCCGGTGGGTCGACGATCACCAGCAGGGTCACGAAGACCTCGCCGAACAGCTTGGCATCCACGTGATCAACGTAGCCGCGCCGCCGGGGGCGGAAACGCGGATCAGCCGGAAGCGACCTCGGTCACCCCGCGCGCCTCGGCGACGATCCGCTCATACGCCCCGGGGTCGGTGGTGAACGCCCCGAGCCGGACGGTCTTGTGCGTGCCGTGGAAGTCCGACGAGCCGGTCACCACCAGGCCCAGCTCGTCGGCCAGGGCCCGGACGTGGGCGCGCTCGGCCGGGGAGTGGTCCTCGTGGTCGGCCTCCAGCCCCGCCAGCCCGACGGCGGCCAGGTCGGCGATCAGCTCGTCGGGCGCGATCCGCCCCCGCCGGGTGGCCCGGGGGTGGGCGAAGACCGGCACGCCGCCCGCCGCGCGGACGAGCCGGACCGCGCGGAAGACGTCGATGTCCTCCTTGGGCAGCCGGTAGCGCTCGCCCAGCCAGTCCGGCCCGAACGCCTCCGTGGTGGTGGCCACCAGGCCGGCCCGGATCAGCGCCTGCGCGATGTGCGGCCGGCCCACGGTCCCGCCGCCCGCGCCGGTCAGGATCTCCGGCCAGCTCACGTCGATCCCGTCGGCCCGCAGCAGCGCCACGATCCGCTCGCCCCGCTCCTCCCGGGCGGCCCGCACCCGGGCCAGTTCCGCGACGAGTTCCGGGGCGTCCGGATCGAACAGGTACGCCAGCAGGTGCAGCGGCAGCGCCGGCTCCTCGCCGTACCACCGGCAGGAGAGCTCCGCGCCCCGCACCAGGCTGAGCCCGGCCGGCAGCGCCTCCAGGGCGGGCGCCCAGCCGGCCGTGGTGTCGTGGTCGGTGATCGCCACGACGTCCAGCCCCGACTCCGCCGCCGCCCGCACCAGCTCGGCCGGGCTGAGCGTGCCGTCGCTGGCCGTGGAGTGGGTGTGCAGGTCGATCCGGGGTGCCGCGCTCATCGGCCCGACGCTACCGGCCGGCGGCCCGCCCCGGACACGCGGGCGCGGTCAGGAACGGCGGTCGCCGCCCACCGGCACCGGGCGTGCCCCGGCGGGCAGGCCGTCCACGGGCGCGGAGCGGGCCGCCTCGCCGTCGAGCGCCCGGCTCACCTCGATCCGCACCAGGGCGCCGGCCGCGTCGGAGTAGTGGACCGTCCCCTGCGGCGTCCAGGCCACCGGCCCGGCCACGGGCGGACCGGCCGGGTGGGTCGCCGGTGCGGGGGCGAGCCGGTCCAGGTCGACCAGCACCGCGCGGTCCTGCGGGCCCGCCTTCCCGTTGGCCAGCAGCCACCGCCCGTCGGCGGAGACCCCGCCGGCCCCGTCGCCGGCCAGCGCGGGCCCGCAGCCCGTCCGCACGGGCGCGAGGTCCCGGGCCGGGTCGAGCAGGGCGACGCAGGGCCGGCGGGGGGTGCCGGCGGACACCAGCGCGACCGCCAGCCCGTCGGGGCGGGTGCCGTAGACGTGCAGGGCCTTGTCACCCGCGCCGCGCGGCGGGCCCGCCGCCGGGCGCCACAGGGCGTGCCCGGGCCGGCCCGGGTCCAGGCGGACCACGACGGTGTCCCCGGCGAAACCGACCGGCACCGCGCCGGGCGGCGACGGCGTGCGAGCCACGGCCACGACCTGGCCGCCGACGATGCCAGCGACGACCAGGTCCGCCCCCTCCCGCCAGGCGACCTGCCGCCCGTCCGGGCTGAGGACGATCTCCCGGGCCCCGGCCAGCAGCAGGTGTGCCGCGCCGTTCGGCAACACGATCCACAGCGAGCGGCCGGCCGCCGTCGACGCGCCCACCACCGCCCAGCCGGCCCCCTCGGGGAGCCGCTGGGCGCGCTCGGCGGCCGTGCCCACGTCGGGCAGGGCGATCCGCTGCCCGCTCGCGGTGACCAGCACGTCGCTGAGGACGAGGTCCACCTCGCCCCGACCCGGGTCGGGCCGCGGGGCGGCCGACAGCTGCGGGGCCGGGTCCGGCAGTGGCGAGGCGTACGGGTCACCGAGCACCACCGTGGGATGGGTGGGCCGTCCGGGCTGCTGCCCCAGCTGCGCCATCCCGGCGCTGACCGTCACGGTGGCCACCGCGGCGAGGGCGATTCCGGTCAGCGTCCGCCGGCGCCGGGACCGGTCGGCCCGCCGGATCGCGAGTCCCGCCGGGTCGGCGACGAGCGGGCGCGCGACGGCCACCCGGCGGGCGAACGTCTCCCGTACCGCCTGCTCCAGCTCGTCCTCGGTCACGGCGAATGGACGCGTCGGGCCGTCGGTCCGGTTGTCACCACGGCCCACCGGACGGCTCACCGGTGCTCTCCGGCGCCGGCCGGGTAGGCGTCCTGCCGGCCGCGTCGCTCGTCGCGGCCGTTACGCGGCCCCGCCCCGACGCCGGCCCGCGCGCCCGAGGCCACGGGCACCGGGTCGCCCGCCGACTCGTCCGCCGGCTCGGCGGCCGAGATGGCACGCCCGGCGTCCGTGGCCGGCACGGTGGCCGCCACGGGGGCTGGCTGCGCCGGCAGCTCGGCCGCGGGACCGCCCGGGACGGCGGTGCCGGCGCTCCCCGACCTGCGCGGGACGGCGGTGCCCGACCGGTGCGGGACGGCGGCGGTGGCGCCGTCCGGCCTGCCCGCCGTGGCTGGCGCGACGACCGGCGGCGGGGCGTTCGTCGCCGCGACCACGGCCGCCGCGTCCTCGCCCACCACCATCGTCGGCGCCCGGTAGGCCGCCGACGGGCTGACCGGCACGCCGCCGGGCGCGGGAGCGGGCCGGTCGCCGTGGGCGGGAGTGGATCGGTCGCCGTGGGCGGGAGTGGATCGGTCGCCGTGGGCGGGAGTGGATCGACCGGCGCCGCCCTGGGCGGACCGGGCGGTGCCGTCGGCCCCCGGGGGCGCCGGGGTCGGGTCGGCCCCGGTCGGCAGATCGAGGGCGGCCTCGGCGCCCATCCGGCGACGCAGGGTGCCCAGGGCGCGCGAGGTCTGGCTCTTGACCGTGCCCGGCGAGATGCCGAGCAGGGCGGCGGTCTGGGCCTCGGACATGTCCTCGTAGAAGCGCAGCACGAGCACCGCCCGCTGCCGGCTGGGCAGCGCGCTCAGGTGGCGCCAGAGCAGGTCCCGGTCGAGCTGCTGCTCGATCTCGTCGACCCCGGCCCGCTCCGGCAGCACCTCGGTGGGGCGTTCACCGTGCCAGCGCCGACGCCACCAACTGGTCGATGTGTTGATCATGACCCGGCGGGCGTACGGCTCGATCGCCTCGATCCCGCCGAGCCGCCTCCAGGCCAGGTACGTCTTGGTCAACGCGGTCTGCAACAGGTCCTCGGCGGTGGCCCAGTCCCCGCTGAGCAGGTAGGCGGTGCGCAGCAGAGCGCTGGAGCGGGCCGCGACGAAGTCGCGGAACTCCTCCTCCAAGGGATCCCTGCTCGCCACCAGCCACCTCCGCACCCCGTTCCCCTGGCAGGTTGCCATGCCCGGGGTGGTCGAAGCGACGGCGAATGGTGCGCAGTTCCTCCGATGTTCGGACGAAAAGTTTCACGCCCCGTCGTCGGCCTTGGCCTCGTCGGCCTCCTTGCCCAGCCGCGCCTCGACCGCCTGCGGCTCGTACATCTCCTCGACGACGCGCAGGTAGAGCTCGTTCGGGTTGGGCAGGTTCTTGATCTCGCGCAGCGCCTGCTCCTGGCCGGCGGACTCCAGCACGAACGTGCCGTAGTTGAGCGCCCGGCCGGTCGGGGTCTGCTCGTACTTCATGTCGGTGACCCGCACCAGCGGCATCATCGCGACCCGCCGGGTGATGATGCCGTTGACGACCATCACCCGCTTGTTGGTCAGGATGAAGCGGTCGTACCACCAGTCGGCGACCTTCCAGGCCACCCACCCCATCACGGCGAACCAGAGCAGCACCGCGATCGTGGTGAGCGCGCCCACGTCCTGCCCGGCGAGGAAGCCGGAGAGGTAGCCGAGCACGAAGGTCGCGGCGATGCCGACCAGCAGCGGGGTGGAGAGGTGGATCCAGTGCCGCTTCCACTCGCCCCGGTAGCGCTCGGTCGGGAAGAGGTAGCGCGCCACCAGGGAGCTGGGCTCGTCCTCCAACGGCAGCACCCGGCGCGGCGCCATGCCGGCGGCGTCGGCCCGCAGACCGGCCAGCTCGTCCTCGGAGATCTGCGGCGGCTGGTAGCCGGCCTCCGGGTCACGGACCCAGGCCCGACCGGACCGCCCCTCCCCGGCGTACGCCGGGCCGTCGCCGAAGCCGGCGTCGTCCGAAAGGGAGGGGCCGTCGGAGAGGCCCGGACCGGTGCCGTAGCCCGGCCCGTCGTCGGGGCCGAGCCGGGGGATCGGCTCCGTGTCTCGCTCCCGGCGCTCCCGATCGGGATCGTCGGGATCGAAGGGTGGACCGGAGGGGTTTCCCATCGGCGGCTAGGCGACGAGGCTGGTGAAGAAGTCGCCGAACCCCTGGGCGATGTCCATGATTCCGCCGCCCAGTGACTTGAACACGTCCGCCGCAGAATTTGGCCGGTATGCGACGAAGAAGATCAAGAATGCGATTCCGGCCCAGGTGAGGACCTTCTTGACCATGGCGGGCCATCCTCTCGCGCGGCGCCGGGTCCCATTACCGCAGCGGCACCCAGAGTATCAGTGTGGTGTCGTACAGTGAATATCTGCGTCCGTTCTCCGACATTCCGGGACGCCTGTCAAGCCCTGAGGCCCGTCAAGCCTTCCCGTGCAGATACGGAGACGGTGCGCCGTACACGAGTTCGGGCGGTGTCCACTCGGTCAGGTCGTGCAGCACGACGTCTTCCGCGAGCAGGTGTCCCGCACTCGCCGGCCAGGCTATCGCATGGAGCCACAATCCCCGAGCCTCGCCGGCGTACGCGCTTCGATCCGTCGGCGAGTTCACGAGCCACAGTGGAGTGGGATGACCGGCCACCTTGATCCTGGCCTGCCCGACGTGCTCCGGATGCCCCGGCCCGGGATCGGTCAACGCCTGCGCGAGTTCCGGGCCCGGGTCCGGGCCGGCCAGCCCCGCGAACCGGGTGCCCAAACCGACGCCCGGCTCCTCGGCCACGAAGACCAGGTCCGCGGGACCGCCGCCGAGCGGCTCCGGTCCGGCGCAGGCGACCGCCGTGGCACGCACCCCGGTGCGGTCGTCGCCCGCGTACGCCACGCCGGTCATGGTCCAGCCCGTCGGCAGCGGCCAGGGGCACCACAGCGGCGTCCTCGGCCGGGCCGGCGGGTCGGCCGCGGCGGAGATCCGCTCCACGACGCTGGCCACGATCTCCGCCCCGATGTGCTCGGGCACCCGCAGCGGGGGCACCGGCCCACAGTCCAGGCAGCGCGACTCGGTGTGCATCAGGTCCGGCGCCCGCACCGGCCCACCACATTTCGGGCAACTCACCGCGACACTCACCATCCCACCGTCGCCCCGTCGCGCCGCCCCGTCAAGCGGAGCGCCGGTTTCGGTGCCGCCGGACGGCGTCGCACAGCCGGCGCACCGGGCCCGTTCAACGGTGCCGCCGCGCCACCGGCCACGCCTGACCCACCGGGTCCGGCGTGCGACACCCATACCGCCGCGCGCGTCGGGCGGACCGCATCGGGTCCGTTCAGCCCGGCGGCGGCCCGGCGTGCGCGCGGATCCAGGCGTGCATGGCGATGCCGCTGGCCACGCCGGCGTTGATCGACCGGGTGGAGCCGTACTGGGCGATGGAGAAGAGCTGGTCGCAGGCGGCACGCGCCGGGTCGGAGAGACCCGGGCCCTCCTGCCCGAACAGCAGGACGCAGCGCCGGGGCAGGGTGGCGGTCTCCAGCGGCCGGGAGCCGGGCAGGTTGTCGATGCCGACGACCGGCAGCTCCCGCCCGGCCGCCCAGGCCACGAACTCCTCAATGGTCTCGTGGTGCCGGACGTGCTGGTAGCGGTCGGTCACCATGGCGCCGCGCCGGTTCCACCGCCGACGGCCGACGACGTGCACCTCGGCGGCGAGGAAGGCGTTGGCGTTGCGGACGACCGTGCCGATGTTGAAGTCGTGCTGCCAGTTCTCGATCGCCACGTGGAAGTCGTGCCGCCGCCGGTCCAGGTCTTCCACCACGGCCTCGCGCCGCCAGTAGCGGTACCGGTCGACGACGTTGCGCCGGTCGCCCTCGGCGAGCAGCTCGGGGTCGTACCGCGGGTCGTCCGGCGGATCCCCGGGCCACGGTCCCACGCCGACGTCGAGCTGGTCTCCGGTCACGGTCACGCAGGGTACGGCCCGCAGGCCACACCCCGGGCCGCGACCCCGGCGCGGGCACCGGTCCGGGCGGGCCGGAGCGACCCCGGTGGGCCGGGGCGGCTCAGCGCAGCCCCAGCGCGTCGCCGAGCCGGTCGAGGAAGCGGCGGTCGGCGGGGGCCGGCGGCAGTCCCGGGGCACCGGCCGTGGCCGCCCGGCACACCCGGGCCGCCACCGACTGCACCCACTGCCGGTACGCGGCCGAGTCGGCGGGATCGGCGCGCCGCCGCAGCACCCGGGTGGCGGCCCGGCAGGCGGCGAGCAGGTCCACCACGTCGGCGAGGCGGTCGGCGGAATCGGTCGCCCCGTCGTGCCGGGCGTAGATGGTGGCGACCACGGCGCGTACGAGATCGCTGTCGAAGGCCCGGCCGGCCGCGACCGCGTCCAGGCCGGCGAGCCCGGCGGCGACTCCGGGGCGGGGCCGTCCGGGGCCGGGCGCGGCGGCGGCCACGATCACGCGGCCGGGCAGGCTGGTCAGCAGATCCCACTCGGCGGCGGAGTAGACGGCGGTGGTCAGCGGTGCGGCGCGGCGGCCGGCAGAGGACGGCTCTCCGGCGACGGAGTGGCTCATGGGGACCTCCGGCGCCAGCATATGCCCCGGATGGGAAAAAGGGCCCCTACCACCCGGAACCCGGATGAGAAGGGGCCCGTCGGTCAGCGCGGCTCGGGGAAGCTCGGCCGCTCCGGATCTACGCCCTCGGGCACCGTCGTCGCCGCGTACTCCTTCTTCGGGACCATCACCCGGCGGCGGAAGACGCACACCATGGTGCCGTCCTGGTTGTAGCCCCGGGTCTCCACGGAGACCACGCCCCGGTCGGGCTTGGAGGACGACTCGCGCTTGTCGAGGACCGTGGTCTCGCCGTAGATCGTGTCGCCGTGGAAGGTGGGCGCCACGTGCCGCAGGGACTCGACCTCGAGGTTCGCGATGGCCTTGCCGCTGACGTCGGGCACCGACATGCCCAGCAGCAGGGAGTAGATGTAGTTGCCGACCACCACGTTGCGCTTGAACTGGCTCGCCGTCTGGGCGTAGTGCGCATCCATGTGCAGCGGGTGGTGGTTCATGGTGAGCAGGCAGAAGAGGTGGTCGTCGTACTCGGTCACCGTCTTGCCGGGCCAGTGCCGGTAGACCGCGCCGACCTCGAACTCCTCGTAGTAGCGGCCGAACTGCATCCTTGTCCCCTTCGACGGGCGGCGATGGAGTTCGGCACAGCATGCCTTATGGAGTGTTAAGGCGATGCGCGGGGCGCGTGGCGTGCGGGAATGTCACACCCGCCACAACCGGGGGGAGACGCAATGAGCGGCGGGGCCCTCCCCGGCACCCGCCGCCCACGCTCTGATGCGGACGATTCTGCCGCACGGAGAGGCGGATCGAACAGAGACGGAGGTCACATTTACCTTTTCGTAACACTACTCTCCGTGTCCGACCGTCCGGGCCGCAGCGACCTCCGCACGCCGGATAGCCGCTTGTCAACCGCCTGATTGCTCATTCCTGCCGGTCAATCGTGTCGATCTCCCTGGAAACGCTCCCATCACGTCCGGTCACGCAAATGCGTCATGCACTTGCGTACCGCAACGGCTAGTGGGAACAATCCTCATCGATGGAAGCGCGGCCAGCGCAACGCCGTGACGAGCACGTTTCGGCGGGGGCGGGTCGGGAATTCCACGCGGTACGCCCTGGTTCCACCAGACGTAGCTATTCCGCGCCGATCGGAGACTTTCATGGCAACCGTAGAGCTGACCACGGCAAACTTCGACGAGGTGACCGGCAGCGACGGCATCGTGCTGGTCGACTTCTGGGCCGACTGGTGCGGCCCGTGCAAGCGGTTCGCCCCGGTCTACGAGCGCTCCTCCGACAAGCACTCCGAGATCGTGTTCGGCAAGGTCGACACCGAGGCGCAGCAGGAGCTGGCCGCCAAGTTCGACATCCGCTCGATCCCGACCATCATGGCGATCCGCGACGGCGTCATCGTCTTCGCCCAGCCCGGCGCCCTCCCCGAGTCCGCCCTGGAGAACCTGATCGAGCAGGTCCAGGCGCTCGACATGGACGACGTCCGCAAGAAGCTGGCCGGCCACAGCCACTGAGCCGGAGCGCTCCACGACGGCCGGGCCCCGACGGGCCCGGCCGTCGTCGTACACCTGCGGCGGCAAAGGGGGGCGAAGGGCCGCTCCGCTGGCCCGCCGGCCAGCGGGAAGTGACCGTCGGAGGGACCCGGGCCGGGCGGTACATCCCGTATCGTCACGACCCGATGGAAACCTTGACCACCCGCGGTCGCGCCGCCCGACTCGCCGCCACCGCCCTCGGTCTGGCCGTCCTGCTGGTCGGTACCGTCTGGGGCACCGACGACCACTTCCCGTTCGGCCCGTTCCGGATGTACTCCACGTCCAACCCGCCGAACTCCCCCGCCCCGGACACCCGCGTCGAGGGCGTCGACAGCGGCGGGACGGTCGTCGACCTGGGCGAGAGCGCCACGGGCATCCGCCGGGCCGAGATCGAGGGCCAGCAGGACCGCTACGCCGCCGACCCCGCGCTGCTCGCCGAGGTCGCCGACGCGTACGCCGAGCGCCACCCGGGCGCGGCGGAGCTGGTCGAGGTCCGCATCGTCGTCCGCTGGCACGGCATCCGCGACGGGCGGCCCACCGGCCGCTGGACCGACGAGACCGTGGTGGCCTGGCGGGCGGACCGATGAGCCGCTGGTTGACCGAGGCGGTGCCCCGGGGCCGGGTGGCCGCCTTCCGCACGCTGATCTACCTCTTCGTCGCCGCCGACCTGGTCGTCTTCACCCCCTGGGTGCGTACCCGGGTGGCGGTGCCCGGCGAGCTCTACCAGCCGCTGCTGGTCGGCCGGCTGCTGCCGCTGCCCACGCCGACCCCGACGCTGGTCGCCGTGCTCTTCTGGGCCCTGCTGCTGCTCGCCCTGCTCGCCGCGACCGGCCGGGCGCCCCGGCTGCTCGGCTGGACGGTCTTCGCGCTCTACTTCGAGTGGATGATCGTCGCGATGAGCTACGGCAAGGTCGACCACGACCGGTTCGGCATGCTCGTCGCGCTGGCCGTGCTGCCCACCGCCGGCCGGGCCCGGCACGGCGACGCCACCCGCACCGAGGCGGGCGGCTGGGCCCTGCGGGTCACCCAGATCGCCGTCATCTGCACGTACTTCCTGGCCGCCTGGGCGAAGCTGCGCTTCGGCGGGCTGGACTGGCTCACCGGCTCGGTGCTGGCCAGGGCCATCATCCGGCGCGGCACCGAGCTGGCCGACGTGATCGCCTCGGTGCCGTACCTGCTGATCGTCGCCCAGTTCGGCATCGTCGCCTTCGAGCTGCTCAGCCCGGTGGTCTTCCTGCTCAGGGAGCGCTGGCGACTGGCCACCGTGGGCTTCTTCTACTCGTTCCACCTGGTCACCATCGCGACCATCACGATCTCGTTCGCCCCGCACCTCGCCGCGATGACCAGCTTCCTGCCGCTGGAGCGGGTCCGGCCGGTGGTCTGGGCCCGCCGGCTGCTCGCCCGCCGGGGGCGGGACACCGGGTCACCCGCCGGCGCCGCGCCGGCACTCGCGGGTCAGGCGTCCGCGGCCGGGCGACCGGACGGTCCGTAGAGGCGCTCCCGCGCCTCCTGGGGCAGCGCGCAGGCGGCCGTGCCGCCGGGCAGCCGGTGCCGGTTGCGGGCCACCCAGCGGTACGCGGGCCACGCGACGGCACGCACCGGGGGGAACCGGAGGCCGGCGCCCGCGACCCGCCAGAGCGGACCGCTGTCGCCGAGCAGCCGCGCGATGGCGTCCGGACCGGCCGCGCGGGAACCGTCGGCGCCCACCCACTGCACCGCCTCCTCGCACTCGGCCTCGCTCAGGCCCAGCGCGTCGAGGTCGGCGAACTGCCACGGCACCACGCGGACCCCGGTCGGGATGCGCCGGTCGATGAACTCGGCGCACCGGGTGCAGAACGCGCAGTCCCCGTCGTAGACGAACGTCGACCTCTCCATGCCCCCATCCTCCACCCGCCGACCGTGGGCGGGGCGGCCAGGTGGGCGGGAACACGGCGGGTCGCTTGCGCTCCGCTCGTACGCGTGTTCGAATGATGGCCATGCGCTGGGACAACCTCGCCGCTCCCCCGGACGAGGGGGTCCCGGACCGGGCAGCGCCAGCGACACCACCCCTGCCGCTGGCGCTGCCTGGCGCGGTCGCCCGCACCTTCGACACGCCGGGCTTCGCCGGCATGACGTTCTACGAGGTGCAGGCCAAGTCGATCATCAACAGGGTGCCCAGCGCCTCCCGCGTCCCGTTCGAGTGGACGATCAACCCCTACCGGGGCTGCTCGCATGCGTGCGTCTACTGCCTCTCGGGCGAGACGCCGATCCTCATGGCCGACGGACGCACGAAGCCGATCAGCGAGCTGGAGATCGGTGACCGGATCTACGGCACCCGGCGCCGTGGTGCCTACCGTCGCTACGTCGTCACCACGGTCCTGGCCAGGTGGTCGACGGTGAAGCCGGCCTACCGGGTCACCCTGGAGGACGGCACGACGCTGATCGCCAGCGGCGACCACCGGTTCCTCTCCGACCGCGGTTGGAAACACGTGACCGGCGCGATGAACGGCGCGGGGCAACGCCCCCATCTGACGACGAACAACCGCCTGATCGGCACCGGCCGCTTCGCCACGGGCCCGAAGGACTCGGCCGACTACCGGCGGGGCTACCTCTGCGGAATGATCCGTGGTGACGCGAACCTCGGCACCTACCGCTATTCCTACGGGGTGGTGCACCGGTTCCGCCTGGCGCTCGCCGACGAGGAGGCACTGGGTCGCACGAAGCGCTTCCTCGACAGTGCCGGGGTGGAGACGGCCAGCTTCGCGTACACCCCGGCAAGTGCGACGCGACGAGCCATCTCCGCGATCCGGACGTCCCGGCAGCGCTCGATCGAGGCCATCACCGCGCTGGTGCGGTGGCCCGACGATCCCACCGACGACTGGCGGCTGGGCTTCCTCGCCGGGATCTTCGACGCCGAGGGCAGTTGCAGCCGGGGCGTTCTCCGGATCAGCAACAGCAACGACAAGATCCTCGACCAGACGTCGGCGGCGCTGAGCCACTTCGGCTTTACGAGCGTGGTCGAAGATCCAGGCCACGCGAACCGCGTACGGAACATCCGGCTGACCGGCGGACTGCGCGAACGGCTACGGTTCTTCCACCTGACCGACCCGGCCATCACCCGGAAGCGGTCGATCGACGGAGCGGCGCTGAAATGCCAGGCGGCGCTCCGGGTGGTCGGTGTCGAGCCCCTCGGGCTGGAACTGCCCCTCTGGGACATCACGACCGGCACCGGCGACTTCATCGCCGACGGCGTCGTGAGCCACAACTGTTTCGCGAGAAACACCCACACCTACCTCGATCTCGACACGGGCGCGGACTTCGACCGGAAGATCATCGTCAAGGTCAACGCCGGTGAGTTGGTCCGGCGGGAACTGGCCGCGCCGCGCTGGCGGGGCGCGCCCGTCGCGATGGGCACCAACGTCGACTGCTACCAGCGGGCCGAGGGGCGCTACCAGCTCATGCCGCAGATCATCGCGGCGCTGCGCGACTTCGCCAACCCGTTCTCGATCCTCACCAAGGGCACGCTGATCCTGCGGGACCTGCCGCTGCTGCGTCAGGCCGCCCAGGTCACCCGGGTCGGCGTGTCGTACTCGGTGGGCTTCGTCGACGAGCGGCTCTGGCGCGCCGTCGAGCCCGGGACCCCCAGCCCGAGGCGGCGGCTGGACGCCGTACGGGCGCTGGCCGACGCCGGCTTCGACGTGGGGGTGCTGATGGCGCCGATCCTGCCCGGGCTCAGCGACGACGACGCCTCGATCGACGCGACCGTGGCGGCCATCGCCGCCGCCGGGGCGGCCAGCGTGACGCCGCTGGCGCTGCACCTGCGGCCGGGGGCCCGGGAGTGGTACGCGCGCTGGATCGGCCGCGAGTTCCCGCACCTGGTTCCCCGCTACCGCGAGCTCTACCGCTCCGGCGCGTACGCCCCGCAGTCCTACCAGCGGGAGCTGACGGCGCGGGTACGCATCGCGGCCCGCCGCCACGGGCTGCACCGGGGCGAGCGCGGCGACGACCGCCGTCCGCCCGACCCGGCGCCCGTGCCGCCGGCCGCCGAGCAGCTCACCCTCCTGTAGACGGTCGCCGATACGCTGCCGGCGGGCGGGAAACGCCGCGGGAGTACGCCCGACTGCGCCGCGCGCTCGCGGGCGGGGGCTGAGCGGCGGGGTTAGAGTCGGCGGGTGCGCTCCGCTCAGCAGATCCTCGCCGACTCCGCCGTGATCGCCGTCGTGGGCGCGTCCCGCGACCCACGCAAGGCCGCACACAGCGTGCCGTTGCAGATGCAGCGGTACGGCTGGCGGATCATCCCGGTCAACCCGACGGCCGACGAACTCTTCGGCGAGCGGGTCTACCGGTCCCTGGCCGACATCCCGCACCCGGTGGACCTGGTCGACGTCTTCCGCCCGGCTGAGGACGCGGTCGAGGTGGTGCGCGAGGCGGTGGCGATCGGCGCACCGGCGGTCTGGTTGCAGCTCGGCATCGTCTCGGCCGAGGCGCGGCGGATCGCCACGGAGGCGGGCGTCGACTACGTCGAGGACCGCTGCCTGATCGTCGAGCGCGCCGCCGCCGGCCTGACCCGACTGGGCTGAGCGGGCGTACGGCGGGCGACACCGGCGACGTGCCGGTGCCGCCCGGGCGGCGGGGACGGGGACGGCGGTGCCGCCGGGGACGTCAGAGCTTGTACTCCTTGAGCAGGCCCCGGGAGATGATGGTCTTCTGGATCTCCGAGGTGCCCTCGCCGATGAGCAGGAACGGGGCCTCGCGCATCAGCCGCTCGATCTCGTACTCCTTGGAGTAGCCGTAGCCGCCGTGGATGCGGAACGCCTCCTGGACGACCTCGGCGCAGTACTCCGAGGCGAGCAGCTTGGCCATGCCGGCCTCGACGTCGTTGCGCTGGCCGGCGTCCTTGAGGCGGGCGGCGTTGACCATGAGGGCGTGGGCGGCCTCGATCTTGGTGCCCATCTCGGCGAGCTTGAACGCGATGGCCTGGTGCTTCGCGAGCGGCTGGCCGAAGGTGCGGCGCTGCTGGGCGTACGCGACGGCGAGCTCGAAGGCGCGGATCGAGATGCCGCAGGCGCGGGCGGCCACGTTGACGCGGCCGACCTCGATGCCGTCCATCATCTGGTAGAAGCCGCGGCCGACCTTCTCCGCGCCGCCGAGGACGGCGGACTCGGGGACGGTCACCCCGTCGAGCACCATCTCGGTGGTCTCGACGCCCTTGTAGCCCATCTTGTCGATCTTGCCGGGGATGGTCAGGCCGGGGGCGGTCTCGCCGAAGCCGGGCTCCTTCTCCAGCAGGAAGGTGCTCATGTTGCCGTAGACGGAGTCGGCGCCGGTGTCGGTCTTGACCAGGGTGGCCACCACGGAGGAGTACGCCCCGTTGGTCAGCCACATCTTCTGGCCGTCGATGACGTACCGGTCGCCGTCGCGCACGGCCCTCGACTTGATCGCGGAGACGTCGGAGCCGCACTCGGGCTCGGACATCGAGAAGGCGCCGCGCACCTCGCCGGTGGCCATCCTCGGCAGCAGCCGGGCCTTCTGCTCGGCGGAGCCGTGCTGGGAGATCAGGTACGCGACGATGAAGTGGGTGTTGACGATGCCGGAGATCGACATCCAGCCCCGCGACAGCTCCTCCACCACCAGCGCGTAGGTGAGCAGGGACTCGCCGAGCCCGCCGTACTCCTCGTCGATGGTGAGGCCGAAGAGGCCCATCTCGCGCATCCCGTCGAGGATGTCGCTCGGGTACTCGTCGGCGTGCTCCAGCCGCTGCGCGTGCGGGATGATCTCCTTGTCGGCGAACTCCCGGACGGTTTCCAGGATCGACCGCTGCACATCGGTCAGGCCGGGCGTCTGGGCGAGTCGGGCCATCTCAGCCTCCGGTTGGTCGCGCCTTACTCATGGGTAACTGAACGCTTGGTCAGTATTGGCCGCCCGGCGGTCGAGGCCAAGGTGACCAGTCCACACAACCGCTGTGAAAAGGTTCACCGCTGCGGGTAGCGTCCGGCAAGAGGACGCGATCCGCCACCGGCAGGAGAAGACCGTGAGCCAGCCACCGTCGTCGGGGCCGCCCGATCCGGACCGGCCGCCGTCGCCCTGGGAGCCGCCGGCGGGGCACGACCCGTCGCGGTACGAGCCACCCTCGGAGCCGCCCGCCCCCGAACCGCCGTCGTACGGCCCAGCCGGCCACGAGCAGCCGGGCTACGAGCAGCCGGGCTACGAGCCGCCCAGCTACGAGCAGCCGGGCTACGGGCAGTCGTCGCACGAGCAGCCGTCGTACGGGCAGCCCAGCTACGAGCGCCCCGGCGAGCCGCACGGCCAGCAGTGGGCGCACCAGCCCCCGTACACCCCGCAGGTGCCCTACGGGCAGTACGGCCCGCCGTCCGGTCCCCGGCCCGGCGGGACGAACGTGCTGGCCATCCTCTCGCTGGTCTTCGCGTTCGTCTTCTCCCCGGCCGGCATCGTGCTCGGGCACCTGGCCAAGCGGCAGATCCGCAGGACGGGCGAGGAGGGCGACCAGCTCGCCACGTGGGGGCTCATCCTCAGCTACGTCATCACCGGGCTCGGCGTGCTGGCCTGCTGCGGTTGGATCGCGCTGTTCGTCGTCGCCGGCAACAGCGACCCCACCTACTGAGCCCGGGGATCAGCGGAACTCGGCCTCCCGGACGCTGTTGCCGCCGTCCACCACCAGCATCTGCCCCGTGATGTACGAGGCGGCCGGCGAGCAGAGGAAGGTGATCGCCGCGGCCACCTCGTCCGGGGTGCCGGGGCGCCCGACCGGGGTGCCGAGGCCCTGCCTGATCTCCGCCACGGTGGAGGCCGCGGTGTGGATGGTGCCCGGCGCGACCGCGTTGACGGTCACCCCGTCGGCGATCATCTCCATCGCCAGCGCCCGGGTCAGCCCGACCACGCCCGCCTTGGCCGCCGCGTAGGCCGCCTCGGTGGGCAGCGCGTTGACCGGCCCGGCGGTGGCCGCCAGGTTGACGATCCGGCCCCAGCCCCGCTCTGCCATGCCGCCGATGAAGGCGCGGCTGCACAGGAACGCCGTGGTGAGGTTGCGGTCGATCTCGCCGCGCCACTCGTCGTAGCTGAGCTGGGCGACCGGGCGCAGCACCTCGGGGCTGGCCCGGCTGGCCAGGCCGGCGTTGTTGACCAGCACCTCCACGTCCCCGAGCTGCTCGGCGACCGCGTCGGCGAGCGCGCCCACCTCCGACTCGTCGGTGAGGTCGGCGACGAAGCCGGTCACGCCCAGCTCGCCGGCCCGTTCGTGGATGCGTCGGGTGGTGGAGACGATGGCCACCCGGGCGCCGAGGTCGGTCAGCCGGCGGGCCGTCGCGTACCCGATGCCGTCCGGGCTGCCCGCGCCGGTGACCAGGGCGACCTTCCCGTCGAGCCGCATGGTCACCGGGTCCGGCAGCGGCGCGGGCTCGTCGGTGCCGGCGGCGCCCGCCTGGGCGGCGGCGCGGGTGCGCCGGGCCACGCCGGGGCGGCTCGCGTCCCGTCTCGGTCGGCTGCCGGAGCGGTCCGCGGCTCGCGCGTCAATCACCATGCCAGGATCCTGCCCGCTTCCTCCGGCCCGGGCAACGCGGCACACCCGGTGGCGACGCCACGGGGTTTGGGCAGGGCTGACTACCCTGACGGGCGCACCCCGCACCCTACGGAGCAGACGAATGACATATCCCCCGCCCTCCGGCGGCTGGAACGACCCGGCGTGGTCGGGCCAGCAGTCGAGCCCACCCGCCGACCCCGCCCTCCCGGTGAGCGGTCAGCCCATCCCCACCCAGCCCACCGGCGCCGATCCGTACGCGCCGGCCGACCCGTACGCCCCGGCGGACCCTTACGCGGGCGGCGACCCGTACGCCGGGATGCAGCAGGCCTCCGGGCAGCCCGCCCCCGCCGCCTACCCGCCGGCCTACCCGAACTACGGCTACGCCCCGCCGCAGAAGACCAACGGCCTCGCCATCGCCGCCATGGTGCTCGCTCTGGTCGGCATCGGCTCCTGCGTCACCGCGCCGATCGGCGCGATCCTCGGCCACGTCGCGCAGAAGCAGATCCGGCAGACCGGTGAGGGCGGCGAGGGCATGGCGAAGGCCGGCATCATCGTCGGCTGGATCATCACCGGCCTGTACCTGCTGGTGATGCTCTTCTACGTGGCGATCATCGTCTTCGCGATCACCCAGGCCGACACCAGCGGCACCGGCTACTGACCCGACGGTGCCGCCCCGGCGTGGACCGGGGCGGCACGGATGGTCGGAAGGACGGGCCTACTCCCCCGGCGGGGTGAAGGACGAGGTGCGGGTCATGCCCGCGGCCCGGCCCTTCGCCGCGACCACGAGGGCCATCTTGCGCGACGCCTCGTCGATCATCTCGTCGCCGAGCATCACCGCGCCGAGCCGGCCGCCCGCCTCCGACGTGTAGTGCTCGTAGGCGTCGAGGATCAGCTCGGCGTGGTCGTAGTCGGCCTGGGCCGGCGAGTAGACCTCGTTCGCGGCGTCGAGCTGGCCCGGGTGCAGCACCCACTTGCCGTCGAAGCCGAGCGCCGCCGAGCGCTTGGCCACCTCGCGGAACGCGTCCACGTCGCGGATCTGCAGGAACGGGCCGTCGATGGCCTGCTTGTCGTGCATCCGGGCCGCCATCAGGATGCGCATGAGGATGTAGTGGTAGGGGTCGCCCGGGTAGTCCGGGATGAGCGCGCCGACCACCAGGGACTTCATGTTGATCGAGGCCATGAAGTCGGCCGGGCCGAAGATGATGGTCTCGACCCGGGGCGAGGCGGCCGCGATGGCGTCCACGTTGACCAGGCCGGCGGCGTTCTCGATCTGCGCCTCGATGCCGATCCGGCCGACCTCCAGGCCGAGCGTCTTCTCCAGCTGGGTCAGCGTCATGTCGAGCCACTGCACCTGGGCCGCGTTCTGCACCTTCGGCAGCATCACGCAGTCGAGGTTGGCGCCGGCCCCCTCCACCACGTCGATGACGTCCCGGTAGGTCCACGGCGTGGTCAGGTCGTTGACCCGGACGACGCGGGTCTTGCCCGACCAGTCGCCCTCGTTGAGCGCCGCGACGATGTTCTTGCGGGCGTCGGGCTTGGCCAGCGGGGCGACCGCGTCCTCCAGGTCGAGGAAGACCTGGTCGGCCGGGAGCCCCTGGGCCTTGCCGAGCATCTTGACGCTGGAGCCGGGTACCGCGAGGCAGGACCGGCGGGGGCGACCGACTGCGGCCATGGATGCGCTCCTTCCAGCGTGCGGAGGGCACGCCGACGTCACCTGACGAGATTGCGAGGGCTTGACGATCCCCCCAAGGGTCTTTGTGACGCCACGGTAACCTCGTGCCGTGACCGGGGTGAATGGACCTGTGGAAGATCTCACTGGGCGTCGACTCGTGGTGGTGACGGGGGCCAGTTCGGGCATCGGCCTGGCGGCTGCCGTCGACCTGGCGCGCCGCGGTGACCAGGTGGTACTGGTCGGTCGGGACCCGGCCCGGCTCCAGGCCGCGGCGGAACAGGTCCGGGAGGCGGCCGGCGAGCGACCGGAGCTGTTCCGGGCCGACTTCGCGGTGCTCGACGACGTCCGCCGGCTGGCCGGGAAGCTGCGGGAGGCGTACGACCGGATCGACGTGCTCGCCAACAACGCCGGGGCGATCGTGCTCCAGCCCCTCACCACGGTCGACGGCTTCGAGCTGTCGATCCAGGCCAACCACCTGGCCCCTTTCCTGCTCAGCACCCTGCTGCGGGACCGGATCGGCCGGATGGTGGTCACCGCCTCCGGCGCGCACCGCAGCGGCGTGCTCGACCCGGCCGACCTGAACGCCCCGCTGCGCCGCTACCGGCCGATGCAGGCGTACGGCACGAGCAAGCAGGCGAACATCCTCTTCGCGGCCGAGGCGGCCCGGCGCTGGCCGGAGATCCCTGCGTACTCCTACCACCCTGGGGTGGTGCGCAGCCGGTTCGGCAACGACAGCCGGCTGGTCGCCCTCGGCATGCGGTTCCTGCCGTTCCGCAGCCCGGAGAAGGGCGCCGAGACGCTCGTCTGGCTGGCCAGGCAGGACCCGGCGCGGCTGATCACGGGCGGCTACTACGCCGACCGGCGGCTGCGCCGGCCGCTGCCCAAGGCGGCCGACCCGCAGCTCGCCGCCCGGCTCTGGACGGCCAGCGCCGAGGCGGTCGGCGTCGCGGCGTGACGGTGTCGGCCGGGGCGCTGCCATACTCCGCCGCATGACGACGGGGAACGGCACCGACACGCACGACGGGCCCGCGGGGACGGGCGGCGACGGCACCCTGCGGGTGCTGGACCGGGACAAGGAGCTCCAGGCACGGCTCGACGCCGAGCTGACCACCTTCAACAACCGGGCGACCGGCGCGGACGACGAGGCCGGCCTCGTCGTCCGGGTCGACGACGCCGACAGCGAGCTGGTGGCCGGCCTCACCGGGTGGACCTGGGGCGGCTGCGCCGGGATCGACATGATGTGGGTGCGCGAGGACCGCCGCGCCGAGGGCTGGGGCGGCCGGCTGCTGCGCGCCGCCGAGGACGAGGCCCGCCGGCGCGGCTGTACGGAGATCTCGGTCTCCTCGTTCTCGTTCCAGGCCCCGGAGTTCTACCGGCGGCACGGCTACCTCGACACGGGTCGCCGGGAGGGCATCCCGGGCGGCCACGTCGACCACCACTTCGTCAAGTCGCTGGTCACCGACCCGGCCGCCGCCGTGCGCCTGGTGGCGCTGGTCGAGCTGGCCCCCGACGCGGTCGAGGCCGGCCGGCGGTACGAGGACGCGGTGCTCGGCCTGCTCGGGAGGCACGGCGGGCGACTGGAGCGCCGGCAGCGCACCGGCGACGGGCGTACGGAGGTGCACCTGATCCGGTTCGACAGCCGCGACGGCTACGCCGGCTTCCTGGCCGACCCGGAGCGGGTGGCGCTGCGCGGCGAGCTGGGCGACGCCGCCCCGACCACCCGGGTGCTGGAGGTCCACGAGGTCTGAGGCGGTCCCCGCCGATCCGGCGCGGGGCTGTGTTCACAGTGGACTTGCTGATACGGTGCGTTGCAGTGATCATCGCCGATCAGTGAGGGGAGAGCGCACATGACCGAGCAGGTTGAGGCCTTCGAGCCGGTGGCGTCCGACGACTACGACCAGGAACTGACGTGCCTGGAGCCGCCGGTCGAAGCCTGACCAGTCGTGCGAGTCCGTGTGTCGCGGCTGGTCGTCTTCCTGTGGCGAGACGGTCAACTGGTCTGCGACGATCCGCTGAGGCACCGGCAGTTCGCGTTGACTGTTGAGGCGGAGAGGCTGCTGCGCGACTACGCCGACTGGGCCGAGCTCGACGGCCGGCTCGCGCAGCAGCTTCTCGACGCCCACGTCCTCGTCGCCGAGGGTTCGCCGGAACACGCCCGGGAGGAACGCCTCGGCGCCTGGCGCGACCTGGGACCGGCCGCCACCTACTACCACCTGGCCAGCCGTACGCTCGGCAGCGACGTCTTCCGCTCGGCGGCCGAGGACGCCGCGGTGCTGCGCGCCAAGACCGGCCAGCCGGACCCGGTCAAGGAGTACGACGGGCCGCGGATCGCCCTGCCCCGCGCCGACCCGCCCGCGGTCGACTTCACCAGGGTCCTCGACGCCCGGCGCTCGACGCGCTGGTTCGACCCGAATCGCCCGGTGCCGCTGTCGTCCTTCGCCGCCCTGCTGCGCTGGACGGCCGGCGTCCGCCGCGAGGTGGACGTCTCGGGGGTCGGGACGGCGCTGCTCAAGACCGTTCCGTCCGGCGGAGCCCGTCATCCGGTCGAGGTCTATCCGGTGGTCCGCGACGTCGAGGGGCTGGAGCCCGGCGTCTACCACTACGCGGTGCGCCGCCACGAGCTGGTGCGGCTCGCCGCCGCGGGTGGCGAGGACGAGCTGCGCGAGTGGTGCGGTGGGCAGCCGCACGCCGCCCAGGCCGGCTTCCTGCTGATGTACGCGGCGGTGCTCGACCGGACCGTGTGGAAGTACCCGGCCGCACGCGCCTACCGTGCGCTCCTGCTCGACGTCGGTCACCTGAGTCAGACCGTGTACCTCACCGCGACCGCGCTCGGCCTCGGGACGTTCTTCACCGCCGCCACCCGCGACGCGCCCGTCGAGGACGCCCTCGGCCTGTCCTGGCCGGACGAGATCTTCCTCGGCGTGTCCGGCGTCGGCGTGCCGCACCCCGCCGAGCGGGAACGCCAGGCGGCGATGCTCGCCGGCGGCGACGCGGCATTCTCCTTCCCCCCGGACGCCTGGCACGGACGCGGCGAATGACGCCGACGGTGACCGTCGACCTGGCCCGGCTGGACGCGAACATCTCGCGCTACGGCAGGCGCGTGGCCGAGGCCGGCGTCGCCCTGCGCGCACACGTCAAGGGACACCGGACCCCCGAGATCGCCGCGCGGCAGGTGGCCGCGGGCGCCGTGGGCGTCGCGGTCCACTCCGCGGCCGAGGCCATGGCCTACCTGGAGGTGGGCGTGACGGACGTGGCAGTGGCGTGGCCGTGGCGCGATCCGTGGCGGTGGACCAGGTTCGCCCAGCTCGCGCGGCACTGCGCGGTGACGGTGCACGTGGACCACCCGGACGCGGTGGCCGGGCTCGGCGCGGCGGCCGAGGCCCACGGCGTCGAACTCGGCGTACGGATCGAGGTCGACACCGGCCTGCACCGGGTCGGCGTCGCCCCCGACGCGGCCGGGGAACTCGCCGCCACGGTCGCGCGGACGCGCGGGGTGCGCCTGGCGGGCGTGACCGGGTACGTGGGGCTCACCGACGCCGCCGCCGCGCGCGACCGGGTCGGGCTGGGCCGCCGCCAGGCGAAGCTGCTGGTGTCGGTCGCGGCGCGGATCCGGGCGGCCGGGTCGCCCTGCCCGAGCGTGAGCGTCGGCGGCACACCGACCCTGTCCGGCGCGCTGGACGTGGCCGGCGTGACCGAGGTGTGCGCGGGCGCCCACGCGCTGCTCGACGGCGGGTTCGCCCGGCTGGGCGAGTGCGACCCCGAGGCGGTCGCGATCGCCGTCACCACGACCGTCACCGGCAACGACGGGCGGGTGCTGCGCACCGACGCCGACGCGCTGCTCGCGGGCGCCGACCAGACCTGGATGAGCGGTGTCGTGATGACCGCCCCAGACGGCGCGCCGGTCTCCCCGGCCGCGGTGTCGGTGGGCGACGAGCTGCGGGTGCTGCCCGGGCACGTGTGCCCCGTGGTGGCCCGCCGGCCGCTGCTGCACGTGCTCGACTCCGGCGAGCCGGTGGCGCGGTGGCAGGCGCTGGTCCGCCCGGACCGGGCATGACCGACGCCGTCGCGTCCGTGGACCGCCCGGCGGACCCGCTGCGCGAGCGCCGGTTCGTCCTGTTCGCCACCGCGCGGACGATCTCCGTCTTCGGCAACGCGATGGGGCCGCTCGCGCTGACCTTCGCCGTGCTCGACCTGCCCGGCGGATCGCCCCCGGCGCTGTCGCTGGTGCTCGCCGCGATCTCGGTGCCCCGGATCGCGCTGATGCTGCTCGGCGGCGTCATCGGCGACCGGCTGCCGCGGCACCGCGTACTGGTGGCGGCGGAGCTGATGTGCGGCACGGCGTACGGCGCGATGACCGTCCTCGTCCTGACCGGGCGGGCGAGCGTCGTCGCCCTCGCCGTCTGCGCGGCCGTCGCCGGCACCGCCTCCGCGCTGCTGCTGCCCTCGCTGAACGGGCTGACCGCGCAACTCGTCGCGCCGCAGGCGCGGCAACGCGGCAACGCCGTGCTGCGGCTGGGCACGAACACCGCCACGGTGGCGGGATTCACCGCGGGCGGCGCGCTGATCACCTGGCTCGGGCCGGGCTGGGCGCTGGCCCTCGACGCCGCGACGTTCGCCGTCGCCGCCGGGCTCCTCGCGCGGCTGCGCCTCGCCGGCGCGGCCCGGCCGGCCAGGCGGGACCTGCCGGCCGAGCTGCGCGACGGCTGGCGGGAGTTCGTCCGGCGGCGCTGGCTGTGGCAGGTCGTGCTCGCCGCAGCCGTGATCAACGCCGCCGTCGGGGTCACCTTCGGGCTCGCCGGGCCGTTGCACGCCAGGGCGCACCTGGGCGGCGCGGGCGCGTGGTCCGGCGTCCTGGCCGGGTACGCGGTGGGCATGTTCGCCGGTGTGCTGGTCGCGATGCGGATCAGGACGACCCGTCCCCTGCGCACAGCCGTACTCGCCGTGTCGCTGCTGGGACTGCCGGCGTTGCTGCTCGGATCCGGTGCCGCGCTGCCGTTCGTGATCCTCGCCGCCGTGCTGGCCGGGGTGGCCTTCGACGTCTTCGGGGTGCTGTGGGAGACGACCGTCCAGTCCGAGGTGCCGACCGAGGCGATGTCCCGCGTGAGCGCGTACGAGTGGCTGGGGGCGGTGGGACTGGGACCGCCGGTCATGATCGCCGCCGGTTTCGTCGTACCCGCGATCGGCGTGCGGACGACCCTGCTCGGTCTGGCCACGGTGATCTTCATCGCCGCGCTCGTCCCGTTGGCCAGCTCCCCCGTCCGGCACTACGAAAGGCAACTCGATGGCCGAGTACGTTGACGCCTTCGTCACGGCGTATGACCGCTTCTGGGCGCCGTACCCCGAGCGGATGGGCGACGCGTGGCTGCGGCTGCACGCGCACGTCGCGCCCGGATCGGAGCGGAGCCTGCTCGACGTCGGCTGCGGTACGGGCATCGTGGCCGCCCGGTTCGCCGCCGCCGGCTACCGGGTCGTGGGGGTGGACGTCTCCCCGGCGATGATCGCCCGCGCCCGGGAACGGCTGGCCGGCACCGACGCGGTGCTGCTGGCCGCGGACGCCGCGGACTTCGAGGTGCCGCGACCCTGCGCGTTCGCGGTCTCCACCTACGACATCGTCAACCACGTCGGCGGGATCGACCGGGTCCGCGCCTACCTGCGCTGCGTCCACCGGGCGGTCGCTCCGGGCGGCTGGTTCGGCTTCGACATGTCCACGGTCAAGGGCCTCCTCGCCGACGTGCCACCGGTCACGCGGCAGGACGGGACCGTCTCGGTGGTGGTGGCGCGGGGCCCGCTCGACGGTGACCGCCGCCCGCTGCACGTCACCGGTGAGCTGCGCGCCGAGGACGGTCGCGCGACCCCCTTCGCCACGACGATCACCAACACCGCCCATCGGGTGGCCGACGTGCTGTCCGCGCTGGCCGACGCCGGCTGGGTGACGAGCCACGTCGCCGCCATCGACGACCTGCTCACCCCCGTACCGGACCCGGAGGCGCTGCCCAGGGTCGCCGTGGTCGCCCGACGCCCCTGACCGCCGCCACCCGACCCCCTGCCGGCGCCCGGGCGCGGCGAGGGACCGGGGCGGCGGGCCCGGCTGCCGGCCCTGCGGACGGACCGGGGTGGCGGGCCCGCCGCCGGCGCTCCTGCGCTGCGCAGGGACCGGGGTGGCGGGCTGCGATGCCGGCGCTGCGGAGGGACCGGGGTCGCGCGCGACGCCCGCGAGTTCGCGGGTCAGCCGGGTGCGGGGCCGGCGTCGGCGGGGACGACGGCGGGGACCGGTCGGACGCGGCGGGCCGCGCGGGCGCCGCCGAGCACCACCACCGCGACGCCGGCCAGGAGCAGCGCCAGCCCGAGCAGGGCCGTGACCCCGGGCAGCTGCCCCAGCCAGGCCCAGCCGATCAGGGCCGCGCCCGGGGCCTCCAGCAGGGCCAGCACGCTGACCGTGGTCGCCGAGACCTTCTTCAGCGCGAAGTTGAACATCGAGTGCCCGAGCAGTTGGGCGCCGGCCACCAGGGCCAGCACGACGAGCCAGGTGCCGGTGTCGAAGCCGGTCAGCGGCACCCGGCCGACCAGGCAGACCACGAGCAGGACCAGCGCGCAGACCCCGTAGCAGATGGTGGTGTACGTGGTCGTGCTGATCGTCGTGCGGGCGCGCTCGCCGAGCGCGGTGTAGACGGCCGCGAACAGGCCGCCGGCCACCGCGAGCAGGTCGCCGGCGACGGCCCGGCCGGAGACGGCGAAGTCCGCCCCCGTCGCCACGCCCGCCCCCGCCACCGCCACCCCGATGCCGACCCAGACGACGCCCGGCAGCCGACGGCCCTGCGCGCGGGCGATCAGCCCCTGCCAGACCGGCTGGGTGGCGCACAGCGCCGTCGCCGCGGCGACCGAGGTGAGCTTGGTGCTGGGCATCCAGGTGGCGAAGTGCGCGGCGAGCGCGACCCCCGACAGCACGCAGTAGACGCCCTCGCGCCGACCGGCGCCGACCGTCAGCGACCGGAACTCGGCGCGGCGCCGGGTCGCCGAGAACGGGCCGAGCACGGCGACCGAGAGCAGGTTGCGCCAGAACGCGACGGCCAGCGCGGGCGCCGCCGCGAACGCCACCAGCGGCGCGGACGACGAGACGGCGACGACGGCCAGGGCGACCGCCCCGGTGGTCACCGGGTCGAACGGCGGGCGGTGCGCTGCGGGGGACACGGGGAGCAATCCTCACACGTCGCGGGCCACCACGGAACGTCAGCACTCCGTTACGATCATGCTGTCCGCGCCGGCGATTCCCCTACCGCCCGGAGGCGCTCCCCCATGCCCACGTACCAGGCGGTCCTGTTCGACTTCTTCGGCACGCTGACCTGTTCCGTCCAGCGGGGGGCGGCCCACCGGTCGACCGCCGAGCTGCTCGGCTGTCCACCGCACACGCTCGTCGACGTGCTCGACCGCACCTACTACGAGCGGGCCTGCGGGCGGCACGGCAACGCCGAGGCGACCCTGCGCTGGGTCTGCGAGCAGGCCGGGGTGCACCCCTCCGACGACGCGGTCCGCTCGGCGGTCGCCTCCCGCCACCGGGCCGTACGCGCCGACACCCGGCTGCGCGACGAGGCGGTCCCGACGCTGGCCGCGCTGCGCCGGCTCGGGCTGCGCACCGGGGTAATCAGCGACTGCACGCACGAGCTGCCGGAGTTCCTGCCGCAGCTGCCGGTCGCCCCGCTGCTCGACGTGCGGGTCTTCTCCGTGCAGGTGGGGCGCTGCAAGCCGGATCCGGCGCTCTACCAGGCGGCGTGCCGGCGGCTCGACCTGGCGCCGGCGGACTGCCTCTACGTCGGCGACGGCGGCAGCCAGGAGCTGACCGGGGCGGAGCGGGCCGGGATGACCGCCGTACGGCTGGCCGCACCCGACCTGGCCGGCCACATGGTGTTCAACGCCGACGCCGCCTGGAGCGGGCCGGTGCTGCGCTCGCTCGACGAGGTGGTCGGCCTCGTCGAGCGGGTCCCCGGGCGGGCGGACACGCCCGTGCCGGCCGTGGCCGTGCCGACCGTCACCGCCGTACCGGCCGGTTGCGGCCTCTCCTGACGCCGGGCCCCGGGGCCACCGGAACCGACGTCGGGCGTGACCGGCAGCGACTGCACCACCGGCGGGCGGCGCGGCGGGCCCGGCGCGAGCGGGACGCCTCAGCGGCGGCGGACCCGGTGCAGGCGGAACGGCTTGCGGGCCGCCCGGACCGCCGGCGTCTCGCGCGGCACCTCGGCCAGCGAGTCCGCGGGCAGACCGGCGCCGGCGACCGGCTCGCCGGCCGGGGCGAGCCGGTTCACCGCGCAGCCGTCGGCCGCCCAGCGCTCCACCAGCTCCGCGGTGGGCCCGGGCGCGTTCAGCCGCTTCGCGGCCACGAGCGGCGCGGCGGTCTCCCAGTGCTCGGTGCCCGGCACCAGGCGGCTCACCCGGGCCGGCCAGGTAACGATCCGCCCGCCGTGGTCGCCGCGCAGGGTGACCTGCGCCTCGGTCGCGTCGGCCAGGCCCGGGGCGGACTGCTCCCCGGGGCCGCTGACCACGAGGAGCGCCCCCTCCAGGGGTAGGCACCACAGCGCGAGCGCCGGCCCGCCGGCCACGCTCACCCAGGCCACAGCGGCCTTCTTCATCGCCTCGTCGACCAGCGGCGTGCTGGTCCGCTCCGCGTCGGTCACCCCGGCATCCTCCCGCATCCGCCCCCGTCCCGTCAGCGCCACCCGGGGCCCGTCGGCGCGCCCGGGGCCTGTCAGCGCTACCCAAATCCATCGGCACGCCGGGGCCCGTCAGCGCCACCCGGGCCCGTCAGCGGGTCCGTTGACGCCACCCGGGGTCCGTCCACGTGCCCGGGTCCTCGGCGCCAGCCGGGGGTTCGTCCGCGTGCCCCGGGGCGCGGCGGCACGGACCCCGCAGGTCAGCCGACGAACGGGGGGACCATGATCTCGCCCCGGGCCACCGGCATGACCTGGCCGGCCACGGTCGCGCCCACCGCCTGACCCTCCGCGGCGGTCACCGTGCAGGCCAGCACGGACGGACGGTTGATCTCGATGCCCTGGTGGACGGTGTACTCCGCGCGCCCGTCGGCGGGCAGCAGGCCGCTGGCGACCAGCCACACCCCCAGCCCCAGGGCGGCCGAGCCGGTGGCCGGGTCCTCCGGCACGCCGAGCCCGGGGACGAAGACCCGGGCGTGCGCGGTTTGGGCGGCGGCGTCCCAGGAGAAGACGCTGACGTGCTCCACTCCGTACCGCTGCGCCGCCGCCGCGTTGACCCGCGCGCGGGCCACCGCGTCCGGGCGGACCGGGAGGTACGGGAACTCCAGCCCGCAGCCGGCCACCCGGGGCGCCGGGCCGACGTGGTCGTCGGCGGTGAGCCCGGCCATCTCCAGCAGCGGCTCCGGGTCCAGCTCGGGGCCGAGGGTGGGTACCCCGCCCGTCAGCGTCGCCCCGGCGGCGGTCACCTCGACGGGCAGCACGCCCGCCCCACATTCCTGAGTGACCTGCCCCACACCGAACATGCCGCGGCGGCTGGCGGTCACCGCCGCGCCGACGCTCGGGTGGCCGGCGAAGGGCAGCTCCTCGGCCGGAGTGAAGATGCGGGCCCGGTAGGTGGCGCCGACCTGGGTGGGCGGAAGGACGAACACCGTCTCGGAGAGGTTGAACTCCAGCGCGAGCGCCTGCATCTGCTCGGTGGCCAGTCCTTCGGCGCCGAACACCACCGCCAGCGGGTTGCCGGCGAACGGGCGGTCGGTGAAGACGTCCACGATCTCGTAGGCCAAGGTCGACATGTTGATAGACACTAGGCGCTTAGGCTGGTGCCCGTGAGCACGCCGACCCGGGTCTACCTCGCCCGGCTCGCCGGAGTCGCCGTCTTCGATCCCAACGGCGACCAGGTGGGCCGGGTCCGCGACGCGGTGGCCAGGCTGCGGCCGACGCAACGCCCGCCCGAGGTGGTCGGGCTGGTCGCCGAGATGCCGATGCGGCGGCGGATCTTCCTCTCGCTGAACCGGATCACCTCCATCGACGCCGACGCGGTCGTGCTCGGCAGCGGCACGCTCAACCTGCGCCGCTTCGAGAAGCGCCCGAACGAGCTGCTCGTGCTCCAGGAGCTGCTGGACCGCCGGGTGCAGGTCGACCCCGGCGGGCAGGCGGGCTCCGTGGTCGACGTGGCGATGGAGTGCAGCCGGGGCGGCGAGTGGTCGCTGGCCCGGGTCGCCGTACGCGAGCAGACCGGCCGGCTGACCCGCCGGGGCCACCTGCACCAGGTCGAGTGGGAGCGGGTACGCGGGCTCAGCGGCATCGCCGACAGCCGGGGCACGGCCAACCTGCTCTCGGTGCTGGAGGACATGCGCCCCGCCGACCTCGCCAACGCCCTCCAGGACCTCCCCGACGCCCGGCGCAACGAGATCGCCGCCGCGCTGGACGACGAGCGCCTCGCGGACGTGCTGAGCGAGCTGCCGGAGCACGACCAGGTGGAGATCCTGGCCGCGCTGGACCGGGAGCGGGCCGCCGACGTGCTGGAGGAGATGGACCCGGACGACGCCGCCGACCTGCTCAGTGAGCTGCCGCCGCCCGAGCAGGACGTGCTGCTCGACCTGATGCAGCCGGACGAGGCCGACCCGGTGCGTCAGCTGCTCAAGTACACGCCGGGAACGGCGGGCAGCGTGATGACCTCCGAGCCGGTCATCCTGCCGCCGGACGCCACCGTCGCCGAGGCCCTGGCCCGGATCCGGGAGCCGCAGCTCTCCCCCGCGATCGCCGCGCAGGTCTTCGTGTCCCGGGCCCCGATGACCACGCCGACCGGCCGCTACCTCGGCATGGTGCACTTCCAGCGGCTGCTCCGCGAGCCGCCGGCCGACCTGCTCGGCGGCATCGTGGTCAACGACATCGACCCGCTGCGGCCGACCACCCCGCTGCCGGAGATCACCCGCCGGATGGCCACGTACGACCTCGTCGCCATGCCCGTGATCGACCGCAACAACCGGCTGGTCGGCGCGGTCACGGTCGACGACGTGCTGGACCACCTCCTGCCCCGGGACTGGCGGGACCGGGACGCCGCCGGGCACCCGAGGACCGCCGAGCCGACGCTGGACGGCGCGGATGGCTGAGCGGCGACGGGCGCAGCGGCTCGACCAGCCGCGCGAGCCCCGGGGCGTCAAGCTGCCCCGGTTCGACCCGGAGGCCTTCGGACGGTGGTCCGAGGGGATCGCCCGGGGGATGGGCACCGCGAACTTCATCGTCTACATGACGATCGTGATCGCGCTGTGGTTCGGCTGGAACACGCTGGCCCCGGCGCACCTGCGCTTCGACCCGTACACCTTCACGTTCCTGACCCTGGTGCTGTCCCTGCAGGCCAGCTACGCGGCCCCGCTGATCCTGCTGGCGCAGAACCGGCAGGCCGACCGGGACCGGGTCTCCCTGGAGGAGGACCGCCGGCGGGCGACCATGCAGAAGGCCGACACGGAGTACCTCGCCCGGGAGATCGCCGCGCTGCGCAACGCGATGGGCGAGGTGGCGACCCGGGACTTCCTCCGCTCGGAGCTGGCCAGGCTGGCCGAGGAGCTGGACGAGGCGGGCCGGCGCCGGCAGCGGCTGGAGCGCCGGCAGCAGGACAGGATCCCGCAGCACGGCGACGGACTGGAGGAGCCGCGCGACGACCTGGACGGCGACTGGGCCCGCGACGCCCGGCCGGAGGGCCGGCAGCCCGAGGCCCGGCCGGAGGGCCGGCAGCCCGAGGGTCGGGAGCCCGAAGGTCGGGAGGCCGAAGGTCGGGAGGCCGAAGGTCGGGAGGCCGAGGGTCGGGAGCCCGAGGGCCGGGAGCCCCAAGGCTGAGCGGTCGGGCGAGGGGTGCCCGCCCCGATCGTCCCGCTTCGCGCGGTATGCCGGCCACCCCAGCCGCCGCCATCGATTCGCTCACACCGCCCCCCGCTGACGCGGTGGGGCATCGCCGCCGACGTAGCATTGCGGGCATGTCAGCACCCGTCAGCACCGTCTCCGACGCGATCCAGGCCGCGCTGGCCACCGTCAACGACCCGGAGATCCGCCGGCCCATCACCGAGCTGGGCATGGTCCGCTCCGCCGAGGTCGGCGACGACGGCGTCGTACGGGTCGAACTGCTGCTCACCGTCGCCGGCTGCCCGCTGAAGGACAAGCTGCGCTCGGACATCACGGCCGCGGTCGGCGCGGTGCCCGGGGTGACCGGCGTGACGATCGAGTTCGGCGTGATGAGCCCCGAGCAGCGCCAGGAGCTCCAGTCGAAGCTGCGCGGTGGCGGCGCTTCCCAGGAGCCGGTCATCCCCTTCGCCCAGCCGGGTTCCCGCACCCGCGTGTACGCGGTCGCCAGCGGCAAGGGCGGCGTCGGCAAGTCCAGCGTGACGGTCAACCTGGCCGCCGCGCTGGCCGCCCGCGGGCTCTCCGTCGGCGTTGTCGACGCGGACATCTACGGCCACTCGGTGCCCCGGATGCTCGGCGCGGACGGGCGCCCGACCCGCGTCGAGGACATGATCATGCCGCCGCAGTCGCACGGCGTGAAGGTCATCTCGATCGGCATGTTCACCGCCGGCAACGCCGCCGTGGTGTGGCGCGGCCCGATGCTGCACCGGGCGTTGCAGCAGTTCCTCGCCGACGTCTACTGGGGTGAGCTGGACGTGCTCCTGCTCGACCTGCCCCCGGGCACCGGCGACGTGGCCATCTCCCTGGCCCAGCTGCTGCCCAACTCCGAGATCCTGATCGTGACGACCCCGCAGGCCGCCGCCGCCGAGGTGGCGGAGCGGGCGGGCGCCATCGCGCTGCAGACCCACCAGCGGGTGGTCGGCGTCATCGAGAACATGTCCTGGCTGGAGCTGCCCGACGGCTCCCGGATGGAGGTCTTCGGCGCGGGCGGCGGCCAGACGGTCGCCGAGTCGCTCTCCAGGACCATCGGCGCGCAGGTGCCGCTGCTGGGGCAGGTCCCGCTCGACACCCGGGTCCGCGAGGCCGGCGACGAGGGCACCCCGATCGTGCTGGCCGCGCCGGAGTCGCCGGCCGCGAAGGCGCTGGGCCAGGTCGCCGACCGGCTCGCCGTGCGGCGGGAGTCGCTGCTCGGCAAGCCGCTGGGCCTCAAGCCCGCCGGCCGCTGACCGTACGCCGGCCACGGCCGGCGCTGTCGCCACCCGCACGGGGGCGGCGTTCCCCTTTCGGAGCGCCGCCCCCGTCGCCGTCCTGCGGCGGCGGGGTCAGGTCGCGTCGTCGTAGCTGACGCGGGGGGCGGGGGCGGGGGCGCCGCCAGTGGCGGTGGCCGGCCGGCTGCCGCTCGCGCGCAGATCGGCGGCGGAGGCGACGTCCTTCAGCTCGTTGTGCACGCCGGTCACGTCCGCCCGCAGGTTGTCGTAGACGCCCTGGAGGGGCTTGCGGATCGCCTGCTCGTCCTCCTCGCTGAGGAGGTGCTTGCGGATGAACGCCTTCGGGTGCAGATCCTCCAGCTGGATGTCGGTGCCCAGCTCGCGACTGAGGTCGGTGGTGGCGTTGCTGGCCATGGTGCGCAGGTTGCGCACCATGCGCAGGCCGTCGCTGATCACCGTGGGCAGCCGGTCACCGAAGATTAGCAGCGCCAGGAGCAGCAGCGCACCGATCTCCCACCAGTTCAGGTTCTCGAACACTGCGCGGGCCTCCTTCGGTCAGCAGCAAGACTACGCACGTCGGGTGCCAACCGGGGAGGGGGTGACCGGCCCCTACTTGGCGTCCGCGGCCAGGGTGACGGAGGCGTTCTGCCGGTTGGCGCCCCGGCGGTACTCCACGGTCACCACCGCGCCGGGCGCGAACTTCCGCACCAGGGCGATCAGGTCGGTCGGCTCGGTCATCGGCCGCCCGTCGAGCTTCAGGATCACGTCACCGGCCTTCAGCCCCGCGCCGGCCGCCGGCCCGGACGGCTCCACCGCCGCCAGGCGTACGCCGGCCCCGCCGGTGCCCGCGCCGGCCCCGCCGACCTGGGCGCCGATGACCGTGCGCCGGGCCTTGCCGGTGCCGATGATGTCCTGGGTGATCCGCTTGGCCTGGTTGATCGGGATGGCGAAGGCGAGGCCGATGTTGCCCGCCTCCTGCCCGTCGGAGACCAGCGACTTGATGGTCGAGTTGACCCCGATCACCCGGCCCGCGCCGTCGACCAGCGGGCCGCCCGAGTTGCCGTGGTTGACGGCCGCGTCGGTCTGGATGGCCGCGTAGTAGCGCGTGGGACCGCCGGGCTCGCCGGCCCGCATCGTCCGGTCCAGGGCGCTGACGATGCCGGCCGTGACCGTGTTGGCCAGCGAGAGCGGCGAGCCCATGGCGAGCACCGGGTCGCCCACGGCCAGCGCGTCGGAGTCGCCGAACTCGACCGGCCGTAGGCCCGTGCGGGAGACCTTGATCACTGCGATGTCGGACTCCGGGTCCTGCCCGACGACGGTCGCCGGGGCCGAGCTGCCGTCGTTGAAGACCACCGACGCCTTGCCGGTCGCCCCCGCCACCACGTGGTCGTTGGTGATCACGTGCCCGTCGGCGCTGGCGATGAAGCCGGAGCCCTCGCTCGTGCCGCCGAGGCCCGCCACCCGGACGGTCACCACGCTGGGCAGCACCCGCTCGGCGACCCCGGCCAGCGACTCGGGCCTGCGCTGGGCCAGGCCGGGCGCCTGCGGGTCCGCGCCGAGCACCGTGCCGGCCACGGCACCGCCGCGCACCGCGAAGGCGTACCCGAGCGCCCCGCCCAGGCTGCCCGCGAGCAGTGCGGTGATCAACGGAATGAGCAGCAGCTGCCGCAGCGTCGGCCGGCCCGGGGCGTCCGGGTCGCTGACCGGCTCCGGCTCGGTGCCGGGGCTCGGCGCGGCCGGCAGCACCACGGCGGCCGGCGCGCCCGGGTCGCGCCACGGGTCGGCCAGCGCGTCGGACCACCAGGGCGAAGTCGTGCCACCCCCGGCGCCCTGAGGCGTCGGCGGCGAGGCCACCGGCGGGAACCCGGGCACCGGCGGTCGCGCCGGCGCCGGAGTTCCCCCGGGCTGGCGCCAGTCCCAGCCGTCGGTCACGTCGGTGCCCTCCCAGTCCATCCCCGGATCCCGCGCTCCACGGACCCGGCGACAGCGTCGCCCGGTCGCGCTCGCCGGAACACCGCTTCCAGGATTACACGGATGCCGCGGATGGAGTCACCGGTTGCCGACCGTGATCGTCGGGTGGCGGACGCGCGGCTGCGCCCGTTCGGCGTCGCCTCTAGGCTCACAGTGCCCATCCGCCCCCGCACCACACGAGCCGCCCGGAGGTGTCCCATCGCCACGGTCGCCGGTTCCGGCACGTCGACGGCCCAGGCCCTGCACTTCGCCGAGTCGTACGTGACCGAGGATCTCGTCCTGCGCACCGCCCGCAGCCTGGCCCACGAGGTCGGCCTCGAGGCGGTGACCCCCGGCGCCGGCGCGGCGCTGCGGCTGCTCGCCGCCGCCGGCAGCGCCCGGGCGGTGGTGGAGATCGGCACCGGCACGGGAGTCAGCGGGGTATGGCTGCTGCGCGGGATGCGCGCCGACGGCGTGCTCACCACCATCGACGTCGAGGTCGAGCACCAGCGGATCGCCCGGCGGATCTTCACCGAGGCGGGCTTCGCCGCCGGTCGGACCCGGATCATCACCGGCCGGGCGCTGGACGTGCTCCCCCGGCTCGCCGACGGCGCGTACGACCTGGTCTTCGTGGACGCGGAGGCGACCGGGTTCGCCGCCTGCGTGGACGCCGCGCTGCGGCTGCTGCGGCAGGGCGGCGTGCTCGCGCTCAACGGCACGCTGGCCGGCGGCCGGGTCGGCGACCCCGCCGCCCGGGACGTCGAGACGGTGACCGTCCGCGAGGCGATCAAGGCGATCCGGGAGTCGGAGCACTGGATCCCGGCGCTGCTGCCGGTCGGCCACGGGCTGCTCGCCGCCGTCAAGTGCTGACCCGTCGCCGCTGACCGGGGGCCCGCCGGGGGCGGGCGCCGCCGGGCGGTCAACCCAGCGAGCCCAGCCAGCGCAGCAGCGAGCGTACGCCCCAGCCGGTCGCGCCCCGGGTGAGCTCGGCGTCGTCGCCGTCGGCCCACGACGGCGCGGACATGTCCACGTGCAGCCACCGGTCGCGCAGCTCGCCGGTGAACTCCCGCAGGTAGAGCGTGGCCATCACGGACCCGGCGCCCCGATCCGGCGAGCTGTGCAGGTCGGCCAGCTCGCTGCCGAGGTGCTCGACGTAGTCGCTGGGCAGCGGCATCCGCCAGGCGGCCTCGCCGGCGGCGGCGATCGCGGCCAGCACGTCCGCGGCGAGGGTGTCGTTGTCGCTGTAGAGGGCGCCGTGGCGCTTGCCCAGCGCGACCGCGTTCGCCCCGGTCAGCGTGGCGAGGTCGACCAGCAGGTCGGGCCGCAGCTCGGCGACGGCGTACGCGAGCGCGTCGGCCAGGACGAGCCGCCCCTCGGCGTCGGAGTTGGTGGTCTCGCTGGTCGTGCCGCCGTAGTGGCGGATGACGTCGCCGGGGCGGAACGCCGAGCCGCTGAGCATGTTCTCCGCCAGCGGCGTGAGCGTGGTGACCCGGACCGGCAGGCGCAGGGCCGCCGCGCCGAGGGTCGCCGCGACCACCGCCGCCGCCCCGGCCATGTCCTTGCGCATCAGCTTCATCGACGCCACCGGCTTGATCGAGATGCCGCCGGTGTCGAACGTGATCCCCTTGCCGACCAGCACCACGTGGGTACGCGCGTCGGCCGGCCGCCAGTCCAGCTCGACCAGGCGCGGGCCGCTGGCCGAGCCGCCCCCGACGGCGAGGATCCCGCCGAAGCCCTCCGCCGCCAACTCCTCCGGGCCGCGTACCCGCAGGTGCAGGTCCGGCACGTCGGCGGCGAGGGCGGCGACCTGGTCGGCGAACCACTGCGGGTTCTTGATCGACGAGGGGGTGTTGGTGAGGTCGCGGGCGAACCGGGTCATCCGGGCCGTCGTCCGGGCCACCTCCACGGTCGCGGTGTGCGCGTCCGGGTCGGCCACCACGACGTCGACCTCCGCCAGGGCGGGAGCGGCGCCGGCGTCGGTCAGCCGGAACCGGTACGAGGCCAGCAGGAGCCCCTCGACCAGTCCGCGTACGGCCGCCGGGGTGACCTCCGCCGGCATGGCCAACGTGACGCGTGTCTCATCCTTCGCGGCGCGGGTCAGGGCCGCGCCGGCCTTCCGCCAAGCCGCCTCGTCGCCCTCGCCGATGCCGAGCAGCAGCAGCCGGCCGGGGTCCCGCCCGGGCCGCAGCTGCGCCTGGACCTCGCCGGGGCGCCCGGTCAGCCGTGCCGCCGGCACCAGGGCGGCGGCCTCCTCGACCACGTCGTCGGGCAGCGCCGCGCCGGTCGGGGCCGGTCGGGCCGGGTCGTCGTCGCCCGGACCGGGCCGGACGGGCAGAACGAGGATGTCGAGCCGGTCCGGCTCGGCGAGCAGACGGATGGCGAGCACGCGGAGCCGTACCTCCAGGAAGCTCGCGGAGCGTGACTCCGCGGGGAATGAAGACCCTGAGCCACCGGCGGGGCCGGTGGCTCAGGGGTTGACGAAAGGCCCGCGCGGGCGCGGGCCGTTCCTCGGTCAGCCGGCGGCTGCCTTCAGTGCGTCACCGAGCGCGTTGGCCTCGTCGGGAGTCATCTCGACGACGAGCCGGCCACCGCCCTCCAGCGGGACGCGCATGACGATGCCCCGGCCCTCCTTGGTGACTTCCAGCGGACCGTCGCCCGTCCGCGGCTTCATCGCCGCCATGTTGTCTCCCCTCAGACCTACACCAGGGTCGGTGGGTTGCCCCACAGCCACTTCGTCTTGACCACCCGCAACCTACGCGGGGGTGTCGACTGACGATTTTCCCTGATGAACACCGCCGGACCCAAACCGAAGCAGCATTGATGTAACAGCATCTAGCTTATCCTGAGAAGGCCTGTCACAATGTGCGGTCATGCAGGCACGGTCGGCACTCTTCGACCTGTACGGCGACCACCTCCGGGCGAGGGGCGGCCGGGCACCCGTCGCCGCCCTGGTCAGGCTGCTGGCGCCGCTCGGGATCGCCCCGCCCGCCGTGCGCACGGCGGTCTCCCGGATGGTCCGCCAGGGGTGGCTCGACCCGTGCCGGCTGATCTCCGGGCCGGGATATTCGATCACACCGAAAGCCGCCCGCCGGCTGGACGAGGCGGCGGCACGGATCTACCGGACCGGCCGGATCACCTGGGACGGGCGGTTCGACCTGCTGGTGCTGGAGGCCCCCCTGTCCCGGCGGGACCGGCAGCGGCTCGCCGCCAACCTGACCTTCCTCGGCTACGGCGCCCTGGACGAGTGCACCTGGGTGGCGACCCGACCGGGCGAGGACGTGGACGTGCTGCTCGACGAGGCGGGCGTGCGCTACGAGCGGTTCACCGCCGCGCACACCGCCGGCACCCCCGGCGCGATGGGCGTGGTGCGCCGGGCCTGGGACCTGGCGGAGATCGGCCAGGCGTACGAGCAGTTCGTCGCCGAGCAGCGGCCGCTGCTGGCCGGCGTCACCGTGCGCAGCCTGGACGAGGAGGCGTACGCCGCCCGGTTCCGGCTCGTGCACGCGTGGCGTACCTTCCTGTTCCGGGACCCGCAGCTGCCCCCGGCGCTGCTCCCCGAGCGCTGGCCCGGCACCGCCGCGGCCAGTTTCTTCGACCGGCACGCGGCCCGGCTGCGGCCGGCCGCCGACCGGTACGTCGAGCAGTGCCTCGACTCCGGCAACCGCATCGCCCGACAGAAGGGTCGTTAGAAGTGACCGAGCCGCTGCTCGTCGACCGCACCGACGCCGTCGTCACCCTGACGCTGAACCGCCCCACGGCGATGAACGCGCTCGACGTGGCGCTCAAGGAGGCGCTGCGCGAGACGCTGGCCGAGTTGGAGACCGACCGGTCCTGCCGCGCGGTGGTGCTCGCGGGCGCGGGTCGGTCGTTCAGCGCCGGGCAGGACCTGCGCGAGCACGTGCAGACCCTGGAGTCCACCGACGGCAACCCGCTGGACACCGTCCGGGCGCACTACAACCCGATCGCCGCCCGGCTGGCGAACCTGCCCAAGCCGGTGGTCGCGGCCGTGCGGGGGATGGCCGCCGGGGCGGGCGCCTCGCTGGCCTTCCTGGCCGACATCCGCATCGGCGGGCCGTCGACCAGCTTCCTGATGGCGTTCGCCAAGGTCGGGCTCGCCGCCGACACCGGCGCCTCCTGGACGCTGCCCCGGCTGGTCGGGCACGCCAAGGCCATCGAGCTGCTGATGCTGGCCGAGCCGGTGCGTGCGGCGGACGCCTGCCAGCTCGGGCTGCTGAACCGCCTGGTGGAGGACGACGAGCAGGTGCTGCCGACCGCGCAGGAGCTGGCCGCCCGGCTGGCGGCCGGCCCGACCGTCGCGTACGGGGCGATCAAGCGGCAGCTCTCCATCGCCGACGCGGGCACGCTGGCCGACGCTCTGGCCGCCGAGGCGCAGGCGCAGGCGATCTGCGGGGGCACCGCCGACCACCGCGCCGGCACCCTGGCCTTCGTCAACAAGCAGAAGCCGGTCTTCGAGGGCCGCTGACGCCTCCCCGGGCCGGCCCGCCCCGGCAATTCGCGGGCGGTGGGGCGCACCTGCGGCGGGACGCCGGCCAGACCAGGCGGTAGGCCGCGCCTGCAGCGGTGACCCGAGCGTCGTCGCGGAGACGTCGCCCGGGGTCGGGTCAGTCGTCCTCCTCCGGATCCTGGTTCGCCTCCGCGCCGAGCACGAACGCCTGCATGGCCAGCTCGTCGCCGGAGGGCGAGACGAAGGCGGGCAGCTCGCGGGGACCCAGCTCCTGCACGTAGGCCCAGAAGAGGCGGACCGCCTCGGCGGGCGACGCGGCCTCGATCGGCAGGTCCAGGCTGACCAGCCAGGAGCGCCGCCGCGGCGGCGGGCCGAGCCGGTCGGCCAGCTCCCGGAAGGCCGTCGGGTCCAGTGCGGTCAGCGGCCCGTCGAGCGCCAGCGCGTCGGCCGGCACCGGCTCGTCGAAGGCCCGCCGGGTGTACGCCACCACCAGCGGCGCCTCGGCCCGCTCTGACTGCGGGTCGTCCGGGTCCTCCCGCTGCTGGCCGCTGGCCGCGGCGACCCGGCCCAGCGCCACCAGCCGGGGCGGCGCGTCGGCCAGCACGGCCACCCGGTCGCCGGGGCGGGGCCGGGCGGCGTCGGCCAGACCGGTCAGCTCGAGCGTGTCGTGGTGGACGAGCCGCTCGGCCTCGTAGCGCCCGGTCGGCAGCAGCACCGCCCAGGCGCCCGTGCCGTCGGCGGGGCGCGCCGCGTCCACCCGGTGCGCGGTGTCGGTCGTCATGGCATCCATCCCATCACGCCGCGTGCGCCGCCACGACGTGGCAGCCCGCAAGGTGGTCGTCGACCATCCCCGTGGCCTGCATCAGCGCGTAGGCCGTGGTCGGGCCGACGAAGCGGAAGCCCCGCTTCTTCAGCGCCTTGGCCATCGCGGTGGACTCGGCGGTCAGCGCCGGCACCTCCGCGAACGACGTGGGCCGGGCCGGCCGGGGCGGCGGGGCGAAGGACCAGAGCAGCGCGGAGAGCCCCTCCGGAAGCTCCAGCGCCGCCCGGGCGTTGGCGATGGCCGCCTCGATCTTGGCGCGGTTGCGGACGATGCCGGCGTCGCCGAGCAGCCGGGCGACATCGGCGTCGCCGTAGCCGGCCACGGCGTCGATCCGGAACTCGTCGAAGGCCAGCCGGAACGCCGGCCGCTTGCGGAGGATGGTCAGCCAGGACAGCCCCGACTGGAACGCCTCCAGCGTGAGCCGCTCGTAGAGCGCGTCGTCGCCGCGCAGGGGCCGGCCCCACTCGGTGTCGTGGTAGGCGGCGTAGTCGGGGGTGCTGTGCCCCCAGCCGCATCGTGGCAGCCCGTCGGCGCCGATCACCAGGTCAGTCACGCGTCCACGCTAGGGCACCGCCCCGACAGGCCCGCGGCCTCCGGTCCCGCATCGCGCCCGGGCGGCCCGGCCTGGTCCGACCGGAGTCGACGACATCGGGGCGTCCCGGCCGCGCCGACCGCCCGATGTCAGGGACGTCGAGTCGATCAAGCGAAGCCCGGGTCAGGGCAGCCGGCCCTGCTCCACCAGCCGGCCGAACCGCTTCAGCGCCTGGGTCAGGCTGAACTTCGACCCGGGCCAGAGCACCGGCCAGGCCACCCGACCGGCCGGGCCCACCGGCAGGTGGAACCACTCGTGCCAGACCACCTGGGTGCGGTTCCGCTCCAGCGGCGTACAGCGGAGCACCCCGGGGCCGCGCAGCAGCTTCCCGCAGTGCACGACGCCCACCTCGTAGGGCGCGTCCACCCGGACCACCCGCATCTCGTCGCGCAGCACGGCGGGGCCGAGCGCCGTGACCGCCTCGACCAGGCTGCCCTCGCCGCCGTCGCCCTCGACCACCCGGACGGTGGTGAAGGGGATCCAGTCCGACTGCCGCTCCCAGGCGGTCAGCGCCGCGAAGACCCGCTCGGCCGGCGCGTCGACGATCACCGTGGCGGTGACCTCGCCCGCGCCGGGCTGCGCCACGTCGCGCAGGTCGTCGCCGGGTTCCGGCCCGGTCACTTCGACTCCGACCCGACCACCGGGCCGGGACTGGTCACGTCGCCCGCCGGCCGCGTCGTGCCGTCGTCGTCCGCCGCAGTCCGGTCCGCGACGGCGTCGCCCCCGTCGGTCCGACCCACGCCGGCGTCGCCCGCACCCGTCCGGCCCGGGGCGGCGTCGCCCGCACCCGTCCGGCCCGAGGCGGCGTCGCCTGCACCCGTCCGGCCCACGCCGGCGTCGCTGCCGTCGGTCCGACCCGAAGCGGCGTCGCCCGCGTCGGTTTCGTCCACGACGGCGGCGTCCTCGTCGGCGGGCCGGGCCGCGGCACGGTCGGCGCCGGCCCGGGTGACGGCCGCGCCGGCGTGCTGCCCGGTGGCTCCGGAGCCGGCCGGCGTCGCGTCCTGCGCCGCCGACCCGGCGGTCGGTCCGGCGAACGCGGGGATCGGCTCGACGACCACGTCGGGCTCCCCCGGCGCGCCTGGCCGGTCGGCCCCGACCGGCACCGTCCCCCGGGCCTCCGGCGACGGCTCGGCGGCGGCCCGCTCCCGGGCCCGGCGCAGGGCGTCGGCGTCCGCCGTGCGCCCCTCGCGCAGCGCGGCGACCTCCGCCTCCAGCACGCCGATCAGCTCGGACTTGTAGCCGATGTCGTAGGCCGCCCGGCGCATCGCGTGGTCGACCTGGGCCATGCGGTAGCCCCGCAGCGCGGTGTCGAACCGGACCTCGCCCACGTCGGACTCGCGCAGCGGGCGGGCCGCCGGCAACGGCACGGCCCGTCCGTCCGGCTCGGCCGGCGCCAGGCCGGGATCCCGGCCGGAGACCAGCACCGTCACCCCGAACACGACCGCCGCGACGGTCAACGCCACGACCAGCAGGAGCAGAACCTGACCCATGCACAGATCGTGGCATGTCGAACCGCCCGGAGCGACCCCACGACCCGCCGCGTCCCGGATCCGCGTCGAAGTACCTCCGCCCGACGCGCCGGGCCGGGAGGCGGTGACGGCGGACCGGCCGGGCCCGACCCGGGCGGACCGGCTAGCGTCGTGACCGGCCGACGGCGGGCACGGGTCGGCGGCGGACCTTCAGGAGGCGGCATGGCCGGGGCGCTTCGGCTCGGTGGGCGCACGTTCGGCCCGGACGAGCTGGTGGTGATGGCGATCGTCAACCGCACGCCGGACTCGTTCTACGACCGGGGCGCGACCTTCGCCCAGGACAGCGCGCTGCGCGCCGTGGAGCGGGCGGTCGAGGAGGGCGCCGAGATCATCGACATCGGCGGGGTCAAGGCCGGTCCGGGCGCCGAGGTCGACGTGGCCGAGGAGATCCGCCGCACGGTGGCGACCATCGCCGCCGTCCGGGCCGCCTTCCCCGACGTGGTGATCTCGATCGACACCTGGCGGGCCGAGGTGGCGGTGGAGGCGGTGGCGGCGGGCGCCGACCTGCTCAACGACACCTGGTCCGGCGCCGACCCGGCACTGGCCCAGGTGGCGGCACGCACCGGGGCCGGCCTGGTCTGCTCGCACGCCGGCGGCCTGGCGCCCCGGACCCGCCCGCACCGCGCGGCCTTCGCCGATGTGGTCGCCGACGTGCTCACGACGGTGACCGGGCTCGCCGACCGCGCGGTCGCGCTGGGCGTACGCGCCGACGGGATCCTGATCGACCCGGCGCACGACTTCGGCAAGAACACCCGCCACTCGTTGGAGATCACCCGTCGGCTCGGTGAGCTCTCCGGCACCGGCTGGCCGCTGCTGGTGGCCCTGTCGAACAAGGACTTCATCGGCGAGACGCTGGACCTGCCGGTGGCCGAGCGGCTGGAGGGGACGCTGGCGGCCACCGCCGTCTCGGCCTGGCTGGGCGCCCGGGTGTTCCGCGCGCACCAGGTCCGGCCCACCCGGCGGGTGCTCGACATGGTCGCCTCGATCCGGGGCGACCGCCCGCCGACGCTGGCCCGGCGCGGCCTCGCCTGACCGCCGGGCGAAGACGGTGGGGCGACCGTCGGCCGCCCGTGGGGGTCAGGACCAGCGCAGGATGTTCTTCCGCCAGGCGTAGAGGATGCCGAGCGCCAGCACCGCGACGAAGACGGCCATCTCCACGACCGTGACCATCCCGAATCCCGGCCGGTCGAAGACGACCGCCCACGGGAAGAGGAACACCGACTCGACGGCGAACAGCACGTAGAGATACGCGTACACGTAGTAACGGATCTGCATCTGCGCCCAGTCGGCGCCGACGGGGTCGAGGCCGCACTCGTAGCTGGTGCGTTTGCCGAAGGGATCGGCCGGACGGGCAGGACGTAACACCCGGTTGGCCGAGAACGCCGTAACGAAGAAGAGGACGCTGGCGAGCAGCAGCAGCCCGAGCGTCGCGTACGAGCCCAGGTAACCGGTCACGGTCGCCGAGCCTACCGCTCCTCGTCGCCGCCCGGGTCGAACCCGTTACGGATTTGTTTCCCGGCGGGACTAGTGCCCTCTAGCAACATTTGTCGAATATGGGTACCTCACTCATCGTCACCGGAGGACAGATGGCTCGCGTGGACGTACGGCCCGGCCGGCGGGCGCGTGACCGACGCGCCCTGCCCCTGCTGGCGATCGGCCTCGCGGTCGGGCTGACCGTCACCGCGGGGCCGGGCTGGGCCACCGCCGCCCCGACCGCCGCCCGCGTCGGCTCCCCCGCGACCGAGCCGGCCGGGGAGCCGGGCGGGGACACGCCGACGGCGGATCCGACGGAGACGGAACCGGTGCCCACCGAGGCGCCCTCGACCACGGCCCCGCCGCCGGAGACCACGCCACCGGTCGCGACGACCGAGCCGGCCCCGACGACGACGGCCCCGGAGCAGCCGGCGCCGACCACCGCCGCGCCGACCACCGCCGCACCGCCCCCGGCGCCGTCGGTGCCGCCCGTGCGGCCCTCCGCGCCCGCCTCCACCCCGCCGGCGCCAGCGGCCGGGGTCAGCGTCACGACCGACGACGTCACCCTGACCGCCGCCTACTGGAACGCGCCGAGCACGGTGACCACGCTGCGGGTGACCGTCACGAACACCGGCGCCACGCCCGCCCGGATCCGGCTGGCCTACACGCTCCCGGCCGGGCTGAGCGACGCCGGCACCGGGGGCTGCGCCCCGGCCGGCGGCGGGGAGCACCGCTGCGGCGAGTGGGCGAGCGCGCCCGGCGCCCGGTTCAGCACCCTGCTCCGCGTACGCGTCGACGGCGACGCCTGGAAGCGGATGCCGCTCAGCGGCTCCGTCCGGGTCACCGCGACCGCGCCCGGCGTGCCCGGCGTGGTGGGCGACGACGAGGGGTTCGCGGTGCTCTTCCCGCCCGGTCCGCCGGTGCCGGGGATCAGGCTGGCCGCCGACGCGGTCTCCTTCGACATCAGCGGCGGCTCGAGCGGGCTCGAGGTGCGCCTGGGCAACACCGGCCGGGTGGACGCGGAGGGCCGCATCGAGGTGGTCCTGCCCGCCGGGGTGACCGTGCCGACGCCCCCGTCCGGCTGCACCACCGTCAGTCCCGCCCGTACGCGCTGCGCGTTGGGCACCCTCGCCGCCGGCCGGACCGCGCAGCTGCGGCTGCCGGTGTCCGCGACGCCCGAGGCCCAGCGGCAGGCCCCGCTGGCCGGCGCGGTGCTCGGGCAGCTCGACCCGCGCAGCGGCCCGACCCGGCAGGTGCAGATGAGCTTCCGGATCACCTCGGCCGCCGCGCTGGCGACGCCGGTGGCCTCGCCGCCCGCGCCGACCGGGTCGCAGGGCGTACTGGCCGCCGGGGCCCCCGCCGTCAGCGACGGCGGCGGAGACGGCTCGGTCCGGCGGACGGCGATCCTCCTGATCGTGATCTCCACGTTGCTGGTGGTGTTCGCCCTCGCGCTGGCGACCACCTCGCTGCGGCGACGGATGACCGCCCCGGTGACCGGGCCGTCCGCGGCGCCGACGGAGTGACCCGGGCGGCCCCGCGCCGCCGGTCCGCCCCAACCGGCGGCCCGCCCACCCCCGCGACCGGTGATCTGGATTACGGCGGCCGGATGGAAACACCTCAAATCGGGGTGGAATCTCGCTGTATCGCATCCCACAGGGCGGCCTCCGAGAAGGTTGGGGCGGCGATTCGACGTAGGCTCTCAGGTGAGGTAACTACAGCGGACCGGGCCCGCCTCGGCGGGTCTGGTGCAGCGGTGCGTCAAGGAGGTCACGTGGCCGGGCAAGGCGAGGTCACCATCACGTTCAGCCGCCCGCGCGACCGCGCCCAGCGAAGCGAGGTGCAGGCGTGACCAAGCAGATCCGTCAACTGGACCGGGTGGTCATCCGGTTCGCCGGTGACTCCGGCGACGGCATGCAGCTCACCGGCGACCGGTTCACCTCGGAGACCGCGCAGCTGGGCAACGACATCTCCACGTTGCCGAACTTCCCGGCGGAGATCCGGGCTCCCGCCGGCACCCTGCCGGGCGTGTCGAGCTTCCAGGTGCACTTCGCCGACTACGACATCCTGACCCCCGGCGACTCGCCGAACGTGCTGGTGGCGATGAACCCGGCGGCGCTCAAGGCGAACCTCGCCGACCTGCCGCGGGGCGCGGACATCATCGTCAACACCGACGAGTTCACCAAGCGCAACCTGGCCAAGGTCGGCTACCAGTCGAACCCGCTCGAGGACGACTCGCTCGCCGGCTACGTGGTGCACCCGGTGGCGCTGACCTCGATGACGGTCGGCGCGCTCGCCGAGCAGGCGGTGTCCAAGAAGGACGCCGAGCGGGCCAAGAACATGTTCGCCCTCGGCCTGCTCTCCTGGATGTACAACCGGCCGTACGAGTCGACGTTGCGCTTCCTGGAGCGCAAGTTCGCGGCCCGCCCCGAGCTGGTCGCGGCCAACGTCGCGGCGTTCCGGGCCGGCTGGAACTTCGGCGAGACCACCGAGGACTTCGCGGTCCGCTACGAGGTCAAGCCGGCGAAGATGCGGCCGGGCACCTACCGCAACATCACCGGCAACGCGGCCCTCTCGCTCGGCCTGGTGGCCGCCGGCGTCCGCTCCGGGCTGCCGGTCTTCCTGGGCGCCTACCCGATCACCCCGGCCTCGGACATCCTGCACGAGCTGAGCAAGCACAAGCGCTTCGGCGTGCTCACCATGCAGGCCGAGGACGAGATCGCCGCGGTCGGCGCGGCGCTGGGCGCGTCGTACGGCGGCTCGCTCGGCGTCACCACCACCAGCGGCCCGGGCGTGGCGCTCAAGAGCGAGACGATCTCCCTCGCGGTGGCGCTGGAGCTGCCGCTGGTCATCGTCGACGTGCAGCGGGCCGGTCCCTCCACGGGCATGCCCACCAAGACCGAGCAGGCCGACCTCAACATGGCGCTCTACGGCCGCCACGGCGAGGCCCCGGTCGCGGTGATCGCGCCGAAGTCGCCGGCGGACTGCTTCCACGCGGCCATCGAGGCGGCCCGGATCGCGCTGACCTACCGCACGCCGGTCATCCTGCTCTCCGACAACTACGTCGCCAACGGCTCCGAGCCGTGGCTGCTGCCCGACGTCGAGTCGCTGCCCGACCTGCGGGTCGAGTTCGCCACGAAGCCCAACGGCGACGACGGCACCACGTTCCTGCCCTACCTGCGCGACCCGGAGACCCTGGCCCGGCCGTGGGCCGTCCCGGGCACCGCCGGACTGGAGCACCGCATCGGCGGCCTGGAGAAGGCCGACAAGACGGGCGACATCTCGTACGACCCGGCGAACCACGACTTCATGGTGCGCACCCGGGCGGCCCGGATCGAGACGATCCCGGTGCCGGACGTCGAGGTCGAGGACCCCGAGGGCGACGCCCGGGTGCTGGTGCTCGGCTGGGGCTCCACGTACGGGCCGATCGGCGCGGCGTGCCGGGGCCTGCGCCAGCGCGGCCACGCCATCGCGCAGGCGCACCTGCGGCACCTCGCCCCGATGCCGGCCAACCTCGGCGCGGTGCTGCGCTCCTACGACCGCGTGGTCATCCCCGAGATGAACCTCGGCCAGCTCGCCCACGTGATCCGGGGGAAGTACCTGGTCGACGCGATCGGCTACAACCAGGTCCGCGGCCTGCCGTTCACCGCCGCCGAGCTGGAGACGATGCTGGAAGAGGTCCTGAAGAATGTCTGAGCCCATCGCCCTCAAGCTCACCGCCAAGGACTTCAAGTCCGACCAGGAGGTGCGCTGGTGCCCCGGCTGCGGCGACTACGCGATCCTCGCCGCGATCCAGCAGTTCATGCCGGAGCTGAACATCCCGCGCGAGCGGATCGTCTTCGTCTCCGGCATCGGCTGCTCCTCCCGCTTCCCGTACTACATGAACACCTACGGGATGCACTCGATCCACGGCCGCGCCCCGGCGATCGCCACCGGCCTGTCGGCCTCCCGGCCCGACCTGTCGGTCTGGGTGGTCACCGGTGACGGCGACGCGCTCTCCATCGGCGGCAACCACCTGATCCACGCGCTGCGCCGCAACGTCAACCTGAAGATCCTGCTGTTCAACAACCGGATCTACGGCCTGACCAAGGGGCAGTACTCGCCGACCTCCGAGGTCGGGAAGGTCACGAAGTCGACGCCGGCCGGCTCGGCCGACGCGCCGTTCAACCCGCTGTCGCTCGCCCTCGGGGCCGAGGCCACCTTCGTGGGCCGCACCATCGACTCCGACCGCAAGCACCTCCAGTCGGTGCTGCGGGCCGCGGCGGAGCACCAGGGCTCGGCGTTCGTGGAGATCTACCAGAACTGCAACATCTTCAACGACGGCGCGTTCGACCAGCTCAAGGAGCCGGCCACCCGAGACGACTTCCTGATCCGGCTGGAGCACGGGCAGCCGATCACGTTCGGCAAGGACGGGCAGTTCTGCGTCGTGCACCCGCCCGGCGGGTTCGGCCTGGAGGTCCGGGAGACCGCGTCGGTCAGCCCGGGGGAGATCGTCGTGCACGACGCGACGGTCACCGACCCGGCGTACGCCTTCGCGCTGTCCCGGCTGCCCGGCCTGGACCTGCGGAACACCCCGATCGGCGTGTTCCGCTCGGTGGACCGGCCGTCGTACGACAGCGTGGTGCAGGGGCAGCTCGCCGAGGCGAAGGCCAAGGTCACCGAGACCCCGGAGCAGCAGCTCGCCGGCCTCCTCGCCAGTGGGGACACCTGGACCATCCTCTGACCGACCGGCGCCGACGCGACCCGCCCGGCGGCGGGACGTCCGCACGGCACCCGCAACGATTCGAGTACGCGGCAGGGCCCGTCACCGACCGGTGACGGGCCCTGCGTCGCAGGCGTGGGTCAGTGCGTGGCGGTCGCCTGGGGCCGGTCGTCGCGCACGTGCACCAGCATGTCGCCGGTCTCGATGACCGCGCCGGCCTTGTCGGCCAGGGTGACCACCTTGCCCCGCCGGACCAGCGCGATGACCAGCGACTCCAGCTCCCGGGGGGAGCGGCCCACCTCGGACCGCTCGGCGGAGCGCATCGCCAGCGCCATGCCCTGGCCGGGGGTGAGCAGGTCCTCCACCACGTCGATCAGCGGCGGGGCCGAGGTGGACAGGCCCAGCAGCCGGCCGGCGGTGGCCGAGGAGACGATCACGTGGTGGGCGCCGCTCTGCTTGAGCAGCGGGGCGTTCTCCGCCTCCCGGGCGGCGGCGATGATCCGCACCTGCCCGGCGGTGAGCTGCCGGACGGTCAACGCCACCAGGACCGAGGCGTCGTCGCTGTCGGTCGCGATGATCACCGCCTTGGCGTTGCGTACGTGCGCCTCGTTGAGCACCGACGAGCGGGTCGCCGAGCCCTCGATCGCCACCAGGCCGGCCGAGGTGGCCTGCCGCAGCGCCGGACCGCTGCGCTCCACCACCACGATCCGGGACTTGTCCAGCCCGTTCTCCAGCAGGGCGGAGACCGCGCTGCGGCCCTTCGTGCCGTAGCCGCAGATGATGACGTGGTCCTTCACGGCTCTCCTCCACCGCGACAGGCGACGCCCGGTGCGGTACTGCTCGGTCAGCACTTCCAGGGTGGTGCCGACCAGGATGATAAGGAAGATCACCCGGGCCGGCGTGATGTAGACGACGTTGATCAGCCGGGCGGTCTGGCTGACCGGGGTGATGTCCCCGTAGCCGGTGGTCGAGAGGGTGACCACCGCGTAGTAGAAGCAGTCGAGGAGGGTCAGGGCGTCCTCGTTGACGTCGCGGTAGCCGTCCCGGTCGAGGTAGACCACGGCGACGGTGGCGAAGACCAGCCCGAGGGCGGCGGCCAGCCGGAGACTCAGCGCGCTCAGGGGGCCCCGTCGCTGCGCGGGAAAGTGGATCACGTGAGGGCCCGCCCCGGCCCTGTCGTCGCCTGCACGACCACAACATAGCGGCCTGCGCGGATCTCGCACGGCGGGGTCGTCGACCCGGGGGTACGACGACGCGCGGCCGGACGGGCCACCCGGCGCGGCCGACAGCGGGCATGATGGGGGTGTCCCCCGGACGACGAGCCCGAGAGCGAGGCCCGCATGTCGTTGCTGCGACGAGTGATCGGCGGGGTGCTGCGCCGCCTGCGGCTGCGGCAGGGCCGCACGCTGCGCGAGGTGGCCGAGGCCGCCGGAGTGTCGGTGCCCTACCTGTCCGAGGTCGAACGCGGCCGCAAGGAGGCCTCCTCGGAGGTGCTCGCGGCGATCTGCCGGGCGCTCGGCATCCACCTGTCCGACCTGTTGGAGGAGGCGCGCGACGACCTGCGCCGGGTCGAGCCGCGCATCCCGGCCGCGCCCCGGGCCGGCCTGGCCCGGCTGGAGCGGGCGGAGGTCGGCCGCCCCGACGCCGCCGCCCCGGCAGTGCGGGTCGGTCCCCGGACCGGCGGCCCGCTGCTCCACCTGGGGCCGCGCACGGGCGGTCCGACCCTCCGGGTCGGGCGGTCCGCCTCCGCAGGGGGCGGTCGCCCCGGCCCGCGTACCCGCGTCGCGCTGGCCTGCGGGCGGGCCCGGGCGGGCGCGCGCACATCGACCCTCGTCTAGGCCGGCCGGTTCTGCCGTCGGCTGATCTGCCGCCGGCAGAATCGTTGGCTCCACGCGCCCTGTTCCGCGCAGGCTGGAGGCGCCGGTCCCCCGGGCGTCCTCCGGTCGCCCGCCGGCACTGCCGAAAGGGCGGACTCGATGATCGGTCTCGACGTGCGGATGTTGGACGGTGGGCAGCCCTCCTTCGGCGACCAGGTGTTCGATCGGCTGCTGAGGGAGCGGATCATCTTCCTCGGCACGGAGGTGACCGACGCCTCGGCGAACCAGATCTGCGCCCAGATGCTGCTGCTCGCCGCCGAGGACCCGGAGCGGGACATCGTGCTCTACATCAACTCGCCGGGCGGCTCGGTGAGCGCGGGCATGGCCGTCTACGACACGATGCGCTTCGTCCGCAACGACGTGGCCACGGTGGCGCTCGGCTTCGCCGGCTCGATGGGGCAGTTCCTGCTCTGCGCGGGCACGGCCGGCAAGCGTTACGCGCTGCCCCACTCGCGGATCATGATGCACCAGCCGTCCGGCGGGATGGGCGGCACCGCCGCGGACATCACCATCCAGGCGGAGAACATGCTGCACGTGAAGCGGACCATGCAGGAGCTGATCGCCCGGCACAGCGGGCGCACCCTGGAGGAGATCCAGCGGGACTGGGACCGCGACCGGTGGTTCACCGCCGAGGAGGCCCGCGAGTACGGCCTGATCGACCGGGTGGTCACGAAGGCCGAGCAGCTTCCGGGGAGCTGACGGGTCCGGGCCGCGACGGGGGCGGCCCGGACCGGTGACGCGCGACGGCGGCGGCCTCCCGCGCGGGGCGAGACGTGGAACCGGGCGCCGGACGCGCCCCCTCGATCCGCGTCCGACCCCAGGTACGCGATGGCCGCCGCTGGTGCCGGCCGTCGATGAGCACGAGCCTATTCCCGCCGACGGGATCCTGCGCGGAGCGCAGGGCGCAGCGTATTGCACACGAATCTCGTTACATCCGACGACGGACCGGCTCCGCCCCTGGCAGGCGCCGAGGGCCGGTAACGTGCCGGGTCGTGAGTGGACCGGACCATCCGCGTGACACCCGGGCGTCCTACGACGTCATCGCCGCCGCCCACGCCGAGCGGTTCCGGGACGGCCGGTCGACTGAGGCCCCGTACCGCCGCCCGCGTCAACGCGCGACGGTCAGCACGACCTTGCCCAGCGCCCGGCGTCCCTCCAGGTCGGCGTGCGCGGTCGCGGCGTCGGCCAGCGGGTAGGTCGAGACCAGCGGCCGCCACCAGCCCCGCCCGGCCAGCTCCAACGACCGGCCGGCCAGCGCCGGGATGCCGCCGGGCAGGGCCCGCATCCGCTGCCCCAGCCAGCCCACGGTCAGCCCCCGGTCGATGACGTCGCCGGTGTCGATCCGGGTCGCCTCCCCCGCCGACCAGCCGAACATCATGAACCGGCCGCCCGGCCCCGTCAGCTCCAGGGCGGCCCGGCCCACCGCGCCGCCCACCCCGTCGTACACCAGGCTCAGGCCGCCGACCCGCTCCCGCACCCGGTCGGCCCAGTCCGGGCGGCCGTAGTCCACCACCAGGTCCGCGCCCAGCTCGCGCAGCTTCGCCGTCCGGTCGACGCCGCGCGCCGCCGCCACCACGGTGGCGCCGGTCGTCCGCGCGGCCTGCGCCAGCAGCCAGCCGACCCCGCCGGCCGCCGACGGCACGAAGACGACGTCGTCCGCCGCCGGCGGTTCCAGGTCGAGGATCCCGAGGGCCGTCCGGCCCGTGCCGACCGCGGCCACCGCCTCGGCGTCGGTCAGCTCCGGCGGTACGACGTACAGCGACCCGACGGCGGTGACCGCCTGCTCGGCGTACCCGCCCGGCACCATGCCCAGGTGCGCGACGACCCGCTTGCCGCGCCACGACTCGTCCACGCCCTCGCCCAGCTCGTCGACGACGCCGGCGACCTCCCGGCCGGGGATGGTGGGCAGGTCGGGCAGCGCGAACGGGCCGCCCGCCTCGCCCCGCCGCAGGATCGTGTCGAGCAGGTGCACGCCGCTGGCCGACACGGCGATCCGGACCTGGCCCGGGTCGGGTGTCAGGTCCGGCAGGTCGCCGAGCACCAGGTTGCCGGGGGGACCGAACTCGTGAAGTCGGATCGCACGCATGCCACCATCCGACATCCTCAACCGAGCTTGAGGTCAATACCGGCGCCCCGGGTCGGTCGGTAGGCGCCACCCGTGGCGCCGGAGCGTCTGGTGGCGCTGCCGCTCCGGGTGGCCCGTCGGGACCCGGCCGCCCTTGCGCGCCCTCAGCCACGCCACGACCGTCGGCGGGTACCTTCACTGGCACGGTGACCGGGGGCACCGGTCGTCGCGCCATCACGATGACGGGAGAGGTCGGATGATCGGTCGACTGCACTCGGTGGTGCTGGACTGCCCGGACGCCGAGAAGCTGGCGGAGTTCTACGTCGAACTCACCGGCCTGGAGTGGGCCGACAGCGACGGACACTGGGTGACGTTGAAGGGCCCGGACGGGCACCCCCGCCTCTGCTTCCAGGGCGTCGACGACTACCGGCCGCCACAGTGGCCGGATCCGACCCGGCCGCAGCAGGCCCACCTCGACGTGGAGGTGGACGACATCCAGGAGGCCGAGCAGGCGGTGCTCCGGCTGGGCGCCACCCTGTTGCGGGGCGGCGGGGGCCGCAGCAGCGGTTTCCGCGTCTATGCCGACCCGGTGGGGCACCCGTTCTGCCTGGTTTGGGGCCAGGACTGACGCCACGACCGGCCCGGTCGGTGCCGCCCATCCCGTACCGCCGGGCGGCCAGGACCAGGCCGGGCGGCTCGCCGTACCGCCGGTCCGACCGGGCGACCACCCGGTCGGCACCGGGAAGCCGGCGTCCTCCGCGCATCCCACCCGGCCAGGCGCCGCCGCCACCTTGACGGCTCTGGTGGCCGGACCGCCGTCGCTCACGCTGGCGGCCCTCACCCTCCACGACCTCGTCCCCCGCGGCCCGCATCGCTCGGCACGCCGGTCGGGCGTGTCTGCTCCCGGCCGCCGTTCTGCGCTCGCCGGCCCGCGCGGTCGATATTCCAAGCATCTGCTTGACGTACGCCCACGGCTGCGCCAACATCCCAAGCATGTCCTTGGAATCCGACGGAAGCCGGCGGGTCGTCAGTGATCCGCTCGCGCTGCGGGCACTGGCCCATCCCCTACGCCTCAAGCTCTGCGCTCTCGTCGGTCGCGAGGGATCGCTGACCGCTGCGGAGGCGGCCCGGCAACTCGGCGTCAGCCAGGCGCTCGCCTCGCACCACCTGCGGCATCTCGCCAAGTACGGCTTCGTGGAACACGCCGACGCCGGCGACAACCGGGAGCGGCCCTGGCGGATCACCGCCGTCTCGCACCGGTTCGAGGCGGCGGACGGTTCGGCCGAGGCCTGGGAACCGGTCGAGTTGCTCGAGCGCCACCTCGTCGAACAGGCCACCGCCCAACTCGAGGAGTGGCAGCAGCGCCGCGCCGACGAGGATCCCCGTTGGGGCGACCACGCGGGAGTCTCGCAGAGCCTGCTCTACCTCACGGTCGAGGAGTTCGCCGAACTCAAACAGCGGTGGGACGAACTCGTGGCGCCGCTGGCCGCCCGGCGGCCGGCTGGCGACCCGGGCAGACGGCCTGCCGACGCCGTACCGGTGAATCTGACCCTCGTGGCCGCGCCGCTGCGTCCGACGCCGTCGGGCGGATGACGTGCGCCGGCTCTGGAGGATCCTCGCCGGCAACCGGGACCTGCGGCTGCTCCTCGCCGCGAACCTGATCTCACTCACCGGTGACTGGATCCTGCGGACCGGGCTCGCCTACCAGGTCTACGTCCTGACCGGCTCCACCCTCGCATCGGCAGGCTCGGTCCTGGCCTCGCTGCTTCCGCGGATCGCGCTCGGATCCGTCGCGGGCGTCTACGCCGACCGGTGGGACCGACGCCTCACGATGGTCGGCACCAACCTGCTGATGGTCGTGGCCCTGCTGCCGCTGCTCGCCGTGCAGCATGCGGGCCAGGTGTGGCTGGTCTATCTGGTGATCGCGGCGCAAGGCTGTCTCGCGCTGTTCTTCACCTCCGCCGAGGCCGCGCTCGTGCCGTCCCTGGTGGCGCCCGAACACCTCGTCACGGTCAACTCGCTCAACGGCCAGGCCCGCGACGTCGCCCGTCTCATCGGCGCCGCGCTCGGCGGGTTGATCGCGGCGGTCGGCGGCATCACCCTGCTGGGCCTCGTGGACATGGCGACCTTCGCGCTGGCGGCCGGGCTGCTGCGGCTGATTCCCACCCGGCGCCGATCCGGCTCGACGGCGAGGCGTTCCCACGTGCTGCGGGAATGGGCTGAAGGCATGCGCATCGGGCTTGCCAGCCGGACCCTGCGGGTCTTCCTGGCGTTCACCGTCATCACCGGCGTAGGCGAAGCGATCATGGGTACGCTGATGGCGCCGTTCGTCCGCGACGTGCTGGACGGCGACGCCCGCGCCTTCGGCATCATCATGGCGGCCCAGGCGGTCGGCGGCATCGTGGGAGGCCTCACCGCGACGCTGGTCGGGCACCACTTCGCGCCCCGTGCGATGTTCGGCTGGGGCGCGCTCGCCTTCGGCGTGCTGGACCTGGTGCTGTTCCTGTACCCGCTGACCACACTCGCGCTCTGGCCCGCACCGGTGCTCATCGCGCTCGTGGGGCTGCCGGCCGCGTTCCTGACCGCCGGCGGCATGACCGTCTTCCAGAACGCGACGACCGACAGCCACCGCGGGCGGATCTTCGGGGCGATGGCCGCCGCGAACGGTGCGGCGATGCTGCTCGGCACGATCGCGGCGGGCACCCTCGGTGGACGAATCGGCATCCTGCCGGTCCTGGCCGCTCAAGGCGCGGCCTACTGCCTCGCCGGGGTGGTCGTGCTGCTCGCCCTCCCGGTGCCACATCCGGTAGCGGCTGTCCCCGCCCCACCGGCGACCTCCCGGACGGCGTAAGCCCCGCAGGCAGCCGACCGGCGAGCAAGCTGTTGATCGCGGATCGCTTCGCTGGCGCCGGACACGAACGTCCCAGCCTGGCCGTTCAGGCGCGTGTCCCCGCGATACAAGAGGCCGCCCACGGTGGGCCAGCCGCATCGATGCGCGCTTGATCACGCCGCTTCAGCAAGGTCTCCAGCGACTCGTCGTCCACCGGAGCCGTGTGGAACCTAATCTCCAGGAAGGCCAGGTGCAGGAGCTGCAAGACGGCCTTCTCTGTCACTACGTCCGGCGGCTCGGCGGTCGTCACCGGACAAGTCTCTCCCGGCGGCCGACCGGACGGCGTGCGTGCGGTCGTCTTTCGGCAACCCGCAGTTTGGAAGAGCGCGCTCAACCAAGCCCTGATCCCGCGACGCCTGCGGCCGGGACAGCTGCCCCTCGTGCCCGCACATGACCGCTGCCCGCCACAGTCACTGGCCATGGATGGCCATGACGGCCTCGGGATGATGGCTCACGCCATGCCTGCCCTCTGCTGCCAGACTGATCGACGGAATGAGGAGGGAGACACTAGCCGTGGCCAGGCGTAGGTACCGCAAGTCCCAGCCGGTGGATTCACCAATCTCGCCCCAGATGCCCCGCACGCTCATGGGCAGGTTCCTACGGGAGAGCATGCTGCGCCAGTCATCGGAGAGCGAACCACTCACGGCAAGGTTCCCAGAGTTCAGCTCGCTCGGCTCCGCCCATGTCATGATCGCCGCCTTCCAAATCGCGGTGGCCCGACTCTTCGAGCCCAACCACGGGCTCAAAGACCTTGAACTCCTCGTATCTGCCATGCGGCGCGCATTCGGCCCGGAACTGCCTTGGCCGGAGACCGAGGCCCTCATCCGCTCCGAGATGGGTGAGGACGTTGCGATCGGAGACCTCTCGGTTCGGACCAAGACTTACGCCATGATCTTGACCCTTGGGGCCTTTGCCGACTTCGTGGAGCGGAACGAAGCAGAGGTAGACGGACTCCTCTCCGAAGCCGAGCGAAGAGCCTTCGACCACGGGCACCACCCGGAGCTTGCGGAGTAGCAGTGGCTGCCGACCAACGTCGTCATGGGCCACCCGCACCAAGGCACGGCTGCGCAGTGGGCGCGCGGCTGCCCGGCGGCGTACGGCTTACCGCCCCCGGCCCGGAGGCCGGGGGCGGCTTGCCGTGTCGGCGGCTTGCCGTGCGCCTGGTCCCAGGTACTCGGTGGCAAGCCGCGAAGCGGCGCGGCAGCCGACCGCCCCGGCCACGACGGTGGCCGACCACCCCGCGATCGTCACGGCAAGAAGGACCGCCACGCTGATAACCGTCTCGGTGCCCGGATGAGGACGACTCGCCCGGTGATCATTATTCGCTGCGCTCTGAGGGAAGCCCGACGTACTGACGAAGTCCCGGCTACCGTCCTGCCGTGAGAGAGCGGAACTGCGGCTCGGCCTGACGCCAGATGCGGATGAACTCCAAGCGGGCAACGCTCAGCCGCATCCATACGCCCACCGGTGGCGCCCACGGCGGTGGCTCACCCCACTCCAAGCCGGGGCGGGTGGTGAAAGTGAACACCACGTCGATCTCGGTCATCTCCACGTACATGTTCAGGTGATCGAAGGTGTCGCCAAGGTGCAACGGCCCCCGTTCCCGTATGCCAGGCTGCTCCGCCAAGCTGCACAGGCGGCAGAAATCCATGTAGTGCGGGTACCAGGCAGTTGTGCTGCCATCCCCGATCGGGACGCCACCCACGTAGAGCTGGAACTCACCGAACCGACCGTCCTGGCTAGTCGGGACGAACTCCACGCGAAACGCATCGCGGGAACCCGCAGCCGGCACCGGCAGGGCCGAGCCGATATCACCGTCGTTTGCATCCATCTGGGAAACCACCGGGTCGATGCTACGGACGGCATGTCCCGACACCTCGTCACCCACGAAGCGCGACCGGTTTCACCCTGCCAGTCCAACCAGGAGATGCAGTTCACCGCGCCGGCCGGAGGCCGCCAGCAGGCCGAGCGCGGCGGGCGGGCCGCGCTTGCGAGGCCCCTTGATCGAAGTGCCTCGACGGGGATCGCAGCCGGATGAACGAGCGGATCGAGGCGGCATTGAAGCGGTGAGCGGTGGTCGAACCGATTTGCTCGATGATGGCATCCTGACCCTTCGCCTAAAGGACGTCTCGTAACTCGGTGAAGGTGTTGCCCGGCAACGGTGCTGGTGTCACCCGGCGAGGATGATGTTGTGGAGGTGTGCGATGCCG
>NZ_JBFABA010000034.1:0-62379 GCF_040640115.1 Micromonospora sp. NPDC023644 | reverse complement strand
GCCGCGCTGCGCGGCACCCGCGCGGCCCGCGCCGGCGCCCTCGGCGCGGCCATCGTGGCGGCCTGCGCCCGCGAGCCCCGGCACCTGCTGCTGACCGAGCATCCCGACGACACGGTCACCGTCCGCCTGCGGACCCACGCGTCCCTGGTGGAGGAGGCCCTGACCGGCGGCGACGTGGCGGGGGCCGCCCGCCTGCTCACCGAACGCCCGGGCGAGTTGTGGCGCCGGCTCGACCACCTGCTGCGGGTCGCCGGCGACGACCCGGCGGCATCCGCGGCGATCGGGGCGGCCATGCGCCGGACCGCGGCCCGGGTGGCGCCCGGCGTGCTCGCCGCGGCGGCGGCCCAGTTGGCCGGCCGGGACGAGACGGTACGGGCGACGGCCGCCGAGCTGGCGGCGACCGCGCGGGCCCGGGCGGCGGCGCGGGCCCGCAGGGCCGATCACACCAATGCCGCCCCGGCACTCGCCGTCGGCCTGGGCGACGTCCTCCGCGCCGTCGTGCGCCGCGTGCGCGGCGACGGCCCCGCCTTCCTGCGGGGGCTCCGGCCGGCCGCCGATGCGCCGCCTCCCGCCGAGGCGCCGCCTCCCGCCGATGCGCCGGCCGCGGACGGCGCCGTCGAGGAGTCCGGGATCGTCGGTGGCCGGCCCGGCCCCGGAATGCCCCGGCGGGTCTTCCATCCCCGCGGCAGCGTCGTGACCACCTGGACCGAGCCCGAGCGGCGCCCGCCGGTGCCGGCGACGGCGATCACCGCGGTACGCGAGCTGGTCGACGCCGAGCTGGTCGCCCGCGCGGCCCGGCTCGGCCGGTTCGACGTGGCGGTCGTCGACGCCGCCCTGGCCGAGGTGCCCGCGCCGATGCGGGAGCGGGCCGCCTCGGCGCAGCTGGCGGGGTGGCCACGGGGCAGTGTGCGGGCGCTGCCCGACGCCGAGGTGCTGCGGTTCTTCCTGCACTGGGAGGATCCGGGCGCCACGCGGGTCGACCTCGACCTGTCCTGCGTGTTCTTCGACCAGGGCTGGCGGCGGGTGGGCCACTGCGACTTCACCCGGTTGCGCTTCGCCGACGGCGGCGCGATCCACTCCGGCGACCTCACCTCCGCCCCGGCTCCGCTCGGGGCCACCGAGTTCCTCGACCTGCACCTGGCCCGCCTCGCCGGGCACGGCGTGCACTACGCCGTGCCGACCGTCCTCAGCTACAACGCCGTGCCGTTCGAGGCCCTCACGGCGGCCATCGCCGGCGTCATGCTGCCCCTCACCGGGGGCGAGCAGTTCGACGGGGCGCGGGTCGCGCAGCGGTTCGACCTGCGCGGCAACGCCCGGATGCTGCTGCCGATGGTCGTGGACCTGCACACCCGGCGGTTGCTCTGGACCGACCTGACCCTGACCGGCCGCGGCTACGGCCACAGCGTCGACCGGCACGGCGACCAGCTCGCCCGGGCGGCCGCCGACCAGTGGGAACACTTCCTCGGCGGCCCCCGCGCCACGGTGCTCGACCTGCTGACCTGGCACGCCGCCGGGCGCGCCGACCGGATCCTGGTGGGCCACCCGGACCACACCTACACCGAGGTGCCGCCCGACGTGGCCGCCGTTCGCGCGGCGGCGTCGGCGGCCACCGGCGAACTCCGCGTACTGCCCGACCTGGCCGGCCGCACCGTCCTGGCCGGCGCCGTCGACCCCGACGCCCTCGACCGGCTGGTCCCCGTTTCCGGTCCGGTCGCGCCGGGCTCGACGGTGGTGACGGTGACCGGCACGCCCGGTCACCCGTGGACGGTGCGGCGCGCCGTCGACCTGCTGGCCGGGCTGGGCGCCGGCTGAGGCGACCGATCCGCGCGGTGCGTGCGTGTGGTTATGTAGGCTCGCACCGATCTTCGCGGGAGGCCACCCAGTGATTGAACTGCACGTCGAACCGGAGTTGCTGGAGAAGGCGTCGCGGGTGTGCGACGACCTGCGCGACGACCTGCGGCGCGGTGTCTCCGACGTCGGAGACGAGACGCGGGCCGCGGTCGCCGGCCTGCCCGGCTGGCAGACCCGGGCGGCGTTGGAGCAGCTGCGCTGGTCGTGGTCGGACGACCTGACCAAGCTGGACGGCTACCTGGCGCAGATGGGTGACGCCCTGCAGGGCTGCGCGATGGACTACCGGTACAGCGACGAGGCCAGCGCCGCCCACTTCGACCTCGGGGGGCGGTGACCGCTCGGTGGTGACGTACGCCGACCTGCGCGAGGCGCGCGTCGCCCCGCTCCGGGACGCCGCGCAGGCCTGGACGGAGCTGTCGCGGGCCTGCGCGAAGCTGGAGGAGCGGTGTGGCGCCGAGCTGACCCGGCCGCTGCGCGGCTCGGGCTGGCAGGGGCCGGCCGCCAGTGCGGCGTTGGGCCGGCTGGACGAGCTCGATGACGAGTTCGAGGTCGCGAGCCTGCACACGCGGACCGCCGCGAGCGTGTTGCGGGAAGCGGCGCAGGAGTTCGGTGACCTGCAGCAGCGGTTGGAGTCGGCCGTCGGCGCCGCCCGGTCCCTCGGACTGGCCGTGGACGACGCCGGCCGGGTGTCCGCGCCGACGATGTCGACAGCGGAGAGGCACGACCCGGACGCGGAACTCGTCCACCGCCGGCACGTCCAGAACGCCGCGACGTACACCGACCTCATCACGCGGATCGTCACCGAGGCGACCGAGGCCGACAGCCGGATCGCCCGCGCCCTGACGCAGTTGAAGGCCAGCGCGCCGGGGCAGTTCGCCTGGGAGTACAACAGGGCCAACGGCGGCGCTCTCGCCGCCGCCGCGGCGCTCGAGCTGAGCGAGGACGACATCCCCGCGCCGGGCAGCAGCCCCGCCGACGTGCACGCCTGGTGGAGTGGCCTGTCCGACGACGAGCGGCAGGTCTACCTCACCGCCTACCCGGAGCGGATCGGCGCTCTCGACGGACTGCCCGCCACCGACCGGGACGCGGCGAACCAGCTGGCGCTGCGCACGTTCGTCGGTGACGACGTCGCGCACCACCGCGACCGGGACGACCCGCAGCACGCCACCGCGCTGATGCTGCTGGACAAGCTGGAAGGCGCGGAGAACGCGGCGCCGAACGAGCGGCTCTACCTGCTCTCGGTCGATCCGACGGGCGACGGGAAGGCGGCGGTCGCGATCGGCAACCCGGACACCGCCGCCCACACCGCGGTCCTCGTGCCCGGGGTCGGCACCGAGCTCGACGACATCCGCGGCCTGATCGGGCGGGCCAACGACCTGCGGGAGGCCTCGGTCGAGCTCGCCCCCGCCGGCGCCGACGTCGCCGTCGTGGCCTGGCTCGGCTACGACACCCCGTCGATCGACCTCGACATCGTCAGCGCCGTGTTCGGAGCCAAGTCCGAGGCCGGTGCCCGCGCGCTCGACGGCTTCGTCGACGGGCTCCGCGCCTCCCACGACGACAGCCCATCCCACGTCACCGCCATCGGACACAGCTACGGCTCGACCGTCCTCGGCGAGGCCGCCAGCAACGGCGACGGCCTCGCCGCGGACGACCTGATCGCCGTCGGCAGTCCCGGCATGCGCGTCGAGAACGCCAGCGAGTTCAACATCGACCCGAGACACGTGTGGGCCGGCGCCGCCGCCGACGACACCGTCGTCGCGCGACCGGAGGAGACGATCGGCTGGCTCGACGGCGTACCCGTCGTCGGGGAGTGGGTGGTCGACGGCCTCGTCGGCATCCACGGCCCCGCCCCGCACGACCCGGAGTTCGGCGGCAACGTCCTGCACGTCGACACCTCCGGCCACAGCGGATACTGGGCGCAGAACAGCCAGATGCTGCGCTCCCAGGCGGCTGTCATCGTCGGCGACTACGAGGCCGCCGCGCTCGACCACGGCAAGGCACCATGACCCCGCCGCACCGCACGCCCTGGTGGCGGGCGGTGGTCCTGGCGGCCGTACTGGTGCCTGCCACCGCCTGCACCGGCGGTGACCCCGGTTCCTCAGGAAAGGACGACCCGTTGCAGACCAAGGCAGTCGCCGAGGTGAGCACCCTGGCCGAGGCGCGTGCCCAGGCCGTCGCCGCCACCGCCGGGGTCGCGCTGGACGGCTGGCGGACCAACACCTCGCCCTGCCAGGGCCAGCGGGGCGAGATCGCCGACGACGGACGGTGGACGTTGAGCGGCTTCGCCGGCCTTCCGGTCCCGCCCGCCGACCAGATCGCCACGCTGCGGCGGATCCGGGACATGTGGCGGCAGCAGGGCTACGAGATCACCGAGGACCGCACCTTCGCCGACGGCACCCGGGGCGCCGTGTCCATGCGCGACCCCGGCACCGAGATCACGATCAGCCTCACCACCACCGCGAGCCGGGACCGCGTCGCGGTGATCCTGGCCAGCGGCTGCTACCGGCCCGCGGCCGGGGAGGACCCCGCCAACGCCTAGGTGACCGGCTCGCCAGCCGTGCCGGACCGGGCGTTGAAGCCCGGGCCGCGCCTGCGCATGATGGTGATCATCAGAACGACGTCGTGCGTCCACCCGGCACGGGCGGTGCGCCGTCGTCCACCGCCCGAGCTCCCCGAACAAAGGAAACAACCATGCGTAAGCTCGTGTACTACATCGCCGTCACCCTGGACGGCTTCATCGCCGGCCCCGACGGCGCGGACCCCACCGGCCCCGGCGGATTCTGGCCGATCCCGGACGACTACCTGCAACACCTCGTCGCCGAGTATCCGGAGACGCTGCCGGGCCCGGCCCGGGAGGCGTTCGGCATCACCGGCGAGGGCGCCCGGTTCGACACCGTCCTGGAGGGGCGCCACTCCTACGAGCTGGGGCTGAAGGCCGGCCTCACCGACGCCTACCCCCACCTGCGCCACCTGGTGTTCTCGCGCACGATGGGACAGAGCCCGGACCCGGCCGTCGAGGTCCTGTCCACGGACCCGGTCGCCACCGTACGCGAGCTCAAGCGGCACGACGGCCGGGACGTCTGGGTGATCGGCGGCGGCGCCCTGGCCGGCGCCCTCTATCCCGAGATCGACCGGCTCGTGGTCAAGCTGGCCCCGTTGACCATCGGCGCCGGCATCCCGCTGTTCGGCCGCGACGCCGTCTTCGAGCCGCGCACCTGGGAGCTGACGGACCACGTCGTCCTCGGCAGCGGCGCGCTCTTCCTGACCTACGACCGCGCCGGTCGGGCGGACGCGTGACCGCCCCCGGTACGGCCACCGTCGGCACCCGCATCCCGGCCGACGAGGACGTCCCGCGCCTCCGTGCAGCCACCGGCCTGGGCGACGTGCCCATGGCGGACGCCTTCGCCAGGGCCGGCCACGTCAACGTCGAGCGCGCCGTCGACATGTCCTGGAACTGATCGCACGTCGGGGTGCCGCTCGGTGGAGCGAGCCCCCTGGCCGCCGGGGTGACGCAGCTGGTCGGGCTCGTCGGGCTCCTCGCGGTCGAGGCCGTCGCCGTCGTCCTCACCGTCGAACTGGTCGCCTGCGGCCCGCGCGGCGCCAGCACCGCCGCGGCGGCCCGGTCGCGGGCAGCGGATCCGGCCCGCCCGACCGCGGGGGCGGGCGCCGGGCGCGTACGCCGGCGGCTGCCCCGCGCGCGGCGGCTCCGGGTGCCCCGGCGGGCACAACGGCCGCCGGGCGCTCAGTGCGGGGCGAGCTTCCAGTAGCCGCCGAAGTAGACGCGCTCCTTGGCGATGCCGCGTTCGGTGCACAGGTGCCGACGGACGGTCGTGACCATGGCGGACTCGCCCGCGACGAAGGCGTACGGCGTGCCGGCCGGCAACGCCAGGTCCCGCAGCGTGCGGATCACCACGTCGCTGCCGCCCGCCGGTGCGCCGCCCCGGTGCAGCCAGCTCAGCGTGACCCCGGCCGGCGTGCGCACCCCGATCTCGTGTTCCGCGGAGCCCACCTCGATCAGCGCGATCGCCCGCGCGTCCGGCGGCAGCGCCTCGACAGCCGCGGTGATCGCCGGCATGGCCGTCTCGTCGCCGACGAGCAGCTGCCAGTCGGTGTCGGCGGGCGGGGCGTACGCGGCGCCGTCACTGAGCACGCCGATCCGGTCGCCGGGAGCGGCCCGGCGCGCCCAGGCGGAGGCCGGCCCGCCGTCGCCGTGCAGCACGAAGTCGATGTCCAGCTCGCGCCGCCCGGCGTCCAGGCGTCGGACCGTGTAGTTGCGGACCACCGGTCGCCGCTCCGCCGGCATGGCCTGCAGGGCGGGCCACCACTGCGCCGAGTCCGGCAGGTGCAGTTCGGCGCCGGGTGCGGGGGCGAGGAAGATCCGTGCCAGTTGGTCCGGCCCGTCGTAGCCGAAGCGGTCGAGCTCGGCGCCGGTCAGGGTGATGCGCCGCAGGTGAGGTGTGAGCGGCCGGTTGGCGACGACCTCGGCGAGCATCGGGCGCCTGATCACCTCGGCTTCGACCGCAATGGTGCCGACGGTCATGACGTCGCTCCTTCGTGGATCGTGAGCCCTCCTGACTCCGAAGTTAGGTTAGCCTGACCTGAGTGCGGCCGAACCCCGCCCCTGCCGGTCGGGCGGTACGGCACGGACGGTGCCGCCTCCGTAGCCGCAGGTGGAACGGCATGCGGGGGCCCTTCGTGGCGGTCCCGCAGTAGATCAAGACCGCCTCGGAGTCTGTGTTAGGTTAGCCTCCCCTTACCAGCATTGAGGTGTAGTTCTATGCGCGCAAACCGCTTCCTCACCGGGGTCGTCGCCCTGGCCGCCACGTTGACGCTCGCCGCCTGTGGCGGGTCGTCGAAGGCCGAGGACGCCTCCACCGACGGCAGCTCCTCGGCGTTCCCGGTCACGATCACGCACGCGCTCGGTACGACGACGATCAAGGAGAAGCCGAAGCGGGTCGCGACGGTGGCCTGGGCGAACCACGAGGTGCCGCTGGCTCTCGGCGTCGTTCCCGTCGGGATGGCCAAGGCCAACTTCGGCGACGACGACAACGACGGCGTCCTGCCGTGGGTCGCCGAGAAGCTCAAGTCGCTCGGCGGGACAACACCGGTGCTGTTCGACGAGAACGACGGCATCAACTTCGAGGCGGTCGCGGACACCAAACCCGACGTCATCCTCGCCGCGTACTCGGGCCTGACCCAGCAGGACTACGACACCCTGAGCAAGATCGCCCCGGTCGTCGCCTACCCCAAGGCGCCCTGGGCCACCGCCTGGCGCGACACCATCAAGCTGGAGAGCCAGGCCCTCGGCCTGGCGAAGGAGGGCGACGCGCTGATCGCCGACTTCGAGAAGCAGATGGCCGAGGCCGCCGCGAAGTACCCGCAGCTGGCGGGCAAGTCGGCGATGTTCATGACGCACGTCGACCCGACCGACCTCAGCAAGATCGGCTTCTACACGTCGCACGACACCCGGGCCCAGTTCTTCGGTGACCTCGGGATGAAGGTCCCGGGCGGCATCGCCAAGCTCTCCGCCGGCACCGACAAGTTCACCCTGAACCAGAGCGCCGAGCAGATCCAGGTCTTCGACGACGTGGACGTCATCGTCGCCTACGGCGACGAGAAGCTGCTCGCCGCCGCGCAGGCCGACCCGCTGCTGTCGAAGATCCCCGCGATCAAGCGCGGCTCGGTGGTCATGCTCTCCGGCGCCACGCCCCTGGGCACCGCGGCGAACCCCACCCCGCTGGCCATCCCGTTCGTGCTGGACGACTACGTCGCGATGCTCGCCAAGGCTGCCGACCGGGTCTCATGACCGCGCTCGACTCGCGCGCCCTGCCGGACGCCGCCGTGCTGCGGCGTCCGGCACGGGTACGCCTGCTGTGGTTCCTCGTCGCGACCGTGGCGCTGCTGGCGCTCATGCTCGCGTCGGTCGCGTTGGGCTCCCGCAACGTCGGCTGGTCCGACATCCTCGCCGCGTTCCAGGGCCTCGACGGGACCATGGAACAGGCCGCCGTCACCAAACGGATCCCGCGGACCCTGCTCGCCGTGACCGTCGGCGCGGCGCTCGGCCTGGCCGGGGGAGTCATGCAGGGCGTGACCCGCAACCCGCTGGCCGACCCCGGCATCCTGGGCGTGAACATGGGGGCGTCGCTCGCCGTGGTCACCGCGATGGTCACGTTCGGCCTCTCCTCGCCGACCGGCTACCTGTGGGCGGCGATCCTCGGCGCCAGCCTCGCGGCTGTCTTCGTGTACGCCGTCGGCTCGCTGGGACGCGGCGGCGCGACCCCACTCAAGCTCGCGCTCGCCGGCGCTGCCACGTCCGCCGCGCTCGCGTCGCTGATCAGCGCCTTCGTGCTGCCGCGCAACGACGTGGCCGGCGGCTTCCGGTCGTGGCAGATCGGCGGGGTCGGCGGCGCGACCTACGACAGCATCCGGCAGGCCCTGCCGTTCCTCGCCGTGGGTTTCGTGATCTGCATCCTGTCGGCCCGGGCCCTGAACTCGCTCGCGCTCGGTGACGAGCTCGCGGCGGGGCTCGGCGAGCGCGTCGCGGTGGTGCGTGCCGTCGCGGCGCTGGGCGCCGTGCTGCTGTGCGGCGCCGCCACGGCGGTCGCCGGACCCATCGGGTTCGTCGGCCTGGTCGTCCCGCACGTGTGCCGCCTGCTGGTCGGGCTGGACCACCGGTGGCTGCTGCCGTTCTCCGCGCTGCTCGGCGCGTCGTTGCTGACCGCCGCGGACGTCGTCGGCCGGATGGTGGCCCGCCCGGCGGAGATCGACGTGGGCATCGTGACGGCCCTGATCGGCGCCCCGTTCTTCATCTACATCGTCCGCCGGCAGAAGGTACGCGAGCTGTGAGCACCACGACTCTCCAGGCCGTCACCCGCGGCCGGGTCCGCCGTACGCACCGGCGACGCGGGGTGCTCGTCGTCCTCGCCGTCCTCGTCGTCGCGGCGTTCGCCGTCTCGCTGATGGCCGGGCGCACCTTCTACCCGCCCGCGGACGTCCTAGCCGTGATCGCCGGCGAGGACGTGCCCGGGGCCTCCTTCACGGTGGGCACGCTCCGCCTGCCCCGGGCCGTCCTCGCGGTCCTGACGGGGGCCTGCTTCGGGCTCGGCGGCGTCACCTTCCAGACGATGCTGCGCAACCCGCTCGCCAGCCCCGACATCATCGGCATCAGCTCCGGAGCGAGCGCCGCGGCAGCCTTCGCGATCGTGACGCTGCACCTCGGGGAGGCGGGGGTGTCGGCCTTCGCGATCGTCGTCGGGCTCGCGGTGGCGCTGGTCGTCTACACCCTGTCGTTCAAGGACGGTGTCGCCGGCACCCGCCTCGTCCTGATCGGCATCGGCATCGCCGCGATGCTCGACAGCATCACCGCGTACGTCCTGACCCAGGCCGCCGAGTGGGACCTGCAGGAGGCAATGCGCTGGCTGACCGGCAGCCTCAACGGCGCCACCTGGGCGGAGACCGTGCCGGTGGCCGTCGCCGTGGCCGTCCTGGCGCCGGTGCTGCTGGGCCAGGCCCGCAACCTCGCCATGATGCAGCTGGGCGACGACACCGCGGCGGCGCTCGGGGTCCGCCTCGAGCGCACCAGGATCCTGGTCATCGTCGCGGCCGTCGGTCTCATCGCCTTCGCCACCGCGGCGACCGGGCCGATCGCCTTCGTCGCCTTCCTCTCCGGGCCGATCGCCGCCCGGATCATCGGTCCGGCCGGCTCGCTGCTGCTGCCGTCCGCCCTCGTCGGCGCCCTGCTGGTGCTCGTCGCGGACTTCGCCGGCCAGTTCGCCTTCGACACGCGCTTCCCCGTCGGTGTCGTCACCGGCGTGCTCGGTGCCCCCTACCTCATCTACCTGCTCATCCGTACGAACCGCGCGGGAGGCTCGCTGTGACCACCACCCACACGCTCGCGGTCGAGAGGCTGACGCTCGGCTACTCCGACCGCGTGGTCATCTCCTCGCTCGACCTCGTCGTGCCGCCCGGGAAGATCACGGCGATCGTCGGCGCCAACGCGTGCGGCAAGTCGACCCTGCTGCGGTCGATGTCGCGCCTGTTGGCTCCCCGCGCCGGCCACGTCCTGCTCGACGGCAAGCAGGTGCACCGGCTACCGGCCAAGCAACTGGCCCGTACCCTCGGCCTGCTTCCGCAGTCACCGACGGCGCCCGAGGGGATCACCGTGGCCGACCTCGTCGGTCGTGGGCGCAATCCGCACCAGCGCGTGCTCTCCCGCTGGAGCAGGGAGGACGACGCCGCCGTGGCGGCGGCCCTGGACGCGACCCAGACGGCGGACCTCGCCGACCGCTCGGTCGACGAGCTCTCCGGCGGCCAGCGGCAGCGGGTGTGGATCGCGATGGCCCTGGCCCAGCAGACGGACCTGCTGCTGCTCGACGAACCGACGACGTTCCTCGACGTCAGCCACCAGGTCGAGGTCCTGGACCTGCTCACCGACCTCAACCTGACGCGCGGAACGACGATCGTCATGGTGCTGCATGACCTGAACCTCGCCGCCCGGTACGCGGACCACCTCATCGCGCTGGCCGCCGGGAAGCTGTACGCCGCGGGCGAGCCGGCGCAGGTGCTGACGCAGGAGTGCGTCCGCGCCGTGTTCGGCCTCGAGAGCCAGGTCATCATCGATCCGACGTCGGCGAAGCCACTGATGCTGCCGATCGGCCGCCATCACGTCACGACCCGCCCGGAGCTCGGCGTCGCCGTCGGCGACTGACGCGCCGTCGAGCCCCCGTTCGTCGCCGATATTAGGCGAGGCTAACCTGGCCCCTGATCGCTGGGAGGGCGCATCTCGTGTACACATCCACGTTCGTCCGGGCCGTCTCCGACACCAGGCGGGCCGTGACCTCCACCTGGGCCGACGCCCCCGACCCGCTCGCCGGGTCCTGACGTCATGGCAGTCGACGAGATCAGCGGCGCGACGGTGCTGCGCCGCGCCCTGCGCCGCCAGCGCGCTCGCGTGGTGGCCGGCATCGCGCTGCTCTGCACCCACCAGGCCGCCGAGGCCCTCGTCCCGGTCGCCATCGGCGTGATCATCGACCGCGCGGTCGCCACGGGGGACCTGCGGGCGCTGCTGCTCTCCCTCGCGGGTCTCGCCGCCCTCTTCACCGTCCTCGCCTTCGCCTACCGGACCGGCGCCCGCCAGGCGTACGCCGCCGTGGAGCAGGAGGCCCACCTCGTGCGGGTCGAGATCGCCCGCAGCGCCCTCGACCCGCGCGGGAACCGCTCGGGCATGCGCGACGGCGAGCTGCTCTCCGTCACCGCCTCCGACGCCGAGTTGTCCGCGCTCGTCGTACGGGTCGCCGGGCTCTGCGCCGCCGCGGTCACCGCCATCGTGGTCGCGGCCGTCGCGTTGCTCGTCGTCGACGTCCCGCTCGGGCTCGGGGTGCTCCTCGGGGTGCCGCTGGTGGTCGTCGCGTTGCAGCGGATGGCGCCGCTGCTCAGCCGGCGCAGCGCGTCGCAGCAGGAGGCCCTCGCCGCCACGACCGCGCTCGCCGTGGACCTCGTCACGGGCCTGCGCGTGCTGCGCGGCCTCGGCGCCCAGGACCACGCCGCACGCCGGTACGCGGTCGCCAGCCGTCACGCCCTCGAGGTCACCCTGCGCGCCGCCACCACCAAGGGCCTGCACCTCGGGCTCACCAGCACGGTGAACGGCCTCTTCCTCGCGGCGGTCGCCGGCGTCGCCGGCTGGCTCGCGCTGCAGGGCCGGCTCACCATCGGCGAGCTCGTCGCCGTCGTCGGGCTGGCCCAGTTCATCGCCGAGCCCGTGCAGACCCTCGGATACTGCGTACAGCTGTTCGCCATGGCGCGCGCCTCCGCCGGGCGGGTCGCCCGGGTGCTCGGCGCCGCGCCGCTCACCCGCCCGGGTGACGCGGGGCCGCCCACCCCGAGCCCGTCGCGGCTCACCCTCGACACGATCGGGTACGCCGGGCTCGACGGAGTGTCCCTGCGGGTCGACGCCGGCGAGATCCTGGGCGTGCTCGCCTACGACCCGAGCGAGGCCGAGGCGCTGGTCGCGCTGCTCTCCGGCCGCGTGCCCCGGGAGGACTACCGGGGCACGGTGTACGTCGACGGGGTGCCCGCCGAGGAGCTGCACGTCGACGCGGCGCGCAGCACCCTCCTGGTCGAGCAGCACGACGTGGCGTTGTTCGAGGGGACGCTGCGCGCCAACCTCGCCGCCGGCGCCGACGTCGACGAGGCGGTCCTGCGCGCCGCGGTGCGCGCCGCGGCGGCCGAGGACGTGCTCGCCGCGCACCCGCACGGGGTCGACCGCCTGCTCACCGAGCGGGGGGCGAACCTGTCCGGCGGGCAGCGCCAGCGGATCGGGCTGGCCAGGGCCCTCGTCGCCGACCCGCCGGTGCTGGTGCTGCACAACCCCACCACGGCGGTCGACGCGGTGACCGAGGCGCTGCTCGCCGAGGGGTTGGCCGCCGCCCGCGCCGCGGCGGCCCGCGGCACCGTGCTCATCACCAACAGCCCGGTCCTGCTGCGCATCACGCACCGGGTGGCCGTGCTCGACCGCGGGCGGGTCGTCGCGGAGGGCCCGCACGAGCAGCTGCTCGCCGGCGACGCCCGCTATCGGGAGGAGGTCCTGCGGTGACCGACGAATCGACCACGGCCGGCGTCGGAGCCAGGCAACTGCTGCCGACGGCCACCACCCGGCAGACCTGGGCCGCCCTGCGGGCCGAGTTCGCCCGGCTGCCCGGGCTCAGCGCCGCCGCCGGCACGTTGCTGGTCGCCGCCGCGGCCACCGGGCTCGTCGCCCCGTGGGTGCTCGGCCGCCTCGTCGACGACGTCATCGCCGGGTCCGACACCTCACGGATCGTGGCCTGGGCGGGTGTGATCGCGGGCGCCGCGGTGCTCGCCGGCCTGCTCACCGCAGTCGGGGCTGCGATCGCCGCACGCCTCGGCGAGACCGTGCTGGCGCGGCTGCGGGAGCGCGTCCTCGACCGTGCCCTGCACCTCCCGTCGGCCACGCTGGAGCGAGCCGGGACCGGGGACCTGGTGGCACGCGCCGGCGACGACGTCGCCGTGGTGACGAACGTGATCGCCACCAGCGGGCCCGCCTTCCTCGGCGCGCTGCTGTCCATCGTGCTGACCGCGGCAGGGCTCTTCGCCCTCGACTGGCGCCTCGGCCTCGCCGGGCTGGCCGCCGCCCCCGCCTACGCGTTGGCGCTGTACTGGTACCTGAGGCGATCGGTGCCGTACTACGCGCGCGAGCGGGTGGCGACCGGCGAGCGGGCCCAGGCCATGGCCGGGGCACTGCGCGGCGCGGCCACCGTGCGCGCCTACCGGATGGAGGACGCACACGTCGGCCGGATCGCCGACCGCTCCGCCCTGGCCCGCGACCTGTCGTTGGAGATCTTCAACCTGCACACCCGGTTCGGGCTGCGGATCAACCGGTCGGAGTTCGTCGGGCTCGCCGCCGTGCTGCTCGCCGGCTTCCTGCTGGTGCGCGACGACCTGGCGACCGTGGGAGCGGCGACCACCGCCGCGCTCTACTTCCACCGCCTCTTCAACCCGATCGGCCTGCTGCTGCTCCAGTCGGACTCGGTGCTGCAGGCCGGGGCGAGCCTCGCCCGGCTCGTCGGCGTCACCGCGCTGCCGGACACCGCTCCGCCCGACGATTCCGGACCCGCCGGTCACGGCCGGTCCGGGACGGCCGGTCCGGGCCGCACCGAGCCCGCCGCGCTGGAGGTGGTCGTCGCCCGGCACTGCTACGACGACGGACCCGTCGTGCTGCAGGACATCGCCCTGCGGCTCGCGCCGGGGGAACGCGTCGCCCTCGTCGGCGCGAGCGGAGCGGGCAAGAGCACGCTCGCCGGCATCGCCGCCGGAATCATCGCGCCCACCCGCGGCGCGGTCCGCCTGCGCGGGGTGTCGCTGACGGAACTGGGCGAGCACCGCGTCCGGCGTGACATCGCCCTGATCAGCCAGGAGGTGCACGTCTTCGCCGGGACGCTCGGCGACGACCTGCGCCTGGCCAACCCGGACGCCACCGACGCCGAGTTGACCGCCGCGCTCGACCTCGTCGGCGTCACGGCCTGGCTCCGCGCCCTGCCCGATGGCCTCGACACGAGCGTGGGGGAGGGCGGGCGGCACCTCACCGCCGCCCAGGCCCAGCAGCTCGCCCTGGCCCGCCTCGTCCTCGCCGACCCCGCCGTCGCGGTGCTCGACGAGGCCACCGCGGAGGCCGGCAGCGCCGGCGCGCGCGACCTCGATCGCGCCGCCGCGGCGGCCACCGAGGGCCGTACCACGCTGATCGTCGCCCACCGCCTCAGCCAGGCGGCCACGGCGGACCGCATCGTCGTCCTGGAGCACGGGCGCGTCGCCGAGCACGGCACGCACGGCCAGTTGCTGGCGGCCGGGGGCGGGTACAGCCGGCTGTGGCGCTCCTGGAGCACGGCCGACGTCGCGGTCCCGAAGGAGCGCGTGGGCGAGGAGTTCGCCGCCGCGCATCCTCGGCCGTCGGGCGTGTCGCCGGGCTAGGGCACGACGCGTCGTCACGCCGACTGCCGCGCCGTCCGGGCCCGCACCAGGCCCCGCGCCGCCGCGGCCGACGCCGCAGGCCAGTGCCACCCGGGAACCGTCACGGCGTGAACGTGCCGTCAGAGCAGCCGTTTCAGGGCCTGGGTCAGTCCGACTCCCTTGGCGTGGGTGAGCAGCCGCCTGCCAGGCTCCCGGTCCCCCCACGTCTTGACGCCCTTGCCGTGGGTGCCGTACTCGGAGTGCCGCTTCTCGAAGTCCATCGCCCGTACGTCGCGGTCACCGAGGTCGGCGACGGAGTGGCTGTGGGTGCCGACGTAGGTCGACTGGCCGTTCTCGGTGTGCAGGTTCTCCTCCTCCCACAGCACGACCTTCTTCAGGCTCCCGTCGGGCAGCAGGACCACCCAGCTCTGCTCGTGGGTGGTCTCCTGATTCGTGGTGTTCCGGTTCCTCGTGTTGCGCTCGATGTGCTGGTGGCGCCTGTCGAGCACCCAGTGGGGGCCGACGACGTCGATCCGCTGGTTCACCGCGACCCGTTCGGACCTGTGCTGGATCTTCGTGAACATGTTGAACAAGCCGTGTCTGACCTCCACCCGCTTTGTCACGGTCTGGTACTCGGTCCTGGTGTAGGAGATGCCGCTCTCCGTCGGCTTGCGGGTCTCCCTGGCGACGCGCCGGGCGTAGGCGCGGATGCGGGCCCAGTCGAGGGTGCTGGCCTCGTACGCGGACTTGTCGGGCATGGATGTCCTCTCAGAAGTGGGCGCCGCCGAGGGCGACGAGGCCGCCCCACAGCCGCGGGGTCAGCCGTCGGTCCTGTTTCTCGGCGAGCCAACCGAGCTTGGCGTCGCGCAGCGCCCGCACCGGGTCGGTGCCGTCGCCCATGTGCCTCCAGAACCGCTGCATGACCTGCGACGTGGTCTCGTCGTCGATCTCGTGGAGGCTGCCGATGACGGTGGTGGCGCCGCGGGCGAACAGGGCGAGCGGGAACCCCGCCAGCTCGACGCCGCTGCGCAGCCGGACGCTGGAATGGCAGGAGGCGAGCACACACAGCTGGGGAAAGGACAGCGCCATGGCCTCGGCGGCCGTGAGTTCGGTCCCGTCGGGCAGGATCTTGCTCTGCCCCCACCCGTCGGTCGCGTCGTCCGTGCCGTGCACGGCCAGCGCGAGCATGCGGTACCCGGTGGTTTCGCCCGAGCCGAGCGTGCTCACCAGCACCGCACGGGAGGTCACTTCGAACAGCGGCGGCAGGTAGCTCTCCAGCGAGCGGAACTCAGGCTCGGTGTGGGTCAGCCTGTCCAGGTCGTAGACGGCGATGGACGGCTGCGCCGGGGGCACGACGGCCCGCTTCAGCAGGTGCGTCATGGTGGTGAGCGAGGCGTGCACGCTGACGACCGCGGCGTCGACGAGCTGGCGGGACCCGTCGAGCGGCAACACGTCGAAGGCGATGTCGAACAGCCCGGTCGGCACGATCATCAGGCGTACGGGGGCGCTGCCGGCGGTCAGCCCCAGCAGCGGCTCCGGCAGCAGGATCCGGGTCAACCGTGCCAGGACCAACCAGTACCCCGGCTGGTCGGGCGTCAGCCGCGCCGGCGAGAACGGCAGCGGCACCGCGTCGGTGTGCTCGTGGACGGTTCCGTCGCCGCCGCGCCAGGTGAGCCTGCGGTAGAGCACGCGCGGCGGAGTCCCGCCCCCCAGCGCGCACACCTCCGACGACAGCAGTTGCAGCACCGCGCTCACCTCGCCCCTCGGGCACAGGTCCAGGACGGTGCGGGCATCGACGCCGGGCAGGCCCCGTCCGTCGGCGAGAGCGCTCAACACCCCGAGGATGCGGTCGGCCTGGCTGACCGAGCGGCGCCTCGTCTCCGCGATGGCGTCCGCGGTGCGGCTGAGCACCCGCGACTCGGACGCGGGCGGGATCTCGGTCTCGGGCAGGGCGGGCCGGGCCGCGTTGGCGGCGATGACCGACTCGGCGGCACGGCGTACCGCGTCGGTCACGGCCGGGTTGCGGGCCAGGTCGCTGATCAGGGCGCCGACGCGGTCGCGGCGTACCGCCTCCATGATCCGGTCCATCGCCGCCGCGTCGCCCAGGCGCACGGCCAGGTCGGCGGCCTCCCGGAACAACCCGCCGAACTGCTGGCCGAGCGCGGCCCGCTCGGCGAGGTCGGACACCCCGATGAACAGTTCGGCGACACACCGTACGGCCTCCAGGAGGCGCCGCAGCATCGTGGCGGGCACCTCGCCGGGATCCGTCCGGCCGCTGGGACCGCACGCCAGCGCCGCGGTCCACCAGCTCCTGGCGGCCTTCTCCATGTCGACGACCACGCCGTCGAACTCCAGGTCGGCACACGACGCCAGGGCGGCCGTCTCCGCGTCGGCGTAGGCCCGCGCCGTGCCTTCCGCGGTGTCGGCGTCCTCGGCGACCCGCCGGCACCAGCACGCCAGGGCGTAGTTCAGCACGCCCCGGTGCCGGGGCGTCGCCCGCTCGGACAGCTCGGTGAGCCGGCCGAACACCCGGGTGTCACCCGGAGCGCACCACTCGGCCGCGGCGACCGCCGCATTCACCATCAGGCCCGCCCGCACCCCGGTCGCCCCCGCGGCCAGGGCGAGGTCGGCGGCGCGCAGTGGGTCGCCGGCGGTGGGGTGGTCGGCCACCAGCCGCGCCCGCGTGAACCGCACCGCCGCCAGGCCGTTGCGGCCGTCTCCGGAGTACGCGGACTCGGCCACGTCCAACCACGCCGAGGCCAGCTCCCACCGCTCGGCGGTCAGGCGGGACCGGGACCGCCACAGCTGGACCGCGCAGTCGTAGGCGGAGTTGCCCACCGCTATCCGGCGCGACCGCAGGCCACGGCGGCGCAACTCGGGGACCAGAGCACCGACGGAGGCCGGGGTCGGCTCGCCGTCGAGCCCGACGCCGTGCAGGCTGACGACGAGCCGCTCCCGCAGCAGCTCGTAGGCGCGAGGGTGGTCGTGCAGGTGCGCGGCGTTGTAGGCCGCCTGGGCGAGCCACGCCCGGTGGGCCCGGTTGAGGCCGCTCTGCTCCGCCCAGGACCGCAGCCTGGCCTCGACCGCCCGGAAGCCGTCCCGGTCCCCGGTGTGCCTGGCGAGCGCCCCGCGACGCGACAACGCCTCGGCGAGCAGCGACGGCCGGACGGGGACCAGGCCCTCGGCCAGCGGGGTCATCCGCTCGATGGCGTCGCGCCACAGCTCGATGTCGCCCAGCGACGCCGCGACCATGCCCATGTCCTTGAAGGCCCGGCAGGCGAGCACCGTGCGCACCACGAGCGGCGACTCCGCGACGGCGTCCGGCGCCGCCGCCCACGGGCCCGGGGTCGGGTCGGCCGGCCCCTCCGTCAGGGCGGCGGCCTCGGTCGCCGCGGCCAAGGACTCCGACCAGCGGTGTGCCTGTCGCAGGGCCCGACCGAGGTGGCCGAGCGACCACGCGAGCAGCAGCGGGTCGCCCTGCTCCCGGGCCAGGGCGACCGCCTCGGCGCACTCGTCGGCCCGGTGGTCGATGTCAACCTCCGGGGCGGCGAGGTCGAGCCGGATCTGCGGCTGCCAGGTGCGGAAGACCAGGGCGACGATCCGTTGGCAGCGCCGTGTCCGGTCGGCGGGGTCCGCCACCGAGCCGGCGAGGGCGGTCGCCGCGGTACGGACCTCCGGCACCGGCGGACGACCCGGTGGACGGTCCGGACCGCCGGACTCGGCCATCGTCGGATCGGCGGCCAGGCAGACCCGGGCGAGCGCGGACGACCTGGTCGGTCCCTCCGGGAGGGCCAGCACGTCCGCGACGAACGCGGCCCAGCCAGGAGCCGTACCGCTAGTCACCGGCCTGCACCACCATCAGGTCGACGGCCAGCCCGGAGAGCACGTCCGGCTCGTCGGCAGGTAGGGCGATGCGGCACGTGAGACTGACCGGCCAGAAACCGTCCGCGGGCGGTTCGACGGCCGGGGCGAGTGCGCCCTCCGCCCTCCACGGGCCGTGGTGGGCCACCACGACCAGGCCGGTGCCCGCCGGTGGCCGGTTGGGCAGGGACAGCACGACCTGCAGCTCGGCCCGGTCCTGGTCGATCACCAGGGCGACGTCCGGCCACGGATCCAGTCCCGCTCGCTGCCTGCCCACCGCGGCGGTGAAGAAATCGGCGTTCTCCACGTTGCGGACGACCCGACGCTGGGCGCCGGCCGAGCGAACCGTCGCCGGGCTCAGCGCCAGCGTCCACGACGCCAGCACCTCCCGGGTGCCCGCGGCGAACGCGCGCTCCGCCTCGGCCCGGGCCAGCACCTCGGTGAGCCGGCCCTCCACGTCGAGCCGGTCGCGCAGCGCCTCGACCGCCGCGTCGTCCGCGGCCCGCACGGCCGCCTCCGCCTCGTCGTTCCATTCGTCGTAGTGGTGGTCGAACACGGTTGTCTCCTTAGCGAGAGCAGGATCAGAGCAGGTCGTCCGCGATCAGCAGCGCTTTGAGTCGCTCGCGGGCGTGCCGGAGGTTGGACCGCACCGTCTGCGCCACGGAACCGGTCTCCTCGGCGATCTCCGCGTTCGACAGACCCGCGTAGTGCAGCGCGATGACCACCCGTTGGGCGGCGGGCAGCCGGCCGACGGCCTCCAGGATCCGGCGCTCCCGCTGGCCGATGTCGAGACCGTCCACGCCGGGCAGCCTGGCTCCGATCGCGTCGAGCGACACGGTGCGGCCCGCCGAGCGCAGGCTGCTGCGGTAGCCGTTCACGACCGAGCGGTACGCGTAGGGCACCGGGTCCTCGATGCTCTCCCACCGCACGCAGAGCCGCGTCAGCACATCGCCGACGACGTCCTCGGCCTCGGCTCGGGTGGCACCGAGCCGCATGACCGTGTAGACCAGCCTCGGGTATTCGGCACGGAAGAACTCCGCGAAGTCCTTACGCCCATCGTCCGCACGCTCATCGTCTGCTTCCTCCATCAGCTGCGCACTGCCTTCCCCGTCGGCGGGCATGGTGTCCAGAGCGGAGGGGGCGATCCCCGCGAGGCCGGTCTCCGCCACCATCGCGGCCGCCGGGTCGTGCCTGCCGGAGAGCAGGTACGCCCCGGCCAGCACGGCGGCCACCGCCCCGCCGATCCCGGTCAGCCACAGCGAGCTGGTGGCCGCGTACAACCCGGCGAGCCCGACCAGAGCCACGTTGAAGATCCCGACCGCCCCGACCACATCGGACCGCCGCGACCGCGGCGCCTCCTCGACAGTCATGTCGCCTCCCGCCTTCTGCTCCAGCTCCGGACACGAACGTCACGCGCCAGACCCCAGAGGCGTGCAAACACGACTTCCGGCCACCACGGATCGGAGTAATCGTGGCCCACGCCGGCCAGCGCGGATAGGCGCTGATCGAGGAGTTCCCCTCCCTGCCGGTGTCTCATGGACGACAACGGGGTGCGGGCGGCGACCACCGGCGAGGGCTGCGGAGCGGCAGGGCCAGCCGTCGGCGGTCCTCGGCGCCGAGAGCGGGACGGTTCGGACGACGTGGGTGTCGCCTCTCCGCTGTCGGCGACACTCGGGCGGGGGCCGTCCCGCCGGTCCAGGCGTGGCCCGCTCAGCGTCACCTGCCGGCAGCGGGGCAGGATGGGCACGTGGACATCGAGCCGGTCGACGCCGCACCCGAGCAGGCGTTCCCGCGGGCGTTCCTGCGGCAGCGCTGGGACGATCTCACGTTCCTGCACTGGGCGGTCGCGCCGGAGCGCGTCGCGCCGCTGCTGCCCACGGGAACGCGACCCGACACGCTCGACGGGGTCAGCTACGTCGGGCTGATCGGCTTCCGGATGGTGGGGCTGGGCCTCGGCCGGGGGCCGGGGGTGCCGTACTTCGGCAGCTTCTGGGAGACCAACGTCCGGCTCTACTCTGTCGACGACACCGGCCGGCGTGCCGTGGTGTTCCGTTCCCTCGACGCGTCGCGGCTGGTCCCGGTGCTGGTCGCCCGGGCGACCCTGCGACTGCCGTACCTGTGGTCGGCGATGCGGCTGGAGCGCGACGGTGACCGCTACACCTACCGGTGCCGGCGCCGCTGGCCCGGGCCGGCCGGTGCGACGAGCCGGATGGTGGTGCGGGTGGGGGAGCCCATCGCCGAGCCGACCCCGCTGGAGCACTTCGTCACCGCGCGATGGGGCCTGCACACCCGGGCGTACGGGCGGACGCTGCACCTGCCGAACTGGCATCCCCGCTGGCCGCTGCACCGCGCGGAGCTGTTGCACCTGGACGACGAGCTGGTCGCAGCCGCCGGGCTGCCGTCGCCGGTCGGGGCGCCGGCCAGCGTGCTGTACTCCCCGGGCGTCCCGGTCCGGTTCGGTCCGCCGGTCACGCTGCGCCGGGCGCGCTCTGCCTGAGTCAGGCACCTACCGGTCAGGTGCGGGCAGGCGACCAGCCGGCGGGAACAAGCCGGGCGGCGTCGCCGCCCTCGCCCTGGAAGAGGAGACCGTCCCCGTCCGCCGCCACGATCCGGTCGACGTAGACGCCCCGCCCCTGGCTGGAAGCGTCGGTGGCGCTGCTGAAGCGCAGGTGGGTGGCCCCGTCGGGCAACTCGGCCGAGACCTGCCACCAGACCCGGCCGCCGTAGCCGGTGACCGTGCCGTCACTGGTCCACCGCCGGTCGGCGTGGCGCAGCAGCATTCGTCCCGGCGCCCAGGTCGCACCACCGTCGGTGGAGACCTCGAACCGGGCGCTGTCGTAGCGGGGCTCGGTGTCGTACCAGAGCAGGAAGCTCGCCGTGCCGCCCCGCGCGGCCCGCCGCAGCGGGGCGGTGAGGGTGGCCGTCGCGGCATCGCGCGGGTCGGCCCGCCAGGCCTCGCGGGACCGGGGTCGCACCGGCATCGCCTCGGCGAGATCGCGGGCGACGGCGCGCCGGGCGACGTTGTTGCCGCCCCAGCCGCGGTCGGGGTGCACCCGGTTGCTGAGCAGGACGACGAACGAGTGGGAGAGCGGGTCGACGACGATCGACGTCCCGGTGAAACCGGTGTGCCCGAACGCCACGGGGGAGGAGAGCCCCATCATGTACCAGTGCTTGTCGAGCTCGAAGCCCAGCCCGCGGTCGCTCTCCGGGTAGGCCAGCTCCAGCGGGGCGTTCTGGTTGACCAGCATCGCGCGCACCGTGTCGGGGCGCAGGATCCGCCGCCCGCCGTACTCGCCGCCGTTGAGCAGTGCCTGGCAGAGCACCGCCAGGTCGGCCGCCGTGGAGAACACCCCCGCGTGCCCGGCCACACCGCCGAGCGACCACGCGTTCTCGTCGTGCACCTCACCCCAGACCATGCCCCGTCCGGCGTACGGCTGGTACTCGGTCGCGGCGATCCGCGAGCGCCGCTCCGTTCCCGGGTTGTAGCCGGTGTCGGTCATGCCCAGCGGCGCGGTCACGCCGTCCGAGACGAGCGCGGCCAGCGGCCGGCCGGTCACCCGTTCCACCAGCACACCGAGCGCGATGAGCCCGAGGTCGGAGTACACGTAGCGGGTACCGGGCCGCGCCCCGGGCGCGAGCGGCGTGGCGAGCGCGGCGGCGAACCGCTCCGCCGGCGTCGGGTACCTGCTCCACAGGGGAGTGAAGGCGGGCAGACCCGAGGTGTGGGTGAGCAGCATCCGTACGGTGACCGCCTCCTTGCCGCCGGCCGCGAACTCCGGGACGTACCGGGCGACCGGCGCGTCGAGGTCCACCCGTCCCCGCTCGACCTGTTGCATGGTCACGATGGCGGTGAACAGCTTCGACACCGAGGCCAGGTCGAAGATGGTGTCGGGCCGCATCGGGATCTGCTGGTCGGCGGGGAGTTCCACCCCGACCAGCCCGGGCGGCGGGCCGACGGCGGCGTACTTCACCGCGGAACCCACCGCGGCGTGCTGCACGACCACGCCGTCCTTGGCCGCCAGGACCACGGCGCCCGCGTACGTGGGATGGCCGGGGTGATCCGGTGTCGGAGAGAGGTACGTTGCCAGGTCGGCGGGCAGGCGGTCCACGTGTTCGGGGAGCAGCCCGGCCTCGTGGGCGTGGCCGGGCCGCAGCGTGTCGTGTCGGAAGTGGATGTCGGCGGGGGTGACGACCGGTGGCGACTGGTCGGCCGGCGGCGGCGCGGCCCCGGCCCCGGTGGCCGGAAGGACGGCGCCCAGGACGGCCACGGCCAGGCCGAGCGCGAGGGGACGGAGCGCGGGCGGGCGGTGCCGACGCGGCGACGACATGGTGGGTTGCCTCCTACCAGCTCATGCCGTGGCCGTAGGGGTAGAGCACGGTGCCCGCGCCCTCGGCCGTGGGGATCGTGACGGGAAGCCGTCCCCGGGGGGACAACTCGCCGTGCAGCGCGCGGACGAGGGCGTCCATCGCCGCCCGGGTGTACGAGTAGGTCGCCAGGTAGGTGGTCACGCCCGGCAGGTACGCGACGTCGTAGGGATCCCGGACCGCCGCCACCACCACGGGCCTCCCGGTGGCGAGCAGGGCGGCGACGAGCCGCCGCTGGGTGCCGCGGGGATCGGTGACGGTGGTGTCCCACGCCTTGTTGGTCAGCACGACGGTGAGATCGTGCTCCGCCGCCAGGGCGGCCGTCGTGGCGATCGCCTGATCGGACGGCAGGGTGGCGGGCCGGGCGGTGGCCCGGGCGTTGCGGGCGGTGAACCCGTCGGCGACCGTCTCGACCGGTGCGAAGGCGGCACTGTTCCAGCCGGTGACCAGCACCGACCGCCTGCCGGGGCCCAGCGGCAGCAGCCCCGCGTCGTTGCGCACCGCGGTGAGGGTGGGATCGGTGACCCGCGCCACGGCGGCGAGGTGCGCGGGCGCCCCGACCGTGCGTACGGCCTGCTCGACGTCGACCAGCGGCGACCGGGCCAGGCCCTGGCGGTACTTCATGGCGAGGATGCGCCGGACCGACTCGTCGATGCGCCCCTCGGTCAGCTCGCCGGTGGCGACGGCCCGCAGCACCGCGTCCCGGGCCAGCCGCAGGTCCGGCGGCATCAGGAGCTGGTCGGCGCCGGCCTTGAGCGCGAGCACGGGCACCCGCTCGTCGCCGTACCTGCGCCGCACGCCGGCCATGTTCAGCGCGTCGGTGACGATGACTCCCCGGAAACCGAGCTCGCCGCGCAGCACGCCGGTGAGGATCGTCGGCGACAGCGTCGCCGGGTCGCCGGAGGGGTCGAGCGCGGGCACCACGATGTGCGCCGTCATGATCGATTCGACGCCCGCGCTGATCGCCTGCCGGAACGGTGGCGCGTCGATCCGGTCCCACTCCTGCCGGCTGTGGTCGATGACCGGCAGGTCGGTGTGGCTGTCGGTGGCCGTGTCGCCGTGGCCGGGAAAGTGCTTCGCCACCGCCGTGACGCCGGCGCCGTCCTGGAACCCGGCGACCTGGGCGGCGGTCAGCTCGGCCACCAGGGTGGGGTCGGCGCCGAAGGACCGTACGCCGATCACGGGGTTGCCGGGGTCGACGTTGACGTCGGCGATCGGCGCGTACGGCTGGTGGATGCCGACCGCGCGCAGCTCGCGCCCGGTGATCTCCGCGGCCTCGTGCGCGGCCCGGGCCGACCGCCCGGCACCCAGGGCCATCGACCCGGGGAACTGCGCGGCGGGGGCGGGCATGCGCAGCACCACGCCCTGCTCCTGGTCGGTGGAGATGAGCAGGGGCACCCGCCCCTTCGTGCCGTCACCGACGGCGGCCCGCTGCAACCCGTTGGAGAGCGTGGCGATCTGGCGGGGGCTGTCCAGGTTGTGCGACCACGAGAAGTAGCAGACGCCGCCGAGGTGGAACTGGTCGACGACCTCGGCCGGCGTCTCGACGCCGAACGCCGCGCGGTTGGCGGCGCGGTCGGCGGCGGAGGGCCCGGTGGCGTCAGCGCCGTAGACGTAGGTGGCGAAGAGTTGGCCGACCTTCTGCGCCAGGCTCATGTGCCGCAACGTGGAGGTGACCCAGCCATGCTCACCGGCGGGCGGGTGCTCGGGCGCGGCGGAGGCCCGGACGGGCAGCGGCGCGAGGGTGGTCGACAGGACGGCAACCAGGACGGAAGCGGTAACGAGTCGGGCCTTCATTGACGACGACCTCTCAGTCCGGATGCGCTGAAACTTAGCTACGCATCGATGAATCGTCAAGAAGGTTTGCTACATGTCCGGCGGAGGTCCGTCCCGGGCGCCGGCCGGCGGGAGGACCTCCGCCGGGCGCGACGGCTCCCGCACGCCGTGGAACCCGCAGGGCGCGGGCGGTGTCATGAAGGTGTCCCCACCGGAGGTTCCCCTGAACGACGAAGACCTCGTTATCCGCGCCCGGGCGGGTGACCTGGCGGCGTACGAGCTGCTGGTCGCCCGGCACACCGCATCCGCACACCGGACGGCGGTGCTGCTCGGCGCGGGTCCGGACGCGGAGGACGTCATCCAGGAGGCGTTCGTGAAGGGCCACCGCCAGATCTCCCGCTACCGGGGGGAGTCGTCGTTCCGGTCGTGGCTGTTGGCGATCGTGGCCAACGAGACCCGCAACCTGCACCGGTCGCGCAGCCGGCGCGACGGGCTCGTCCTGCGCGCGGCCGTGGCGAACCCGCCTTCGGAGATCGGCGAGGACGCCGCCGTCGAGACCGTCCTCGCCGGGGAACGTCGGGCCGCGCTGGTGCGGGCCCTGCGCCTGCTGCCGGCCAAGGACCGCGAGGTGATCGTGTGCCGGTTCTTCCTCGACCTCACCGAGGACGAGACAGTAACCATGCTGGGCTGGCCGCGCGGCACGGTGAAGTCGCGGACCTCCCGCGCGCTGACGAAGCTCCGCGGCCTGCTCGACGTCGCGGAGGTGCGCCGTGGATGACCTCGAACGCGAACTGCGTGATCTCTCCGCCTGGCTGGAGACGCCCGACCCGCCCCACGTGGCCGCCCGGGTACGCGCCCGGCTCGCCGCACCCGCGCCGAGGCCCCGCCGGTGGCGCTACCTCCTCGCCGCGGCGCTGACCGCCGCGGTCGTGGCGGTGCTGCCGCCGGGACGCGCCGCCCTCGCCGACGCCGCCGCCGGGCTGCTGCGCTTCGCCGGGGTCACGATCGCCACGACGCCCGATCCGGCGCTGCCCACCGGCGCCGCGTCGGCACTGCCGTCGCAGCGACCCGCCACCGTGGTCGAGGCGCAGCGGAAGGTGCGCTTTCCCATCCGCACGCCGACCAGGCTGGGCCCGCCCGAGCAGGTGCTGGTCGCCGACCCGGACGGCGCGGGCTTCTGCCGGGTGGCGACGCTGCTCTACCGCGGCGGCGCGCTGCGCATCGACGCCTTCGACGGCCGCCTCGACCTGGCCTTCCACAAGGGGGCCAGCGCGCCGGGAGCCACGTGGGTCCGGGTCAACGCCGACTTCGCCGTCTGGATCGGCGCCCCGCACGCCCTGTCCTACGTGGACCGCGAAGGCACCGTCCGGAGGGAGACCGCGCGGCTGGCCGCCTCGACCCTGATCTGGCAGCAGGCCGGCGTGAGCTACCGGATCGAGGGAGACCTCACCAGGCCCGAGGCGATCGAGATCGCCAGGTCGCTGGGCTAGTGGTACGTCGCTCACGTAGCGATCCGCTCGTGGCGGGATGGAACACCACCGGATGCGGCGCGTGCCGGTCCTCCGGGCGGCCGGCCGCCCGGAGGACCCGGATCGGGAACCCGGGAGAGCCGGCCGGTGTCCTGACAGTGGAAATGCACGAGCGGGTCATCGGGAGGCGTGAGATGGGTTCAGGGCGCAGGGTGTTCCTGGGGGCGGTGGTCCTGTTGGCCGGCTGCACGACGGCGGGGCGGCCGGCGCCGCAGGCCGCCTCTCCGGCCGTCCCGGCGGCGGCGAGCGCGGCGTCGGCCCCGCGGGCCGCCTCTCCGGCCGCCACGGCGTCGGCGAGCGCGGCGTCGGGTCCCACCGCCGGCTGCGGCTCCCGGGTCGAGACGGGGCCGCTACCCGACTGGGCGGACGCCGGGTTCAGCGGGAGCACCCGGATGCCGCACGTCCTGGGCGCGCGCGGCGAGATCGTCGCGGTGCTGTTCGGGCACCCGCTGGCGCAGGCCAGGAAGGGCAGGCCGACCAACAAGATCCTCTGGGTCGCACGCCCCGCCACGGCACCCTCCGACGCCACCGTCCCGCAGGCCCTGAGGATCACCGCGACCCTGCACCGCACCGGAACCCGGGTGACCCGGGAGGTCGCCGGCGGGCCGGGCCCGTCGATCGTCGACATGCCGCGGGCCGGCTGCTGGCGCCTCGAACTGCGCTGGGCGGGGCGCACCGACTCGATGGACCTCGTCTACGCCGACAGCTAGTGCGGCAGCCGCCGTTCGAGGTCACCGGCGGGCCGGGATCGACCCCTGTGGCGTGTCCGCCCCCCTTCGAATCGAGCGCGGTCAGCGTTTCCGCGTCTCCCAGACCGGCTCCTGGGGCTCGTCGTTGCGCACGATGATGTCGACGTGATCGGTCGGGCGGACCGTAGCGAAGTACAGTTGCTGGGCGGGGATGTAACGCTCGCGCCAGCGCCGTTCGACCTCGGCCCGCGATGACGTCCGGCGCTCCCGGACCACGGCACGATCCACTGTCTTCTCGAGCGCGGTTGACACGAAGACGCGCAGATCCCACCTGTCGATCAGCTCCGGGCGCATGAGGAAGACGCCGTCGAAGACCAGCACGGCGTCGGCGGTGGCAGTGGCGACCGGCGGGGACAGCGCGGTATCCGTTGTGCGGTCGTAGACCGCGTGTTGATAGCTTCGATCTCCGCCCGGGCCGAGCGGGTCGAGCAGAACCCGGTTCAGCGCGTCGTAGTCGTGGGTGTCGAAGTAGCAGCCCTCGGCCGAGTACTCGCCGCGTGGATAGCGCTGTGCCCGGGGGAAGAGGAAGTCGTCGATCGTCGCGCGGATGACGTCGCGGCCCTGGTCGCGCAGGACGACGGCCAGCTCGTCGGCGAGGGTGGTCTTGCCGGCGGCGGGCGGTCCGTCGATGGCGACCCGTGTCGGGTGTGCGACTGTGCTGGACCCGACGGCCTCAGCCAGGCGGCCGAGCACCTCGTTGCGGGTGCCGTGGTCCATGTCCTGTCCCGTCCTGTTCTCGCGACGGTCGCCGGGTCGAGCCGACCTCATGCGCGTCAGCCTTCTCCGCGCCCGCCACTGCCCGGTCGAGCGAGACTGCCGCGAGCGCAGGTGGCCGCGGTCGCGGCGCGAACGGGCGGCAGGACGCGCTCTGGACGACATCCTCCTCTGCCGCGATCCGCGCGGCCGTCCCGGACGGCGGCTGCCGTACCAGGCCCTCGAACACCGACGCCACGGCGGGGGCGGCCGGGTCGACCGGGGCGGGCGGCGTCGCCGCTGCCGGCCCGGGTCGACGGCGGCCGTCCTCGCCGTGGCGCGGGTGCGTGTGCAAGGGGGCTGCGGTCAGGGGGCGCAGCCGGCGAGTTCGGGGCTGGGGGGAGTGCCGGTGGAGGGTCCGAAGAAGAGCAGCGCGCAGGCGCTGAAGAAGGTCGGGTTCTCCTCGGGGATCCAGTGGCCGGTGTCGGGGGCCACGACCGTGCGGACGTCGCTGGCCACCTGCTGGTACGAGGCGGCGACGGCCGGCCCGAAGACGGACTGGGCGCCCATGGCCATCACCGGAATTGTCAGGCGCTTCGCCTGCGCGTGGGCCTGGTTGTCGGCGGCGTCGGCCTTGAGTGCCCGGTAGTACTCGTATCCCGCCGTTCGCCGGGCGGGGTCGGAATACGCGCGGTGGTAGACGCTACGGTCGATCGCCTCCGGATGCTGCGCGCGGTCGAAGAGCATTCCCAGATAGGTGGGGACGTCCTCGTTGTCCATGATGCGTTCCGGGATCGGCGCGGGCGAGGCGTTGAAGAGGAAGTGCCAGCTGACCCCGTAGAAGTTCTCCAGACCGAATCCCGGCAGCGGGCTCTCGACGACGCCGATCCGGGTGACCTCGGTGGGGAAGTCGCGGGCGTAGTTGTAGGCGACCATGGCGCCGAGGTCGTGACCGATCAGGGCCACCTGGGTGAAGCCGAGTTGGTTGACCGCCTGCCGGATCCGTCGCGCCGTGGTGGCCTTGTCGTAGCCGCCGGTCGGGACGGCGGAGGCGCCCAGGCCCGGCAGGTCGAACGTGATCACGGTGTGCTGCTGGGCGAGGGCGGGCAGCACCTTCTGCCACGCCCACGACGTCTGCGGCCACCCGTGCAGCAGCACCAGCGGCGAGCCGCTGCCGGTGGTGGTGTAGCGCAGGTTCGCGCCGTCGACCGTGACGCTGCCCTGCCGTACGGTCTGGACGCCGACGGTCGCCCCGGCCGGCTCCGGCGCCGGCGCGACGGCCGCGGCACCGGCGCCCGCCGCGCCCACGAGTGCCACTCCGAGCGCGGCCACGACGGCGATCCGCCTGCCCCGACGACGCGAATCACGGCCGACAGCTGTCTTCACCGCAGAACTCAACGCAGACAATTGCATGGACACTTCGCTTTCCGTGAGTTGGCGACCGCCTCGGACGGTCGGATCAAACAAAGCGGAAACGGCGGCGTTCGCAAGCGCGCCTCGGATGCCGATCGAGCGGCTTGGGAAATGTTACAACGGATGTCAAGACGTCGATCGATTGTGGGCTTTTCGGGGAAACGCTCCGGTCCGTGTCGCCGCCACGGACGTCGATACCCGCTTCCGCGGCGCACGCGCTGCCGTGACGACCGCGAACCATCCGGTCCGCCTGGGCGTGAGGGGCCCGGTCGAGGGTGCCGGCAGTTTGGCCGGGTTGCTCGAGATCGCCGGTCCGTTGGAGTGGGGGAGCGGTCGTGGGCCGAGACACACGCGGGGACGTTTGGTCCCGCCCCGGCGAGGAATCCGAAGGCGCCCGCCACGGTCGGCAGCCGGGCGCCGGAAGATCCGGTCGGGAGCGGCGGCCACCACCACGTACGCCCGGGGCCGCGTCCCGCGGCGGCGCTCGGCCGAGCGCACGCCCCGGCAGGACGGCACCGCCATGGCCGTGGCGGCCCCGATCGCGACCCGGCGGCCGGACGGTCCGAGCCGGTGCGAGGTTCTGAATCATGTCCGTCTCCGCGCTTTCGGCCAGCCGATCCTGCCCGGTTCTCCGGAGTTGGTGTCCCTGGTTTCCGGGGCCCGGAAATGCCACTTCGAAACTACCTGCGAATATGCCTTTGAGTGACTGTGGCGTTACCCGTGGGGCAATTGACAGCGTGCTGGCGGGCCCTTAACGTTCCGGCCGCGCCGCCCATCCGGCGGCCCTCCGAGGACGGATCGAGAAGAACGATGCAATTGCGCCTGCCGGTTTTCCTCGTCGTTGCGCTGGCCGGCGTACTCGCCTGTGCGGCGCCGAATGACCCGGAAAGGGAGAAGGGCGGACTCGGGGACGACACCGCCCCCTCGGCCCGCCCCCGGCAGCAGGAGCCGGATCGGGATTCCGACGGGTCGCGCCCGCTGGTGACCGAGGGCGGCTTCGGCCCGCACCAGGTCGGAAGGGTCTCTTCGGGCGCCGTGGAACGGGACACCGGCCTCGACCTCTCGCCCCGGCCGATGACCGACATCTGCAGCGTGGCCTGGGACAACCGGGCCGGCCTGGGCGTCACCATCGACGACGAGACCCTGGTGCTGGCCTTCATGGTGAGAACCACCGAACACCGCACGTACGGTGACGTCGGGGTGGGCAGCAGCATCGACGAGATCCGTCGCGAGTTCGGTGACGCGGTGGTCGTCCTCGGTGATCCCGTGGCCCCCGGCAGCGGGCCGTCCGTGGAGGTGGCGCCCGGCGGATCGCGGGCCGACAACACGCTCGGACTGCATTTCCGTACCGGCACCGACGGCCGGGTCACCGAATACCGCGTCGGTCTCCGGCCCTGGATCGGATACGCGGAATACTGCCTCTCCTGAGCCGGTGAATGAAATGGGCTGCCGGCCGGTCGCACCTGGCTGGAAGAGACGCATTCCGCAGCCGTACGGGCGGGCGTCACGGTCGCGCCCCGCCAGCCTCGCCGCATCGCCGAGACGTCCGGTCTGGACCGGTGGCCGCAAGCCGCCCCACCATCGGTCTCCAGGCGGAAAATGCACGGACAACGGAGGTCGCCGCGGCTTTGCCGGTGCTCCGGAGCGCGTGGCAGGATATCGACCATGACAAGCGACGAGCAGGTGAAAGCCAGCCACCGCAACACCCCGACGAGCGACGCATTCCGCGCTTTCATCGCCTCCGGTTGGGCCACTCCGGATTCGGTACCTGTCCGGCGGGCGGAGGTCGCCGACCACGCGGCCCGCCGCCGGGCGGCCTTGTCGCGCCGGTTCCCGGGGGAGCGCCTCATCATCCCCGCCGGCGGCCTCAAGGTGCGCAGCAACGACACGGACTACACCTTCCGCCCGCACACGGCCTTCGCCTGGCTGACCGGTCTTGGGTTCGACACCGAGCCCGACAGCGTCCTGGTGATGGACCCGAAGCCCGAGGGCCACGAGGCGATCCTGTTCTTCCGGCCGCTCGCCCCGCGCGATAGCGAGGAGTTCTTCGCGGACTCCCGGTTCGGTGAGTTCTGGGTCGGCCCCCGCCCGACGATGGGCGAGCTCGAGCAGCGGCTGGGCCTCGCCACCCGGCACATCGACTCGCTTCCGGACGTCCTGGCCAAGGACGCCGGTGCGACCGTGGTGCGCGTCGTGCGCGGGGCCGACGGCGAGCTCGCCCGGCTCGTCGACGAGACCCGGGCCCAGGCGGCGACGTCCGCGTCGGTGACGCAGCAGCACGAGGCGGACGAGGAGCTGGCCCGCCACCTCTCGGGGATGCGACTGCTCAAGGACGAGTGGGAGGTGGGCGAGATGCGCAAGGCGATCGCCGCCACCCACCGGGGCTTCGAGGCGATCATCGCCGGGCTGCGCGAGGCCGTCGGCAAGGAGCGCGGCGAGCGGTGGGTCGAGGGCCTCTTCGGCCTCTATGCCCGCCACGACGGCAACGGGATCGGCTACGAGACCATCTGCGCGTCCGGCGACCACGCCAACACCATCCACTGGACGAAGAACACCGGGCCGGTCCGGGAAGGCGACCTCATCCTGGTGGACGCCGGTGTCGAGGTCGACTCCCTCTACACCGCCGACATCACGCGCACCCTCCCGGTGACCGGTCGCTTCACCGACGTGCAGCGCAAGATCTACGAAGCGGTCCTGGAGGCGCAGGAGGCCGGCCTGGCGGCGGTGAAGCCGGGCAACAAGTTCAGCGACATCCACGCCGCCGCGAACGTGGTCATCGCCCGGCGGCTGCACGAGTGGGGGCTGCTGCCGGAGGGGGTGACCCTGGAGCAGACCCTGGACCGCGAGCGTGGCGGCTGGCACCGCCGTTGGATGGTCCACGGCACGTCCCACCACCTCGGCATGGACGTGCACGACTGCCAGATGCTGCTGCGTCAGGACTACATGGACGGCGAGCTGAAGCCGGGCATGATCCTCACCGTCGAGCCCGGTCTGTACTTCAAGGCGGACGACCTGCTGGCGCCGGAGGAGTTCCGCGGCATCGGCGTCCGCATCGAGGACAACGTGCTGGTCACCGAGGACGGTCACGAGAACCTGTCGTCGGCCATGCCGCGTACCGCCGACGACGTCGAGGCCTGGATCGACCGGGTGCGGTCTGCGGACGCCTGAGCGCGCCCTCGGCCCGCCGGCCGGCACGTGCGGGCGCTGAGCGCCCGGCCGTGCCGGCCCCTGCGGTCGGCGTGGTCCCGCTGACGCCTGCCGGGCGCCGGATCCCGGTGCCCGGCAGGCGGCGGTACGGGCGCGCCGGCTGACCCCCACCCCCGCCACCCGCCCACGCGGTCGACGACGGGCGCTCAGCCGCCGTGGAAGGTGCAGCCGATCTTCGCGCCGCCGGCCATGCTGACCACCCCGACGCCCGGGTCGGTGCTGCCGCGCACGAGACAGCCGGCGTACCCGTCCTCGTCGACGACGTCGCGGTCGGCCAGGTAGACCCCCCAGTTGAGGTAGAGGTCCTGCACGCCGCCGGCCCCGTCGGGGAACGGCTCGGCGGCGGGCTGCACCCGGCGTTGCAGCACGAACGGGCCGCCCATCGCGGCGTCGAGCCGGGCCTGCCACTCGTCCCCGCCCACCGTCCAGCCGGCGAGGACGCCGTTGCCGCCGTGCAGCAGCGTCGGCTTCAGGATCAGCTCGTCCTGCCGGGCGCGGGCGTAGGCGAGCAGGTCGACCTCGGCGCCCTCGGGGTCGGTGCCGCGCGGGCGTACGTGCCGGGTCCACGGCAGGATCCGGTCGAGGCAGGCCAGCTCGTCGGCGTCGAACAGGCCCCGGTGCCGGTCGTCGGAGAGCATGGCCAGGGTGCCCTTGTTGCCGTAGAGCTCGGCGTCCAGGCGGCTGAACAGGCCGACCCTCTCCTGCTCCGCGGCGACCAGCAGCGGCTCCACCTGGGCCGCCGCCGACGGGTCGGCCAGGTCCTCGGGCAGGAAGTACCGCAGGACGACGTCGACGGCGCGGCCCGCCACGGTCGGCCGGCCCTGCGGGTACGTGAACTGGCCGAGGTGGCAGCCGATGCCCTCGATCCCGTAGCCGGCCAGCATCTCGGCGAGCACCTCGAGCCGGGAACCCACGATCGGGAAGTTCTCGATCGTGTCCACCACGGCGACGACGGGCGGCCGGTCCGCGGGGATCATCGCGGCGCACTCCGCGTACATGGTCCGCACGATGCAGCCCAGTGTGTCCCGGTACCGGAGCCGGTGCTCGTCGGCGAACTCCCGCAGCGGCGGGTACGCCAGCATGGCCCGGTTGATGTCGGCGCTCTCGAAGCCGCCGAGCGCGCTGGTGATGTTGAACTCGAGCAGGCGGAAGCCCGCGCCGTCGTGGTAGAGGTCGGCGCGGCCCAGTGGGGCGAGCGACCCGGCGCGGGCGACGCGCGTGATCAGCGCCGTCTGGAGGGCATCCATGCCGACGGCCTGCGCCAGCGCGGTGAGGTCGCCGTCGAACACCCGCTCCGGCAGGGCGCGCAGCAGGTCGTAGACGGTGCGCAGGTCCCGGGCGACGGCCCGGCTCTCGGCCCCACCGAGGAAGGCGGGGCCGCTCATGAGCCGGTCCCGGTACGGTTCGAGGGTGGCCGACTCCCGGACGGCGGCGGTCGGGTCGTCCGTGGCGGCGCTCCGGGCGAGGTGCCCGGCGTACGCGCGGCCCAGTGGCGACCTGTTCAGTGCGGGGGGCCGGGTGGTCGTCATGGTGTGTCCTCTCGGGGCGGGTGGCGCGTCCGGTTCCGGGTCGGGCGGGGCCGGCAGGGGGCGGCGGCGATCGTCATCCGTCGCCGAGCGAGCTGCGCCGGTGGCGCGGCCGACGATTCATTCCGTCCCCTTTTCGATCTGCCGGTCCACCGTCGCCGACAATTCGACCGGACCGTCCGAAAAAGTCAGGACGGTGGAGCCGAGGAAGATAGTCGCAAATGGTCGTGGCGGCGTCGACGGCGCAGTGCCGGCGGTGCGGCGCGGCGGATCCGACGACCCGCCGAAGGGCCGCGCGGGCTCAGGGAGAAGGGCGCCGGATCGACCTGACGGACAACGCGCCCGAAGGTGTGCCAAAGCGCCGTAACCCGGCCGACCGGTGCCGCGCCACGGTGGGCCGCCGGGATTTCTGTGACAGTTCACACTCCAGCGTGGACTGTCGTGAGAGTGACGCAACAACCGGGTCCACTCGGCGTGACCATCTGATAGCTTCGATGCCGGCGGAGCGCTGCGGCTGACGGAAGCGCAACGGCCGCATTGACTGTCGTGCATGTAGACGGGGGCTTCTTCGGTTATTACGTCGAGACTTCTGAGATCCAGCTATATGTCCGATTGTTGCTCGACGGCGCGGCAATTCCGGCCGACCGGAATCCGCCGGACGACTCCCGGTCACGACGTGTCCCGACATCCGCCCGGCGCCCCCGCCGCCCGGCGACCCACCGACCGCGACGCCCCGAGGGCGACCGCGTCGCCGTGGCGTCGCGCGTGCCGTCCGGGCACCCGCGGCCGGGGCTGGCGCGGCTGGACGGCGACGTCCGGGGCGCCGACCCCGGGCAGCCGGCCCCCTGTGGTGCCGCGCCGGGTCCGGTCGGGCCGCGACCGGGCCGGTGCGCACATCGAATGGTGAGGACGACGTACATGAGAACCAACGACCCGGATACCGCGAGCCACGCGATCCGCACCCGCCGACCCCTCGCCCGGCGGTCGCGGACCGGCCGGCTCCGGCGCCCTGGAGGCACGCCTTGACTCTCACAGCGGACGTGACCGACGCCGATGTCCGCGTCGTCGAGCCCGCCACCGTCGCCGTCATCGGCACCGGGGCGATCGGCCAGGACCTGATCAGCAAGATCCACCGTTCCCCGCTGCTGGACTGCCGGCTGGTGGCCGGGCGCAACCCGGCCTCGGCGGGGCTGCGGCACGCCGAGCGGTTCGGCTACCCCGTCACCGCCGACGGGATCGACGCCGTGCTGGCGGCGGGGGACGCGTTCGACGTCGTGTTCGACGCCACCAACGCGGCGTCGCACCTGCGGCACTGGTCGCTGCTGGAGCCGCTGGGCACGCTGGTGGTCGACCTGACGCCGAGCAGGGTGGGGCGGATGGTGGTGCCGACCGTCACCGGGGTGGAGGCGACGACCGGACGCAACATCAACCTGATCAGCTGCGGCGGTCAGGCGTCCATCCCGGTCGCGCACGCGCTCGCGGCCCGCTTCCCGGTGAGCTACGTCGAGGTCGTCTCGACGGTGGCCAGCGACGTCGCCGGCCGCGGCACCCGGCTGAACCTCGACGAGTACGTGGCGACCACCCGGCACGCCATCACGACGTTCTCCGGCGTGCCCGACGTCAAGGCGATCCTCAACATCAGTCCGGCGGTGCCGCCGGCGACCTTCCGGACGGCCGTCCACGCGCGGATTCCCGGCGCCGACGTCGCCGCGGTACGCGCGGCGGTCGACGGGGTGGCCGAGCAGGTGCGTTCGTTCGCCCCCGGCTACGCGGTGACCGCCTGCACCGTGGTCGACGACCGGGTGACGGTCGCCCTCCAGGTCACCGCGCACAGCGACGTCCTGCCCCCGTACGCCGGCAACCTCGACATCATCAACTCGGCCGCCATCCTGGTCGCCGAGCAGCACGCGGCCCGGCTGGGCCGGACCGCCCGGACGGAGGCGGCCCGATGAGGAACGTCGTGATCCACGACCCGACGCTGCGCGACGGCCAGCACGCGGTCCGCCACCAGCTAGGGGCGGCCGCCCTGCGCCGGTACGCGGAAGCGGCGGACGCGGCGCGGATCCCGGTGGTGGAGGTCGGCCACGGCAACGGCCTCGGCGCGTCGTCCATGCAGGTCGGCCAGGCCGCGGTGAGCGACGACGAGATGCTGTCGACGGTCCGGGAGGCGCTGCGGCACAGCCGGATGGGCGTGTTCATGCTGCCCGGCTGGGGCACCTCCGACGATCTGCGGCGCGCGATCGCCCACGGTGCCGACGTGGTGCGCATCGGTGTGCACGCCACCGAGACGTCGCTGGCCGAGCGTCACCTGGGCGTCCTGCGGGAGGCCGGCGCCGAGGCGCACTGCGTGCTGATGATGAGTCACATGGCGTCCCCCGGCGAGCTGGCCGAGCACGCCGCGCAGGCCGTCGGGTACGGCGCGCAGGCGGTCGGGATCATGGACTCGGCGGGCCACTTCCTGCCCGCCGACGTCACGGCGCGGATCGGCGCCATGGCGGAGGCCGTCGACACGCCGGTGATCTTCCACGGCCACGACAACCTCGGCATGGCCGTCGCCAACTCGGTGGCCGCGGCGGAGGCCGGCGCCGGGATCATCGACGGTTGCGCGCGGGGCTTCGGCGCCGGGGCGGGCAACACCCAGCTCGAGGTGCTCGTCCCCGTGCTGGAGCGCAGCGGGTTCGCGACCGGCATCGACCTGTACGCGCTCCTCGACGCCGCCGACCTCGCGGAGCGCGAACTCATGCCCGCGCCTCCGGTGACCGCCTCGATGTCCATCGTGAGTGGCCTGGCCGGGGTGTTCTCGGGGTTCAAGCACCGGGTGGTCGAGCTGTCCAGCCGCGCCGGCGTCGACGCGCGCGACGTGTTCTTCGAACTCGGCAGGCGGCAGGCCATCGCGGGCCAGGAGGACCTGATCGTGGACGTGGTGGCGGAGCTGAGCGCCCGCAGGGCCACCACGTGACCGGCCGCGGACCGCGGCCCTCAGCAGTGAGGAAAGGCGACATGGGAGTTCCGGACGCAGTGTCCAACACGAACGGGTCGGCGGGTGTCCCTGTGGCCCGCATGACGTTCGACGAGTTCATGGCCGTCGGCCCCGGCGGGCTGTTCAAGGCCGACGTGCCCGTGGTGATCGCGCTGCCGGGCGACGTGCAGGGGCTCGGCCGGGAAGGCGTGGCGAGCCGGCTGGCCGACATGACCGTCACCCTGTTCACCGAGCCGGGCGACAAGAACCACCCGGGGCGCTGGGAGACGCGCGACATCAAGCTCCGCGACTTCTTCGCCGACGAGCGCCACCTGACCACCCCGGGCACCTGGCACCGGGTGGTGTCGAACATCCGCAACAGCCCGGCCGACGTCAACGCCGTCATCGGCTTCGACGCGGACAAGTTCTTCGGCTACGGCGACTCGCTCTACGCGGCGAACCTGTGGATCAGCCACCAGGGCGTGTTCACCAAGAACCACTTCGACGAGTTCGAGAACTTCAACATCGCGCTGGAGGGCCGCAAGCGCTTCATCATCGCCCCGCCCGGCTCCCGCGAGTACTACCCGCGCTCGGTGCTGCGCGGCTTCGGCGACAAGTCCCAGGTGTTCGACCTGGACAACGTCGACCTGGCGCGTTTCCCGCGGCTGGCGCCCAAGCTCGCCCAGCGCCGTGACTTCGTCCTCGAACCGGGCCACATGCTCTACCTGCCGCTCGGCTGGTGGCACCAGGCCGAGTCGCTGGACGAGATGAACATCAACGTCAATTTCTGGCTGAAGTCGAAGAAGATCCTCCGCAGGCCGCACGCGCTCGGCGTCGCGCTGTACACGTACGCCTACCGGAGGGTCAAGGGTGTCTACAGCTACAAGCCCACCGAGGTGAACTCCTGATGAGCGAGCGCAAGACCATCACCCCCACCCACCGCTACCGCAACAACGACAAGCTCATCGGCGTGGGGAACACGTTCTGGAACATGTCGGAGGAGCACGGTGTCGCCGGCATCGTCGGCGACCTCTCCGACGGCGTGTTCCGGATGGCCGACGGCCACGAGTTCGTGAACTTCACCGTCTGCTCCTACCTGGACCTGGACACCCATCCCAAGGTGATCGACGGGGCCGTCGAGGCGCTGCGCCGCTTCGGCGTGCTGGACCACTGCATCCCGCGTACCCGCGTGCAGACGTCGGTGCTGCTGGAGCTGGAGGAGTCGCTGGGCGAGCTGTTCGACGCGATGGTGATCAGCGCGATCTCCACGGCGGCGGCCAGCACCGGCCTGCTGCCGCTGATCGCGTCGGGGCACCTCGGCAACGGCACCCGCCCGCTGATGGTCTTCGACAAGAACGCCCACGTGTCGATGGCCAACGCCAAGCCGAGCTGCGCCGACGAGACCGAGGTCGTCACCTGCCGCCACCACGACCTCGACTACCTCGAGGACATGTGCCGCACCTACGAACGTGTCTGCTACGTCGTGGACGGCTCGGACAGCCTCGGCGGCTACGCGCCCGTCGAGGAACTGGCCGTGTTGCAGGACAAGTACAACCTCCTGGTCTTCTACGACGACTCGCACTCGCTGTCGGCGTACGGCGAGCGTGGCATCGGCTACGTCCGCTCGCACTGCCCCGTGCGGGACGACCGGACCATCACCGTCGCGACCCTGAGCAAGGGTTTCGGGGCGGGCGGCACGGCCATCCTGCTCGACGGCTTCCCCAAGGAGACGCGGCGGATCATCGAGCGCTTCGCGGGCCCCCTGGGCTACTCGCAGAAGATGAACGCCGCCGCGGTGGGCGCCGCGCTCGCCTCGGCCGAGATCCACCGCACCGAGGAACTGACCCGGCTGCAGGGCCGGCTGCGGTCCAACATCGCGCTGTTCGACTCGCTGCTCGCCACCGAGCAGTCCGGCAGCACGTACCCGATCCGGGTGGTGCCGATGAGCGACGAGACCGTCGTCGAGGCGGCCCAGCGGGTCTTCGCGGCCGGGTTCTACACCTCGCCGGTGTTCTTCCCGATCGTCGCCCGCGGCACCGCCGGCCTGCGGGTCATGCTGCGCGCGGGCCAGACCGAGGAACAGATCACCAGGCTGTGCTCCGTGCTCGTCGAGGCGGGCGCCCGCCCGGCCGCCGCGCTGCCCGAGCCGGTGGCCCCGTGACCGGCGCCGCGCGGGCGATCCCGCGCAGCATCCTGTACACCCCGGCGCTGTCGCTGGACCGGGTCGTGAAGGCCTGGTCCTACGACGCGGACGTCCACCTGATCGACCTGGAGGACTCCGTGCCGGCGGCCGAGAAGCCGGCCGCGCGCACCGTGTGCCGGGCCGCGCTGGAGAAGGCGCCACGGCCGGAGAACGTCGCGGTCCGCATCAACCAGCTGGGCAGCGTCGCGGCGGTGCAGGACCTGGTGGCCCTCACGGAGTGTTCGGTGCGGCCCGGCATCGTCATGATGACGATGGTGACCTCGGCGGCCGAGGTGGCCCTGCTGCGTCAGATCCTGGCCAGCGCGGACGCGCATCCGGAGATCTACGTGACGGTCGAGACCGTGGAGGCGGTCGCGGAGATCGACGCCATCGCCGGGGCGAGCGACGGGTTGGTCCTCGGCTCGGCGGACCTGGCCGCCACGCTCGGGGTCGAGATCAGCTGGGAGGCCATGCTCGCCGCCCGGCAGGCGATGGCGCTGGCCTGCGCGCGGCACGGCACCGCCTGCATCGACACCGCCAACTTCCGCCTCGCCGAGCCGGCCGTCCTGGCCCAGGAGACCGCCCGGGTGCGGGCGCTCGGCTTCCACGGCAAGGCGACGGTGCACCCGGGCGAACTCGACGAGATCAACCGGGTGCTGCGGCCCCAGGTCGACGACCTGCGCCTCGCGCGCAGGGTGGCCGAGGCCGTACGGGCGGCCAGCGGCGGGATCGCCGTGCTGGACGGGAACATGGTCGGCCCGCCGTTCGCCCGGATGGCCCGCGCCACCGTGGCGCGCGAGGACGCCTGGGCGGCCCGGTTCAGCACCAGCGGAGCTGCCGGATGACCGGGCCGGTGACGGTCGGCGCGGCGCAGATGGCGGGCACGCCCCAGATGGTCCGGGTGATCGACGTGCTGGGTGAGATGTTCGCGGACCTGGCCGCCGGCCGGACCGCCTCCCCGGCGCGCACCGTCATCGAGCACGGCCCCCAGCGGGTCCTGCTGGTCAGCCCCGCGGTCTGGGAACGGCGCGGGGTGGGCAGCGTCAAGATCACCACGCTCACCCCCGACAACCCCGGGCGCGGGCTGCCGCTGATCCACGGGATCGTCGCGCTCACGGACCTGACCACCGGGCAGATCACGGCCCTGCTGGACGGCGCGGAGCTGACCGCCGTCCGCACCGGCGCGGTCGCCGCCCTGGCGACCCGCTGGTGCACCGCCGACGACGCCGAGGACCTCGCGGTCATCGGCGCGGGGGTGCAGGCGCGGGCCCTGGTGCGCGCGGTGGCGGCGGTGCGCCGCATCCGCACCGTCCGGGTGTTCTCGCGGACCCGGAGCAGGGCCGAGCAGTTCGCCGACTGGGTGCGCGACGCGATGCCCCACCCGGTGCACGCGAGCGTCTGCGACAGCGCGAAGGCCGCCGTCGCCGACGCGGCGGTCATCTGCACGGCGACCTCGACCAGCGACAACGCGCCGCTGGTCGAGGCGGACTGGGTGGCGCCCGGCGCGCACGTCAACGTGATCGGCGGCACCCACCCGGACGCGATCGAGCTCGACCCCGCCCTCCTGGGCGACGCCGTGGCCGTCGTCGAGGAGCGGACCGCGGCGTTGGAGGGCGCCGGCGAGGTGCGGGCCGCCCTCGCCGCCGGTCTGCTCGGCGTCGACAACCTGTGCGAGCTGGGCGCGCTGGTCACCGGCGAGGTCCGCGTCGGCGGCCGGACCTCCGTCCTGCGTACCGTCGGAATGGCCATCGAGGACACCGCCGCCGCGGTGGCGCTGCACGAGGGGGCGGCGGCCGTGGCGTAGGTCAGGAGAAGCTCTCCCGGCAGCGGACCATGAACGAGCGCTCGAAGACGATGACGGTCTCGCCGGTGGACTTCGTGCCCGTCGTCTCCACCGTGACGATGCCCTGGCCGGGCCGGGACCGGCTCAGCCGCTTGTCGAGGATCCGGCTGGTGGCGTACAGCGTGTCCCCGACGAAGACCGGCTCCCGCAGGCGGACCTTGTCCCAGCCGAGGTTGGCCACCGCCCGCGCCGACAGGGCCTGCACGGTCATGCCGCCGATCAGGCACAGGGTGATCCCGCTGTTGACCAGCACCCGCCCGTACTCGCTGCCCGCGCCGTAGTGCTCGTCGAAGTGCAGCGGGTGCTGGTTCATGGTGAGCAGGGTCAGCCAGGTGTTGTCGGTCTCGGAGATGGTGCGTCCCGGCCAGTGCCGGATCACCATGCCGGGCTCGAAGTCCTCGTAGTCCCCGCCGTGCTCTTCGCGGTACTCGTTGCCCTGGACGTGACGCAGTGTCATCGGCAGCCCTTCCGTGTCGCGTGTGGACGGATCGGCGCGGTCCACGTCGGACGTGAATGTTAGTCTATGTCGATCATCGTTTCGGAGATACCGGCCCGCGGCGAGCACGCTCCGGCGCCCGGCCCGACGTGCAGCTCCGGGGAGCGTCAGATGACCGTGCGCGAGGACGTCAGCAGTGCGGGGCCGGCCGGGCATCCGTGGTTCGGCACCCACTGCCTCACGCCGGCCGCGCCGGCGGAGACGATCCGCGGGATGCTCCGCCACGAGTTGCGCGACACAGGCTGGCCCTACCAGCGGCTGCTGCCCGCGGCGCCGATAACCATCCCGCGCGCCTCCTACGCCGAGATCTTCCGGGCGGCCGCCGCGCTGGTCGACCTGCTCCGCCGCACCGCCCTCGAGACGGCTCCCACCACCGAGGGGCGGCTGGCGGCCTACCGCATGCCGCAGAGCGAGAACCAGCTGTTCGTGCGGGACCCGTTCGTCGAGGAGCGCTACCCGGACTGCGTCGTGCGGCCGGACGTCGTCATCGGCCCGGACGGGCCCCGGTTCCTGGAGTTCAACGTCAGCGGCGCGCTCGGCGGCGTGGTGGAGACGCGCAGCCGCCTCGAGGTGTGGCGCAAGCTCCACGCCGACGCCGAGGGCAGGACCCCGTTCAGCTCCCCGGACCCGTTCGCCGTGCGCGCCGAGATGTACCGGTCGCTCTGCACCGAGCTGGGGCTGGCGCCGCGGGTGGCCATCGTCGGCAGCGCCCGGGTCTACGGCGTGCAGAGCCGCTACTTCCAGCTGGAGGCCGACTACCTCAACAACCACGGCCTCACCGCCCGCTTCTTCGAGCCGGAGGAGCTGCCGGAGGCGTGGGACTGCCCGCCCCACCTGCGCTACCCGATCGGGCTGCGCAACTTCACCATCCCTGACTGGCTCGACGCCGGCCTCGACACCACCTACGTGCAGGACGCGCTGGACAACGGCTGCCTGCTCGTGGGCACCCAGACGTCGACCTTCATGCACAGCAAGCTGACCATGGGCCTGCTGTCGGAGGGCCGGCCGTGGATGAGCGCGGCCGAGCGGAGCCTCGTCGACAGGTACGTGCCGTGGACGCGGATCCTCTCGGACCGCCGCACCACCCGCGAGGGCCGCGAGGTCGAGCTGCTCCCGTTCGTCCTGACGAACCGGGATCTGTTGGTGCTCAAGGCGGGCCTGGGCGAGAGCGGCAAGCAGGTGGTCATCGGCGGCGAGGTCGACCAGGCGACGTGGGAGTCCGCCGTCGCCGAGGCCGCCGCCGACGGCACCAGCGTGGTGCAGGACTTCGTGACGCCGCGGACCTGCCGGGTCGCGCTCGTCGCCGACGGCGCCGACGAACCCCACGACGTCGAGGTCGCCCCGGTGATCGGGCCGCTGCTGTTCGGCGGCCGCGCGGCGGGCCTGTTCTGCCGCTACTACGGCGACGGCTCCGCCGGGATCGTCAGCGCCCGGGGGCGCGACAGCGGCTCCGACAACTGCATGGTGGCGGTCTGACCGCCGGGCCGGCCGGGCCGCGCGTCAGGCGCGGCCACCGGGGCGCGTCGTCGTCCGGCGACGGGCCGCGACGCCACGAGGGGCCGCGACGATAGGGGTTCGCGCCACGAATGAGGTGTTGTCCCGTCCCGGGCCCCGTGTCACGATCGCTGCCACCGGAAGCCCCCTGCCGCCCGACCCTGCCGTCGGCCGGCGAGCTGTCGGCCGCGCCGCCGTCGAACGGAAGGACCCGCCATGCCTGCCGATTCCGAGATGCAGGGACGGCCGGCCGGGTGGGATCCCGCCCGGGCGGTGCCCGCGCTGATCTGGGCCGCCGCGTCGCGTGCGGGCCAGCGGACGGCCGTCGTCGGCGCGGACGCGACACTGAGCTACACCGAGCTGCGGCACGCCGTCGCCGGTCTCGCCGACCTGCTGCGGCGCCACGGCGCGGCAGCGGCCCCGGTGGCCGTCCTGGCCCACCGGGGCGCCGCCCAGCTGGTGGCCTGCCTGGCCGGGCTGCACGCCGGGGCCGGCTACGCCTGCGTGGACGCCAACCAGCCCCGGGCCCGGATCGAGAGCCAGCTGCACGGCTGCGGGGCCGCCGTCGTGGTGACGGATCGCGACGACGCGCCGGTGACCGGGCAGGTGGTGCTTCCCGTCGACCTGGCCGCCTGGATCGGCGCGGGGGCGGCGGCCGAGCGCGCCGGGGCGCTGCCCGGCCCGCTGCCGGTCGCGGGGGAACAGCTCGCCTACACCGTGTTCACGTCCGGCTCCACCGGCGTACCCAAGGTCGTCGAGATCCCCCACGCGGCCCTGGCCAACTACGCGGCCTTCGTCGCCCGGCTGGTCGACCCGGAGCGGACCGACGGCGAACGGCTGCGCTTCGCATCGGTGACCAGCCTCGCGACGGACCTCGGCCACACCGCGGTCTTCCCGGCGCTCACCGCGGGAGACACGGTCCACCTGGTGCCCACCGAGACCGCGACGGATCCCGACGACTTCGCCGACTACCAGGACGCGCACGGCATCGACGTCCTGAAGATCACCCCCTCGCACCTGGCGGCGCTGCTCGACGAGGCCGAGGAGCGGGTCCTGCCCCGCCGCCTGCTGATCGTCGGTGGCGAGGTGTGCCGCTGGGAGCTGGTGGACCAGGTCCGCGAGCTGTCGGGCGTGCGCATGGTCAACCACTACGGTCCGACCGAGACCACCGTCGGCGCGCTCACCTTCGAGGTGCCGGCCGACCCGGCGGCGCGCCCGGGCACCGCCACGGTGCCGATCGGCCGCCCGATCGACAACGCGCGGGTCGCCGTCGTCGACGCCGACCTCCGGCCGGCCGCGCCGGGTGCCGAGGGGGAGTTGCTGATCTTCGGGGCGGGGCTCGCCCGGGGCTACCGCGACGATCCCGGGCTGACCGGCGAGATGTTCCCCACCGGGCACCCCGACGGCCGGTGCTACCGCACGGGCGACCTGGTGACCCGGCATCCCGACGGCCTGGTGGAGTTCCACGGCCGCCGGGACGGCCAGGTCAAGATCCGCGGCCACCGCGTCGAGCTGGGCGAGGTGGAACAGGCGGTACGGCGGTGTGCCGGAGTGCGCCGGGCGGCCGTGGTGCCGGTCGGCGGGACCGGCTCCGCCCCGCGCCTGGTGGCGTACGTCGTGCCGAGCGCGCCGCCCGGTCCGACCGCCCGCGAGCTGCGCGACCAGCTCCGCGAGACGCTGCCCGACTACCTGCTGCCCGGCGCCGTGGTGTGCCTGGACGAGCTGCCCCGCACGCCGAGCGGGAAGCTGGACGTGCGCGCGTTGCCGGCGCCCGGCCGGTCCGGCGCGCGACGGTAGCTCTCGACCCGGCAGCCCTCGGTCGGCGGGTCGGTCCTCAGTCGGCGAACGGGTCGAGCCCCAGCGCGACCCGCCCGATGTACGGGTAGGCGTCCAGGGACCCGAACGGCTGCATGAAGCCGCCCGCGCGCGCGTCCCGGTACAGCCGCGACAGGGGATGCCGGCTGCTGAACGAGGCTCCGCCGCAGATCGTCATGGCCCGGTCGACCGTGCTCACCGCCGTACGGTTCGCCAGCAGCTTCGCGGCCTGCCAGCCCCGTACGACGTCCCGGACGGCGGTCTCTGACCGCTCCGCCGGGTCGGCGGCGAAGTAGGCGTCCACCAGGCGCCCGGAGCGCTCCAGCACCCCCCGGGCGGCAGCCAGGTCGAGTTCCATCGTGGCGATCTCCCGCTGCACGGACGGGTGGTGCGCCGGCGCCGCCCGACCGGGCTGGCGCGGCGTCCTGGTGGCGTGCTCCACGGCGATCTGGTAGGCCGCCTCGGCGATCCCGAGCGAGGCGCCCAGCAGGGGGAAGTTGACCGCGCAGGAGCGCGTCAGGTCCTCCGACGTCGGCGGGCCGAACGGCTCGCCGACGGTGACCCGGTCGGCGGGGACCACGCACTCCTCCAGCAGGATCCCGTGGCTGCCGGAGCCGCGCATGCCCAGCGCGTCCCAGTCGCCCAGCACGGTCAGCCCGGGCGTGCCGGCCAGGACGACGGCCTCGGCGTGCCGCCACCCGCCGTCGGGATCGGCGACCCGCACGGAGATGTTGAACGAGTCGGCGACGGCCGAGTTGGTGACGAACGTCTTGCGCCCGGTGATGACGTACTCGTCGCCCTTGCGGACGGCCTCGGTGAGCGCGGCGTTCCACGACGCGCCCGGCTCCGTGGAGGCGCCCGCCATGATCAGGTCGGAACCGCCCAACGCCTCCAGGATGGCGTCCAGCTGCGCGGCCCCGACCCGGTCGCCGGCGGCCTCGGCCCGCTCCCATCGGCGGACCTGCCCCCAGACCGAGGCCATGTGCATGTTCGCGCAGATGGCCGTCGACCCGCAGCCCCGGGCCAGCCGGGAGACGGCCACCAGCACGTCGTACAGGGAGCGGACGCCCAGCCCGCCGTGCCGGGTCGGGGCGCACGCGGAGAGCACCCCGCTGTCGCGCAGGTCGACGAAGTTGTCGGCGACGAACGTGTTCTCCCGGTCGTGCCGGCCGGCCCGCTCGGCGAGGGTGCCGACGTGGCCTTCGGCGAGGGAGACCAGGTCGCGGCCGGCGGCGGTCGTGGCGGTGAGTTCTCCGAACACCTACAGCATCCTCAGGATGGCGAGGAACTCCTCGGCGCGTTCCGCGTGCGGTTGCTGCGGCCCGTCGAACCGGGAGCCGGCCTCGGTCGGCACCGGCGTCGGCAGCACCCTCGGGAACAGCGGGCCGCCGATGGGATCACCGGGCCGCAGGCCGTGCTCCCACAGCAGCGGCAGCACCGCGTGCTGCGGCTGGAAGGTGACGCCGTCGCCCACCCACCGGGAGACGAACGCCCGCCGCTGCCGCTCGGGCCCGGTGCCGGTGGCGCCGTGCAGCGCGGCGGGGTGGAACAGCACGATGTCGCCGGGCGTCAGGTCCCAGCTGAGGATCTCGTGCTCGGACACGTCCGGCACCGCCTCGAGTTCCTCCTGCTGGCCCAGGTGGGAGGCGCCCGGGGTGATCGGCACGTAGCGCCGGCCCCAGCGGTGCGAACCGCGCACCACCTGCAGCGCCGCGGTGTCGGGCGTGCACGGGTCGAGGGGGATCCACATCGCGCACACCTGGTCGCCGGCGATCGGCCAGGAGCTGACGTCCTCGTGGAACGGCGTCGGCGCACCCGACCCGGCCGGCTTGGCGAAGATCTGGTCGTAGAAGGCGGTGATCGCGGTGGAGCCGAACAGCTGCTGCGCGATGCGCGCCGCGGGGGAGAAGAACATGAAGTCGCGGAAGCCGTCGTGGGTCTTCCACATGAAGGCGTCCCCGGCGAAACCGCCGCCACCCAGCAACGCGGTGGCCTGCGCCAGCACGGTCGGGTTGGCGAGCAGGTACTCCACGCCTTCGGCGATCCGGCCGAGCCACCTGTCGTCGATCATGCCGGACAGCCGGACCACACCGTCGGTGTGGAAGGCGTCGATCTCGGCGGGTGTCAGGTCACGCGGCGGCGCCTCGGGAGGGCTGATGTCCATGTGTCGGTCTCCGTCAGGGGAAGCGCCGCCAGTGGGCGCCGAAGAGGGTCTCCTCGTCCGGCACGCTGAGCGGCAGGGGGTGTGAGACGTAGGTGTAGTTGAGGAAGTCGCGCCAGGTCACGTTCTCCGACCGGGAGCAGCCGCCCCAGCTGCCACTGGCGATGACCTGGGTGAACGGCATCCCGTTGTCGAAGCTGCCGCTGTTGCCCACGGCGGTCGACTGGTTGACCATGACCCGTCCGGCGCGGGCCCGCTCGGCGAGCCTGGCCACGTGGTCGGGTCGCGCGGTGTGAATGCCGCAGCTGTGGCCCTGCCCGATGCGGCTCAGCAGCGTCTCCACCGCGACCAGCGCGTCGTCGAAGTCGCCGAACGTGCACACGGTGAAGACCGGCGCCAGCTTCTCGCCGAGCATCGGGTCGTCGAGCGCCGGGACGCCGCCGGGCGCCAGGGGCGGCAGCTGGGCCACCAGGGCGGTGGTCTTGGTCGGCTCGGCCAGGTCGATCCCGGCGGCGGCGGCGAGCGCCGCGGCGGGTCGCCCGACCGCGTCCCGGTTGAGCGATCGCCCGTCCGGCCACAGCAGCGTACGCAGTCGTGCCGTCTCGGCCTGGTCGCACAGGTGGGCGCCCTGCCGGGCCAGCTGGTCGCGGAAGGCGGGCGCGATCGCGGCGTCCACCAGCACGTTGCTCTCCGACGAGCAGGATGTGCCGTTGTTGAAGCTGCCACCCAGCACGATCAGTTCCGCCGCGGCGGCCACGTCCGCGGAGGCGTCCACGATCACCGCCGGGTTGCCGACGCCCGCGCTGATCGCCGGCGTGCCGCTGCGGTACGCCCGGCGTACCGTGCCGGGTCCGCCGGCGGCGATCACCAGGTCGGCGGCGGCCATCAGGGCCTCGGTGGTCTGCCGGTCGGTGACCGGCAGGCACTGGATGAGGTCCGGCGGGGCGCCGACCGACTCCAGGCCGCGACGCAGCAGGTCGACGGTGCGGGCCGCGGAGTGCCGGGCCCGGGGGTTGGGGGTGATGACCACGGCGTTGCGGGTCTTGAGCATCGGCAGGGCGTTGCCGACGACCCCGGAGCAGGGCGCGGTGGCGGGGCTGGCCACCGCGATCACCCCGATCGGCTTGGCCAGCTTGCGCAGGCCACGCTCCGGCAGCTCCTCGATGACGCCGGTGGTGACGACACCATGCAGGTCACGCAGCGTGCCGAGGACCCGGCGCCGGTAGAGCGTGAACAGGTGCTCCGGGTCGCCGAGGCCGGTCTCGCGGTAGGCGAGGTCGGCCAGCGACCGTGCGGTGTCCTCCTGGTAGGCCGCCCACCCGATGGCCGCGACCAGGTCGTCGATGCGCTCCTGCGGCCAGAACTCGACCTCCGCCTGGGCCCGGCGGGCGCGGGCCATGGTGGCCTCGACGTCGGGTCGGGTCCCCTCGGGGGGCACGGCGCCGGCCGGCGCCTCGTCCCGGTGGTCGGCGGCCGACCCGCCCGGCGCCACCGTGAGCGTCGCCGCCGCGTCGGCCTCGCGGCGGTCACCGCTGGACACTGGCGTGCTTCCGGTTCGCGGGGTGCGCCGAGCGCAGTCGACCGATGGTCTCCTCCAGCATGTCGTCGGTGACGGTGAGGGAGAGCCGCAGGTAGCCCGGCGCGCCCATCACCGAGGCCGGCAGCACCAGGAGGCCGAGCTCCTCGAGCAGGGCCGCGTGCGCCCAGTCGTCGGCGTCCGGCACCCGGGCCAGCAGGTAGAAGGTCCCCTCGCTCGGCTGGACCTCGTACCCGGCCTCGCGCAGGGCGTCGACCAGCAGGTCGCGCCGCTGCTCGATCGGCTTGACCTGGAGCGCGTGCTGTTCCAGCTCGGGCAGGGCGAAGAGCAGCGAGTTGTTGGGGAACGCCCAGCCGGTGGTCAGGCGGGCCACGGTCAGGGCCCGCCGGAGCACCGCCGGATCGGGCATGGTCGGCGGGATCGCCACGTAGCCGACGCGCTCCCCGGGCAGCAGCAGCGTCTTGGTGTAGGTGTGCACCAGGAACGTGAACGGGTAGTGCGTCGCCGGGCTCGGGCACGGCCGCCCGCCGAACACGATGCGCCGGTACGCCTCGTCGGACAGCAGGTACACGGGCCGGCCGTTGCGGGCGGAGGCCGCGCGCAGCACCTCGGCGAGGGCGGCGAACTCGTCGTCGGTGTAGACGGCGCCGGTCGGGTTGTTCGGGCTGTTGACGATGACGGCGCTGGTCCGCGGCGTGATCGCCGCCGCGACGAGTTCCGGGTCGAGTCGCCAGGAGCCGGGGGTCAGCGCCACCGGCCGGGGGACCGCACCGACCGAGGCGATGATCGGCTCGTAGTAGAACCAGGCGGGATCGAGGTAGATCACCTCGTCGCCTGGGTCGCAGACGCTGCGCAGGCAGATGGTCAGCCCGGCGAACGCCCCGTTGGTCAGCGCGACGTCGTCGGCGGTGAACGGCAGGCCGAGTTCCCGGCTCAGGCAGGCCGCCACCGACTCCTGGGCCGGCGGGTGGTCGCGGGTGTAGGCGAACCAGTCGGTGTGCTGCGGACTCAGGTGTCGCTGCAGGACCTCGACCAGGGCCGGCGCGGGGAACTCGTGCGGGTCGCCGAAGGCGAGGTCGATCACGCCCGGGCCGCCGCGCAGCCGCGAGTAGGACGACTGCTCGAGGTAGGCCCCCAGCCGCCGGCCGTACGCGTCGGTGGCGTCGGTCATCTGCCGACTTATCCGGTGCTCCATCCTGCTCCGATCTCCACCCTGGTCCGTGGCCGGCGATGTCGCCGGGTTCACACCGTGGCGGGTTGTGCGTCGGGGACTCTTGCGGGCAGCTGACGTACGGACCGCGCGCAGAAGGTCGCGACGGTCACCAGACCGAGCACCCCGCCTGCGATGACCAGCGTCTGGGCGACGCCGATCCGGTCCGCCACCGGGCCGACGACGGCCAGGCAGAGCGGGCCCAGCACGAACGAGCCCATGGCGTCGTACGAGCTGATCCGCGACAGCGCCTCGTTCGGCACGTGGTTCTGCAGGGCGGTGTCCCACAGCACCTCGAAGATGTCGACGCAGACGCCGTTGACGAGCATCGAGGCCGCGATCAGCCAGACCGGCGCGCCGGCCGCGATCAGCGCGAACGGCGGAAGGAAGCCGAAGGTCGCGAGCACCGCCACCCGCATCGGCCGGCGGGGGCGGATCCGCATCGCCACGAGGCTGCCGCCGACCAGGCCCACCGCCTGCGCGGTGACGATCACCGACCAGGCCGTGGCGCCGCCCAGCTGTTCCTTGGCGGTCAGCGGGCCGAGCACGTAGATCGCCGAGAAGCAGCCGTTGACGAACGCGAACTGCACGACCACCAGCCAGACCCAGGACCGGGAGCTGAACTCCCGCCAACCCTCCCGCAGGTCCGCGAGGATGGTGCTGGTGGCGGCCCGGCCGGGGTGGGACACCCGGACACCGGCGAGCAGCAGCGCCGAGCCGAGGAAGGTGGCCGCGGGCACCGCCAGCGCCCAGCCGGCGCCGAGGGCGGCGACGAGCACTCCGGCCAGGGCCGCGCCGCCGATGGTGGTGCTGTTGCGGGACAGCCGCAGCAGCGCGTTGGCCGACTGGAGCTGCTCCTGGGCCACCACCTGCGGCACGACGCCGCGGGAGGCCGGCAGGAACAGCGCGGCGGCGGCGCCGTTGACGGCGGACAACGCGATCACGACCGGCAGCGAGGGCCGGCCGCTGACGAACACCACGGTCAGCACCGCCTGCGCGGCGAAGGCCAGCAGGTCGGAGCCCACCATAAGGCGGAAGCGGTTCATCCGGTCGGCGAGGACACCGCCGAACAGCAACAGCGCGACCTGCGCCAGCGACCGGGCGGCGAGCACGAGGCCGAGGTCGGTGGCGGAGCCGCCCGGCGCGTCGAGGACGGCGAAGGCCAGCGCCACCGGGATCACGGCGCTGCCCAGCAGCGACAGCGTGCGGGCCAGGAACAGCATCCGGTACGACCGGTCGGCCAGGATCCGGAGGTCGTCGCGCACTGCCATCACCTCCGGTCGGCCGGTCGAACGGGTTGCGTGCTGGCACCGGTGGCGTCACAGCCGTGCCCATCATGTGGCAGGGAAACGGGTTGCCCCAACCCCTAGGAGTCTTAAGCGATGTCGGGAATTGGGAGGTCAAACCCCTAAAACCCGCACGTTTGCTGACTGTCCGCTCAGTCGGCTGGTACAGATCGACGATCGGCACCCGCATCGGTGCGGCGCTCGCATCCGGCTGAGGCCCCGGAGCGCGGACCGGATCACCGACGGACAACGGAGGACCAGTGGGACGGCAGGAGCATCCGGTCGCGAGTGACGTCACGCAACGCGTGGCGCGGCTGTCCAGTTCGGCGCGGGCACTGCTCGACGAGCGGCTGCGCGCCGGCCGCGCCGATCCGGCACCCGTCACCGCCGCCATCCCCCGCCTGGACGCCGCCGAGGCACCCCTGTCCTTCGCGCAGGAGCGACTCTGGTTCATCGAGCGCCTGGAGGACGACGCCGTCCACCACAACGACGCCACACTGCTGATCCTGACCGGCTCGCTGGACCGGGCCGCGCTGCGGCGCGGCATCGAGGAGGTCGTCCGCCGCCACGAGATCCTCCGTACCGCCTTCCGCCAGCTCGGCGAGCGGGTCGTGCAGGCCGTCACGCCGCCCGCCCCGCTGACCCTCGACGTGGTCGACCTGCCCGGCGCCACCGCGCGCCCCGACGACGCGGTCCTGCGGGCCGCCGTCGAGCGGGAGATGCGGGTCCCGCTCGACCTGGCCGCGGGCCAGACCATCCGGGCGGTGCTCTACCGGATCGCCCCGGACGTGCACGTCCTCGGGGTCACGGTGCACCACCTCGTCTGCGACCTGTGGTCGTTCACCATCTTCTGCCGCGAGCTGGCCGCCACGTACGCCGCGTTCGCCTCGGGCACCGCGGCGCCGGACCTGCCCGAGCTGCCGATCCAGTACGCCGACTACGCCGCCTGGCAGCGCACCGCGGTCGGCGAGGAGCGGATGGCGGCGCACCTGCGCGAGCGGGTCGACGAACTCGCCGGCGTGCCACCCCTGCTCACCCTGCCCACCCGGGGCCCGCGACCGGCGGTCCAGCAGTTCGTCGGCGCGTCCGAGTGGTTCCGGATCGGCGCCGCCGACGCGGACCGGATCCGCTCCCTCGGGCAGAGCCAGGGCGCGACCATGTTCATGACCCTGCTCGCCGCCTTCACCGTGCTGCTCGCCCGGCACAGCGGCCAGCGGGACATGGTGGTCGCCAGCCCCATCGCCACCCGCGAGCAGGACGAGCTGGAGCACCTCATCGGCTGCTTCCTCAACATGATCGTGGTGCGGGCCGACCTGTCCGGCGACCCGACCTTCGCCGAGCTGCTGGCCCGGGTCAAGGCGGCCTCGCTGGACGCGTTCCGGCACCGCGACGTGCCGTTCGAACGTCTCGTCGCCGCGGTGCAGCCGGAGCGCAGCCGCAGCCACCAGCCGCTCGCGCAGGTCGCCTTCGTGCTCCAGAACGTGCCCACCAGCCGGCTGGACCTGCCGGAGCTGCGGGTCGACGTGCACCAGATGGAGACCGGCCGCTCCCGGATGGACCTGTCGATGAGGATCACCGAGACGGCCGACGGGCTGGTCGGCGAGATCGAGTACGACACCGGCCTCTTCACCGGCGAGGCGATCCGCGCCCTGGCCCGGCAGTTCGAGCTGCTGCTCGTCGAGGCGGCGCGGCGGCCCGACACGTGCGTGTGGCGGCTGCCGCTGCTCGACGACGCGCAGCGCCACCGGATCCTGCACGAGTGGAACGACACCGCCGTCGACCTCGGCCCCGAGGCGCTCGTCCACCGCCTGGTCGAGGCGCAGGCGCGGCGTACCCCGGACGCGGTGGCGGTCGTCGAGGGCAACGTCCGCACGACGTACCGCGAACTCGACGAGCGGGCCAACCGCCTGGCGCACCACCTGCGCGACCTCGGTGTCGGCGTGGAGGACCCGGTGGCGGTGTGCCTGCCGCGCTCCGCCGTCGAGGTGGTGGCGATCCTGGCGGTGCTCAAGGCCGGCGGCTATCACCTGCCGGTCAACCCGCGTGACCCGCAGGCCCGCCGCGACGCGCTGCTCGGGCAGGTCCGCCCGGCGGTCGCGATCTCCGCCGGGGACCTGTGCGACGAGGTGTGGAGCCCCGGCCGGCGGATCATCGACCTGGACGGGGAGGCGTCGCTGACCGCCACCTGCCCCGCCACCGACCCCGCCGTGCCGCTGCACCCGGACAACCTCGCCTACACGCTGTTCACCTCCGGCTCCACCGGACAGCCCAAGGGCGTCCAGGTCACCCACCGCGGGTTCACCAACCGGATGCTGTGGGCGCAGCGCAACTTCCCGCTCGGCCAGGACGACCGGGTGCTGCGCAAGGCGGCCTGCACCTTCGACGTCTCGCTGGACGAGCTGTTCCGGGCCCTGTTCAACGGCGCGGCCAGCGTGCTGATGCCCGAGACGGCGACCTTCGACCCGCGCCGGCTGGCGGAGGTGATCGCCCGGCACGGGGTGACCGACGCCGACTTCGCGCCGACCGCCCTGCGCGAGGTGCTGCTCACCGCCGACGCCGCGGACCTGAAGTCGCTGCGGCGGATCGTCTCGGGCGTGGAGGAACTCACCCCCGAGACGCAACGGCTGGTCTTCGACCGGCTCGACGTCACCATGTTCAACCTGTACGGCCCGACCGAGGTGTCGGTGTCCTGCACCGCCTGGCCGTGCGACCCCGACGACGAGCGTCCCTTCGTCCCGATCGGCCGCCCGATGGCCAACGTCCGGGTGTACGTGCTCGACGAGGCGATGGAGCCCGTACCGCCGGGCGTCGCGGGGGAGGTCTACGTCGGCGGCGCCGGGCTGGCCCGGGGCTACCTCGACAACTCCGCCCTGACCGCGGAACGGTTCCTGCCCGACCCGTACGCCGGCACGCCCGGCGCCCGCGTCTACCGCACCGGCGACCTGGCCCGGTTCGGGCCGGACGGCGTCCTGGAGTTCCTCGGCCGGGGCGACGGGCAGTTGAACCTGCGCGGCTACCGCATCGAGCCGGGCGAGGTGGAGTCCGCGCTGCGCCGCCACCCGGCGGTCCGCGAGGCCGCCGTCGTCGTACGCCGGGACCCGCCCGGCAGGGACGCCCGGCTGGTCGGCTACGTCGTCGGCGACGACCTGCCGGGCACCGCGGACCTGCGCGCGCACCTGCGCCGGCGGCTGCCGGACTACCTGGTGCCGGCCGCCTTCGTCAGGCTGCCCCGGCTGCCGCTGACCAACCACGGGAAGCTCGACGTCGCGGCGCTGCCACCACCGGGCCAGGACGAGCCCGCCGCCGCCGGCACCGACGGCCCGCGCGACGAGCGCGAGCGGGTGCTCCTGGACATCTGGTGCGACGTGCTCGGCCGCGAGGGCATCGGCATCCACGACGACTTCTTCGACCTCGGCGGCGACTCCCTCACGGCGACCCGGATCGTGGCCCTGGCCGGCGCGAAGCTGGGGGCGGACGTCGAGGTGGCGGTCATCTTCGACGCGCCGACGGTCGCCGAGTTGGCCGCCCGGCTCGCGCCCGGGCAGCCGTGACCCCCGGCCCGACCCCTGTGCAGCGAGTGGAGAGCCTGATGACCGACCACACCGGCGCGTTGACCCACGAGGCGACGGACGTCGTCAACCTGGGCGCCGCCCTGGCCCACCAGGCGCGGGTCCAGCCCGACAGCCCCGCCCTGCACCTGGTGGCCGAGGACGGCGCGGCCGACACGGTGGACTACGCGACGCTCGACGCCCGCGCCCGCCGGGTCGGCGCGGCCCTGGCCGGGCACTGCCGCCCCGGGGACCGGGTGCTGATGCTCGTCGGGGCGGGCGTCGACTTCCTCGCCGGCTTCTTCGGCTGCCTCTACGCCGGCACCGTGCCGGTCCCGCTGGCCGCCCGGCTCAACCGGGCCAGCGCCCCGGTCGTCGCGCGGATCCTCGACGACGCGCAGGCCACCGCCGTGCTGGCGGCCCGCGCGGTCACCAGCGCGGTCGACCTGGGCACGCTCATGCCCGGTCGCCGGCTGCCGGTCCTGGAGATCGAGTCCCTCGACGCCGCCCCCACCGGCTGGCAGCCGGCGGTGGCCGAGGGCGGGCTGGCGTTCCTCCAGTACACCTCGGGCACCACCAGCACCCCCAAGGGCGTGATGGTCAGCCACGCGAACCTGCTGGAGAACCTGCGGGCCATCCGCCGCTCCTTCGGCTTCGACGACGCGACGGTGATGGCCTCCTGGCTGCCGCCGCACCACGACATGGGCCTGATCGGCACCCTGCTCACCCCCGTCTACCTCGGGGTGCCGACGGTGCTGATGGACCCGGCGACGTTCATCCGCACGCCGGTGCGGTGGCTGCAGGCGATCAGCCGGTACCGGGCCACCATCAGCGGCGGGCCCAACTTCGCCTACGACCTGTGCGTGCGCAAGGTCGCCGAGGCCGACCGGGCCGCCCTGGACCTCAGCTCCTGGCGGGTGGCCTTCAACGGCGCCGAGCCGGTACGCGCGGCGACCCTGCGCGCCTTCGCCCAGGCGTTCGCCCCGCACGGTTTCGACGAGCGGGCCTTCCTGCCCTGCTACGGGCTGGCCGAGGCGACGCTGCTGGTCGCCGGTCGGGCCCGGCCGCAGCGGCCCGTCGTGACCACGGTGGCCGACCCGGAACCCCACCGTCCCGGCACGGAGGTGGTCGGCTGCGAGATCCTGCCCGAGGCGGAGGTCCGCATCGTCGACCCGACCGGCCACCCCGTCCCCGACGGCACCGCCGGCGAGATCTGGGTACGCGGCGGCAGCGTCGTCGACGGGTACTGGAACCGGCCGGAGGAGTCCGCGCGGACCCTGCGCGCCACCCTCGGCGGCGCCCCCGCCGACGGCCCCTACCTGCGCACCGGCGACCTCGGCTTCCGCCAGGAGGGTCACCTGTACGTCCGCGGCCGGATCAAGGAGACGGTGGTCGTCCGCGGCCAGAACCACTACCCGGACGACATCGAGCAGACCGTCCGTGCCGCCTGCCCCCGCCTGGGCGGGCGGATCGCCGCGTTCGGCGTGGACGTCGCCGACGACGGCCACGGCGTCGGCGAGGCCGTGGTCCTGTGGTACGAGACCCGCTCCGAGAAGGCCGCGGACGAGGCGTCGGCGATCGCCGAGGCGGCCCGCCGGGCCGTGGTGACCGTCCACGGCCTCGACCTGCACCGGGTGCTCGCCGTGCCGCCCGGCACCATCCCCGTCACCACCAGCGGCAAGACCCGACGCGGCGACTGCGCGCGGGCGTACGCCGCGGGCAGCGCGACGATCGTCGCCGACGACCCCCTGCGCCCGGCGGCGCGCCCCGCCCCGGCCGCCGCGCCGGCGCAGGCGCAGCGGTTGCGCGTCCTGGCCGGCGGGCTGCTCGACGTCGACCCGGAGCGGATCGACCCGGAGCGTTCCCTGCCGGAACTCGGGTTCGACTCGCTGCGGGCCGTGGAGCTGCAACACCTGATCGAGGGGGAGTGGGGCGTCCGCCCGGCCCTGACCGACCTGCTGGGCGACAGCACGGTGGCCGAACTGGCCGCCGCGCTGCCGTCCGCGCCCGCCCCGGCCGACCCGCCGGCCGCCCCGGCCGCCGCCGACCGGCCCTACCCGCTGTCGTACGGCCAGCGCGCGATCTGGTTCCAGGGCGCCCTCGCCGAGGACCCGGCCAACCTCAACCTGGGCCGCGCGGTGACCGTCGACGGCGAACTGGACACCGCCGCGCTGGCCCGCGCCGTGCGCGACCTCGGCGTCCGGCACCCGGCCCTGCTCACCCGGTACGACGACGCCGGCGCCGAGGTGACCCAGCGGGTGGCCGACGACGCCGAGGTCACGCTGGAGGTGCGCGACGCGGCGGACTGGCCGGCGGGCCGCCTCGACGAGGAGATCGAGGCGGAGCTCGGGGTCGGCTTCGCCGGCCCGCCCCTGCTGCGCGCCGTGCTGTTCCGGCACGCGGCGCAGCGCCACACGCTGCTGCTCTGCACCCACCACAGCGTCATGGACGTGTGGTCGCTGGCGGTGCTGGTCGAGGACCTGGCGACCGGCTACGGCCGGCACGCCGCCGGGGACGACGCGGCGCCGCCGGCGCCCACCGCCCACCCGGCCGAGTTCGTCGCCTGGCAGCGGTCCTTCCTGGACGGTCCCGCCGGCCGGGAGCTGACCGCGACGTGCCAGGCCCAGGTCGCCGACCTCGTGCCGTTGGACCTGCCGACCGACCGGCCCCGCCCGTCGGTGCGCACGTTCCGGGGCGCCGCCCACGCCTTCCGGCTCGACGCCGAGCTGTGCGCCGGGATCGACGCGCTCGCCGCCTCGCACGGGGTCAGCCGCACCGCCGTGCTCTTCGCCGGCTACGCGGCGGTGCTGTCGCGCTACGCCGGCCAGGCGACGTTCCCGCTCGGGTTTGTGCACGCCGGCCGGGTCCGCAGCCGCTTCGCCGACCTGGTCAGCTACCTGGTCAACCCGCTGCCGGTGCCGGTGGACCTGTCCGCCGACCCGGAGTTCGGCGCCCTGGCCCGGGCGGCGCACGACGCGGTGCTGGCCGCCTCCGACCGCGCCGAGGTGCCGTTCGGGCGGATCGTCGAGGGGCTCGGGCAGGCCGCCGACGCCAGCCGCGGCGCGCTGATCAGCGCGGCGTTCGCCTACCAGCACGGGCGCGGCACCGACCGGCTCGGGCTCACGCCGATGGTGCTCAACCACGAGGGGGCGCTGGGGGACTGGTCCGGGCTGCGGGTGCGCAGCCGACCGGTGCGACAGCGGGCCACCTACTACGACCTCTCCCTCTACCTGGGCGAGCACGGCGGCGAGCTGCTGGGCACCTTCGACTACAGCACCGACCTGTTCGACGCCGACACCATGGGCGTGCTGGCCGAGGCGCTGACCGCGCTGCTGTCCGCGGCCGTCGCGGCGCCGGCGACCCCGGTCGGCGCCCTGCCCCTGCTCGGCGCCGAGCGGCACCGGCAGGTGCTCGTGGAGTGGAACGACACCACGGCCGACTACGACACCGACCGGTGCGTGCCGGAGATCGTGGCCGAGCAGGCCCGGCGCACCCCGGACGCGCCGGCCGCGATCGACGACACCACCCGGCTCAGCTACGCCGAGCTCAACGCGGCGGCGAACCGGCTGGCCCACCGGCTGATCGGGCGGGGCGCCGGCCGGGGCACCCGGGTCGGCCTGCTGGTGCCGCGCTCCACCGTCAGCCTCACCGCCGTGCTGGCGATCCTCAAGACCGGCGCCGCCTACGTGCCGCTCGACCCGTCGTACCCGGTGGAGCGGCTGCGGTTCATGCTCGCCGACTCCGGGGCCCGGCTGCTGGTCGCCGCCCCCGGCGCGGCCGTCGACCTCCCGGACGTCGAGGTGGTCGACCCGGCCGAGGAGACGCTCGCGGCCGAAGACGACCACGACCCGAGGCCGACGGCCCACCCCGACGACGTGGCCTACGTCGTCTACACCTCCGGGTCCACCGGCACCCCGCAGGGCGTCCTCGGCCTGCACCGGGGCATCGTCAACCGGCAGCGGTGGATCATGGACCGCTTCCCGATGGGGCCGGACGAGGTGGGCAGCCACAAGACCTCGCTGAGCTTCTTCGACTCCGGCGGCGAGATGTTCCTGCCGCTCTTCGCCGGCGCTCCGGTCGTCGTGGTGCCGGAGGACGTCGGACGCGACCCGGTCCGCCTGGTCGACCTGCTCGCCCGGCACCGGGTCACCCGCCTGGTGGCCGTGCCGTCGCTGCTGCGGGCCATCCTCGACGGCGTCCACGACGCCGGGGAACGGCTGGCGGCGCTGCGCTACTGCCACTCCAGCGGGGAGGCGCTCACCCCGGACCTGGCCGCGCGGTGGCTGGCGGCCCTGCCCGGCTGCGTCCTGGTCGACCTCTACGGCTCGTCGGAGATCTCCGCCGACGTGACCCTGGACGTGGTCACCGGACCGGAGCGGGTCGGCAGCATCGGGCGGCCCATCGGCAACACCCGGATCTACGTGCTCGACGAGGCCATGCGGCCGGTGCCGCCCCGCTTCGCCGGCGAGGTCTACGTCAGCGGGGCCGGCCTGGCCCGTGGCTACCTCGACCAGCCGGCGTTGACCGCGGCGCGGTTCCTCCCCGACCCGTACGGGGACGGCGGGCGGCTGTTCCGCACCGGCGACCGGGGCCGGTGGAGCCACGACGGCCGGCTGGAGTTCCTGGGCCGCGCCGACCACCAGGTGAAGGTCCGCGGGTTCCGGATCGAGCTGGGCGAGATCGAGGCGACGCTGCGGGCCCACCCCGGCGTCGCCGCCGCCGTGGCCGCGCTCGCGGATGCTCCCGGCGGCGGGGAACAGCGGATCGTCGCGGCGGTCGTGCCCCGCGGCCGGGGCGGCTCGTCCGCGCCCACGCCGGCCGGGTCCGACCCGGGCGGGGCGCCCGCCACCACCCGGGTCTCCGACTGGCGGCTGCTCTACGACCGGATGTACACCGACGCCGGCCCCGCCGAGGAGGCCCAGCAGGCGATCTGGACCAGCAGCTACACGGGTGCGCCGTTCACCGACGTCGAGATGGGTGAGTGGATCGACCAGGCGGTCCGGCGGATCCGGGACCTGCGCCCCCGCCGGCTGCTGGAGCTCGGCTGCGGCACGGGCAACCTGACGCTGGCGCTGGCGCCGGAGTGCGAGGCGTACGTCGGCACCGACTTCTCCGCCGCCGGCCTGAAGGTGCTCGAACAGCGGCTCGACGCCGAGGGGGTCGACCGGGACGCGGTCACGCTGCTGCTGCGCGAGGCCGACGACCTCACCGGCATCGAGGCCGGCAGCTTCGACACCGTGGTGCTGCACTCGGTGACCCAGTACTTCCCCAACCACGACTACCTGCGCGGGGTGCTGCGCGCGGCGGTCACCGCGGCGGCGCCCGGCGGGCGGATCTACCTCGGCGACGTGCGCGACCTGGACCTGCTGGAGGTGTTCCACGCCTCGGTGGAGCTGGGCGCCGAGCCGGAACCCGGCCTGACCGTCGCCGAGCTGCGCCGCCGCGTCGCCGCCCGGGTGCTCGCCGACGACGAGCTGGTGCTCGCCCCCGACCTGTTCCTCACCGCGCCGGACTGGCTGCCGGGGGTGACCGGGGCGGAGCTGCACCTCAAGCGCGGCCGGCAGGCCAACGAGCTGAGCGCGTTCCGCTACGACGTCGTCCTGCACGTGGGCGCCGCCCCCGACCGCGACGCCGCCGAGCCGGTCGAGCCGCTGCGGCTGGACTGGACGCGCGACGGGCTGGACGTCGCCCGGCTGCGGGGCGTGCTGCGCGGCAACCGCAACCGTCCGGTCGAGGTACGCGACGTGCCGAACGCGCGGCTGGTCACGGTCGCCGGCCCCGTACGCCGGCTGGCCGGTCTCGCCGACGGGGACCCGGTGACCCGCCCGGTGGGCGAGCTGCCGCCCGGGGTCGACCCGGAGGACTGCTGGAGCATCGGCGAGGCGCTGGGCCGACGGACCGCCGTGGTGCCGTCGACCGCACGCGAGGAGTACGCGATGGACCTGCGGTTCTGGCCGGCGGCCCGACCGAACGACGCGGTCGGCTGGACCCCGCCCCGGGTGCGGCGCGCCGACTGGCCGGAGCTGGCCAACGACCCGCTGGGCGCCACCGCGCGGCGGGACCTGCTGCACGACCTGCGCACCCACCTGCGGCAGCGGCTGCCGGAGTTCATGGTGCCGCTGCTGCACCTGGTCGACGAGCTGCCCACCACGGCGACCGGCAAGGTGAGCCGGCGCGCCGTCGCGGTCGACGTCACCGAGGCGATGGCCCGGCTCGGCGCGGGCGCGACGGCCCGGCCGCTCGCGGCGGCGGCCGGCGGGCTCCAGGCCCAGGTCACCGAGATCTGGCTGGACGTCCTCGGCGTCGGCGCCGTCGGGCTCGACGACAACTTCTTCGACGTGGGCGGCAACTCGCTGAGCCTGGTCCAGGTGCACATCCGACTCCAGGAACTCCTCGGCCGGCAGTTCCCGCTGGTCGACCTCTACGAGCACACCACCGTGCGCAAGCTCGCCGAGCACCTCGGCGAGCCCGCGCGCCCGGCGGCGGAACCGCCCGTCGACCCGGGGCCCGACCGCAACGAGCAGGTGGCGAACCGCCGCCGGCTGATGCGCCAGCGTATCCAGGAAGTGGGAAGCCGATGAGCAGCGAGATGGACATCGCCGTCGTGGGGATGAGCGGGCGGTTCCCGGGCGCGGCGAACGTCGCCGAGTTCTGGGAGCTGCTCCGCGCCGGCGTCGACGCCGGCCGCCAGCTGACCGCCGCCGAGCTGGACGCCGTCCCGGCCGCGGAACGCACCGACCCGGCGTACGTGCCGGTGTGGTCCGGGATCGAGGGCGCCGACCGGTTCGACGCGCAGTTCTTCGGCTACTCGCCGACGGACGCGACGCTGATCGACCCGCAGCACCGGATCCTGCTGGAGTGCGCCTGGGAGGCGCTGGAGGACGCCGGCTACGACAGCCGCCGCTTCCCCGGCGACATCGCCGTGTACGCGGGGTGCGGCCTGAACCAGTACCTGCTCTACCACCTGCTGCCCCAGCAGGAGCTGGTCGACTCCGCCGGCCGCCTCGGCATGGCCGTCGCCAGCGACAAGGACAACCTGGCCACCCGCATCTCGTACAAGCTCGACCTGACCGGGCCCAGCATGACGGTGCAGACCAACTGCTCCTCGGCCCTGGTCGGGCTGCACCACGCGATCAGCAGCCTGCTCGACTACCAGTGCGACATGGCGATCGTGGGCGCGGTCAGCGTCAAGAACCCGGTGCCCCGCGGCTACCGGCACGAGGCCGACGGCATCAACTCGCCCGACGGCCGCTGCCGCGCCTTCGACGCCGAGGCCGCCGGCTACCACCTGGGCGACGGCGCCGGCGTGGTGGTGCTGCGCCGCCGCGAGGACGCCGAGGCCGCCGGCGACCGGATCTACGCACTGGTGAAGGGCTCGGCGGTGAACAACGACGGCGCCGGCAAGGTCAGCTTCGTGGCGCCCGGCCGGTCGGGCCAGGTGCGGGTGATCCGCCGGGCGCTGCGGGTCGCCGACGTCGAGCCCAGCTCCATCCAGTACGTCGAGGCCAACGGCAGCGGCACCCTGATGGGGGACTCGATCGAGGTGTCCGCCCTGGAGGAGGCGTACGGCACGGCCGGCGGCCCGGGCGCCGGGTGGGCGATCGGCTCGGTCAAGCCGAACGTCGGCAACCTCGACACCGCCTCCGGCGTGACCTCGCTGATCAAGGCGGTCCTCGCCATCCACCACGGCGAGCTGCCGCCGTCGATCCACTACCGCAAGCCCAACCCGCAGACCTCGCTCGACCGGGGGCCGTTCCGCGTCAACGACATGCTGCGCGACTGGCCCGAGGTGTCCGGGCCGCGCCGGGCGGCGGTCAGCTCGTTCGGCGTCGGCGGCACGAACGCGCACGTCATCCTCGAAGAGGCGCCGCCGCCCGCGCCGCCGGGGCCGAACCCGCCGGCCGTGCTGCTCACCGTCTCCGCGGCCGGCGCCGAGGCGCTGACCGCCGCCGCCGGCCGGCTCGCCGCGCACATCGGGCACCACCGGGAGCAGGCCCTCGCCGACGTCGCCTACACCAGCCAGGTCGGCCGCCGGGCGTTGCGCCACCGGGCCTTCGTGGTGGCCGCCGGCCCCGGCGAGGCGGTGCGCGCGCTCTCCGGCGTCGGCGCGGGGGAGGCGTCGCCGGAGGCCGCCACGGTGGCGTACGCGTTCCCCGCCACCTGCCCCGACCTGGCCGCGCTCCGCGACGCGCTGCCCCGGCTGCGGGCGGAGCTCGACCGGGTGGCGGGTGAGCTGGGCGTCGACCCGGGCGCGGCGGGGTCCGACGCCGCCACCGTCACCGGGCAGCTCGCGCTCGCCCGGCTGCTGGCCGCCTGCGGCGTGTCCCCGGTCGCCGCCCACGGCGAGGGCCCGGGCGCTGTGACGGCCGCCGTCGTCGACGGCCGCTGGACGGCGGCGGAGGCCGGGCGCGCGCTGCGC